>JBJTOP010000040.1:0-58961 GCA_046074645.1 Planctomycetaceae bacterium | reverse complement strand
GATAACATCTTCATTGTCAAGCGTGGGACGCTCAGGACACCGCAGCCCGATGCCGGAATTCTTGAAGGCATTACTCGGAACGCCGTCATGAAACTTGCTCGATCAGCGGACATCCCTGTCGTTGAGTGTGTGCTCACTCGTCATGATATCTTCACCGCCGACGAATGTTTCCTCACCGGTACCGCAGCTGAAGTGATTGCCGTCACCAGTCTTGATGGCCGTCAGATCGGCGCCGGAGTCCCCGGTCCGGTCACCAATCAGCTCCTTCAGCTTTTCCGCGAACTGACTCGCGGAGGTTGATTTCTATCGTCTGCTCGCAAATTCTGTTGCCACTGGAAGTACCTGTCGCATGCGCCGTTCCGCGAACTGGGATCTGTTTGACGACACAACGATGACCTTCGGCGAGCACCTTGAAGTGCTGAGGGTGCACGTGTTTCGCGCCGTCACTGGACTCATGATTGCAGTGATCGGCAGTCTGTTTTTCGGCGACACCATCTTTTTCTGGCTGCGTCAGCCCGTCGAACAGGCACTGCGGGATCGCGGTATCGAGAATGTCGAACTCGACATGCCGCAGAAGTCCTTTTACGAATACATCAAGGATCTTCTCAGCAGTGCTGACAACACCCCGAACACCGTTCAGGCACCCCCACCTGCCGAGCTGAAGAAAGACCAGCTGCGGGTTCGCATTGACCGCAGCGAACTCCAGCGGGCTCTTGGTATGCCCGTCCCGACGGTCCCAGCCTCGACCACACCCGAGGCACTCCCGGATCACGTCGAAGTCGTCATCACAGCCCCTGAGTTCGCTCAGCTTCAGCGAGTGATAGAAGACACCTCCAGAATCACATCCTTCAAACCTGAAGAAGGCTTTATGGTCTACATGAAGGTCTGCTTTTTCTCAGGTTTATTCCTCGCAGCCCCCTGGGTCTTCTACCAGCTCTGGCTATTCGTTGCAGCTGGCCTTTACCCACACGAACGACGCTACGTCTACCTCTACCTTCCGCTCAGTGTCGTACTCTTCGTCGCCGGAGCCGCCGGTGGATTTTTCTTCGCTTTTCCGCTGATGCTCGATTTTCTGATCAGCTTCAGCGACTGGATGGGAGTCACGGTTCAACCGCGACTGTCTGAATACATCAGTACCGCAATGCTGATGCCTCTGCTCTTCGGCGTCAGCTTCCAGCTCCCGCTTGTCATGCTGTTCCTCGAACGCATCGGCGTCTGCACGGTGCAAACCTACCGTGATAACTGGCGGATTGCTGTGCTGGCTATTTCCGTCGCCTCGATGGTGCTCACGACTTCTCCGGACCCATGGAGCATGCTGCTGATGATGTTCCCGCTGCTGTTTCTCTACGTACTCGGCATTTTTCTCTGTCAGTTTCGCCTTGGTGGCCCCGCCAGTCCGATTCGCTGAATGTACCCGCCGGCCACAAGTGTGCTCCCTTCTCGTCCTTTTTATTCCTGTCGCCCACCATGTCCTTCTCTCCCACCTGCCGCCTTGTGACTCTGGGCTGCAAAGTCAATCAATACGAAACGCAGCTTGTCCGGGAAGCTTTACTGCAAAGTGGCTATCGGGAAGCAGGCGACGGCGAAGCTGCGGACTTGTGTGTTGTTAACACATGCACTGTAACCAACACCGGAGATTCCAAGTCACGTCAGGTGATTCGTCAGTTGTCGCGTCAGAATCCGGCTGGCAAAACAATTGTGATGGGCTGTTACGCCACACGTGACCCCGAGGCAGTGGCAAAGTTGCCGAACGTGATCGAAGTGATCTCTGACAAACGCGAACTGCCCGATGTGCTGGCCCGATTTGGCGTATCCAGTCTTCCCGCTGGCATCACGGACTTCGAGGGGCGGCAAAGAGCTTTCATTAAGATTCAGGATGGCTGCATCCTGAAGTGTTCCTACTGCATCATTCCCACCGTTCGCCCGGGGCTCCGCAGTCGCCGTGCTGCGGACATCGAAGATGAAGTACGAGCACTCATTGACCATGGATATCGTGAGATTGTGATCAGCGGCATTCACATGGGCCACTACGGTGTGGACACCAATAATCTACCGGCCGGCGATCCTCCAGCAAGGCTGTGGCATCTTCTGCGGCGACTGGATCGCATCCCCGGCAACTGGCGTATGCGCCTCTCCAGCATCGAAGCGGTCGAGGTCAACGACGAATTCATCCGCGCCTGCGGTGACTGTGAACATCTCTGCCCGCAGTTCCACCCGGCCCTGCAAAGCGGCAGTGACTCTGTTCTCACCCGCATGCGCCGCCGCTATCGCGTACAGCGTTTTCTTGATCGGCTGGAACAAATTCGTGAGGTGCTCGGTTCTGCCACAGCCTTCAGTACTGACATCATCGTTGGATTTCCCGGCGAGAGCGAATCCGAATTCCAGCAGACGCTCGATACCTGCCGCACGGCCCGATTCATGAAGGTCCACGTCTTCCCTTTCAGTCGTCGCGATGGGACTCCGGCTGCCAGTATGCCCGACCAGATTCCTCCGGAAGAAATCCGCCGCCGCGTCAGCGCGCTCTCGGAACTCGAACGCCAGCTCGCACACCAGTACTACCTCGGACACGTCGCGCTTACATCTCAGCTGGAAGTCCTCGCCGAACGGCTGGTCGATGGTCGCAGTGACCTGATCCGTGGCACAGATCGATGGTATATGCCGGTCGAATGCCGTGGGTCTGCAGCCGATCTGGGTCACTTCGTTCACTGCAGTGCTTCCGCGGCAAACCGGGAGGGCGTGACCGCTCTGCGACTGGATCCGGAGCGCACTGAGGTTGTGCGACCGTTCGCTGCGGAAATTTGGCAGGATTCAACAAACGAGCCGGATATTGTCGAAATTGGCGAGTGCAGGACTTCTGAACAGCAAAGTGCCCAAAGCTTATTGCCAGTGCTCAACCTGCCCACACCCCAAATGACGCCGTTTGCTCCGCAGGCAGCTCAGAGGGACTTCTGATGGGAATTCTCATTGCGATCGAAGGAATTGATGGAGCCGGCAAGGGGACTCAGGCCGCTCGCCTCGTGAGTTCGCTCCGCGAACGGGGCCTGCGTGCGGATTCGCTCCAGTTTCCGCGCTACGCCGCCACAGTCTTCGGGAGATCGATCGCCGATTTTCTCAACGGCCAATTTGGTGCTCTGGATCAGGTCCACCCACAGCTGGCATCGGTACTCTACGCTGGTGATCGCTTCGAATCCCGTGGCCTGCTTCTGCAGATGCTGGACACCAACGATGTGCTGGTGCTTGATCGCTACGTCGGTTCCAATCTCGCCCATCAGGCAGCAAAACTGTCAGGACAGTCCAGGCATGATTTGATGGAGTGGATCGAACAGGTGGAGTATGGCGTATTTCAGTTGCCGCGACCGCAAATGACGATCGTGATCGATATGTCCAGCCAGATGAGTCGTGAACTGGTGGCTCGAAAGGGAGTTCGCGACTATACGCAGCAGGAGGCTGACCTGCACGAAGCCAACCTTCCTTATCTCGAAAAAGTCCGCCGCTGCTACCTGGCGCTGTCGCACAGCCGTCTGGACTGGAGAACGGTTCACGGGCTGGCCGAGGATGGAAGTCTGCGAACGATAGACGACGTGGCCGCCGATATTCTTCAACAGGTTCTGACTGAAGTCCCCCTGATTACTCCAGGTTCCTGAGTCAATCGCATGTCTGAGCAGGTAATCACTCCCCAATTTTCCACTGTCCGCCGTGGTTTCGTAGCCGCCGGGCTCTGTGGCAGCCTTCTGCTGGGGGCTGCGTGGACCGTGATTGGGGTGCTTCCATGGCCCACGGCAGCATTCCTTTACGGACTTCCGACTGTTTCGGACGAGTCACCAGAACAGGCTGAACGTTTCTGCCGCGTCAACGACTGGAACATCAACGAGGCCAGCGGCATGGCGATGAGCGGTCGTTTCGGCGAAAGTCTCTGGCTTCACAATGACTCCGGTGACCGTCCCAGACTGTTTCTCGTAGCCGCATCCGGCATGACTCGCGCAGTGCTGAGCCTTGAGGGAACTGGAGCAACGGACTGGGAAGACATGTGCGCGTTCCGTTCCGGTGACGACAACTGGCTGCTCGTGGCGGACACTGGTGACAATTCAGCGGATCGGGGGGCCGGGCGTCCGGGCTGTCGTCTCTGGATATTCCGCGAGCCAGATCTGAAGCTGCCCCCGGAGAACGCTCAGCCTCTGCAGCATGCGATGCGTCCGGAAATTGAAGTCCGCCTCAGCTGGCCCGGAGGTGCTCGCGACTGCGAGAGTGTCGCCGTGGATGTGGCCAGTCGCCGGATTCTGCTTTGCACGAAGGCAAAGGCAGCAGCAGCAGAAATCTCCAGTGTACCGCTGGATCTGGAGACCAAAGTGCAAATTCGTGAGGCGGAAACTGTGTGTAAGCTGGCAGTGCCGTATGCAACAGCCATGGATATCTCACCGGATGGACAGCGTCTTGCGATTGTGAACCCTCTGAGCGGACTGCTGTTTGAAAAATCCGGCACCCAAAACTGGTCAGATGTGCTTTCCTCACCCCCGCAGATTCTCACGCTGCCACCGCGGGCGCAGGGTGAAACAGCCTGTTTCGGCGCGGATTCGCTGGCACTCTTCGTGGGTAGTGAAGGTCGCTGGCAGGACATTTGGAAGGTCCGTCTTCCAGCCCGCAAAGATCCGCCCGCGGCCGACTCGCGTTGACTGTGGACGTTAAAAACTGCTAGGATCCAGGGGATTTTTCCGAGAACACGCACAGGAACTTTCTCCAGTTACATGGAATGCGGCTGGAGCCTCCACGCACAGAACACGTCAGGAAGACAGTATGACGTCCCCCGGCAGTACAGCATCGGAGCGGGAACCCATCGCAGTCCCTGTCGCCCAGCTCGATCAACTGCGAGAGGCCCGGCGGGTCATTCGTCAGGAAGCTGAAGCTCTGATAAGGCTCTCTGACGGCCTCGATCTGCGATTCTGCGAAGCACTCCGACTTATTGAACACTGCCGCGGCAGCGTGATTGTCACGGGAGTTGGCAAAGCGGGACTGATCGGCCGAAAACTCACTGCCACCTTTTGCAGCACCGGCACACGGGCCCACTTTCTGCACCCCACAGAAGCACTGCATGGCGATCTCGGCTGCATTTCCGAAATGGATGTGGTGCTGGCACTTTCGAACAGTGGCGAAACCGACGAACTGCTCAGCCTGCTGCCGGTGCTGCGGCGAATGCAGGTACCACTGATCGCCATTACACGAGATGATCAGAATCCGCTGGCACGAGCAGCCAATGTGGTGCTCATGCTGGGCCGCCACACGGAGGCCTGCGAATTGGGACTCGCCCCGTCCTGTTCCACCACCGCTATGCTCGCCCTCGGCGATGCGCTCGCACTGGTGCTCAGCCGCATCCGCGGGCTTACCGCAGAGCGTTTCGCAATGTTTCACCCAGCCGGCAGTCTTGGGCGAAAACTTGCGCCCGTACGGGACGTGATGCGTCAGGGCAGCCAGTTGAGAATCGCTGCTGAAACGGAAACCGTGCGGGAGGTGATGATTCAATTGAGCCGTCCAGGTCGACGCACGGGAGCCGTGATGCTCACAAATGCCGCAGGGCGTCTGAGCGGTCTGTTCACGGACAGTGACCTCGCACGACTTTTTGAATCGCGGCGCGATGATCAGCTGGACGACGCTATCCAGCGGGTAATGACTCGCAATCCGGTGACCATTCACCCTGAGGCTCTGCTGCCCGAGGCGATTCGTCTGATGTCTGAGCGTCATTTGAGCGAACTGCCAGTCATCGATGCGGATCGTGCCCCGATAGGACTACTCGATATCACCGATGTACTGAACCTCATGGAACCGGCATCATCAGAAAAGTCATCCCTGATCCCCCAGACCTCCAGTTCCTCCAAAACTGCCTGATGGCTGAATTGACCGTCGAATCCGCTGGAATGGGAAGAGACATTAAAATGCAAACCGATTGAACAACTGGAAAGGACGAATGAATCGGCTGGTCAGCGGTCAGCTGACTGGTGAGTTATTTTGGTTGGAGTTCTTTGGTTGAGGGCTGACATTTGGCAGCTTGAGATTTGGTTCCTGATGCCTTGTAAATTGCCCCTTTGCAGCTGTTTTCTTTTTTGTCAGTGTAGCACCCCATGTTTCACGGAATGCCACGAATACTGCGGACGCTTCTGGCGGGAGCCAGTTTGGCGGCGTTGTATTTGCTGGTTTCTCAATTGTCTCGTCCGTGGTTGTCTGCTCCGGCAGCGGTTCAGGAGCAGCAGCGGCGGGCGGTTGCGGCTGTGGAGGTTCCTCGAAAGCGTCAGTCACCGGTTTTCACGGAAGCAGCGGAGAAGTGGTTTGCTGGTGACGAATGGGTGCGAAACGCCAATGGCAGAGTGCGCGATGGTGGCCGTCTGCTCTTTTTCCAGCAGCATCGGATGATCAATGATGGTCGTTCTCTGCAGGTCAGTCCGGTGGCCATGCTGTGGCAGGGTGATGATGGAAGTGAACCCGTGACGGCGACGGCGGATTCCGCTCAGCTGGATGCGGAGTTAAGGATCAGTCTGGGCGAAAGTTCAATGGGGCGACTCACAAGCGGCCTGTTGAGTGGAGTGGTGCGGCTGAAGGGTCCGAAGGGATTGCGAGTCGAGGGGCGGACGTTTCACTACGCTGCTGACGTGATGAAAATCTGGACGAGCCAGTCGGTCACGATTGTCTGGGACGGTCATAAGGCAACGGCGGAAGGTGGAGCCGAGATTGAATTACAGGGGAGTGACGAAGCGGCTGAAAGCGGGCTGTTGTCGGTGACAGACGTGCAGCGTATTCGGCTGCTTGGCCGCGTCACGTGCGACATGTTGTTTACGGACCATGACGGGCAACGCGAGCCAGTGCCAATGAAGGTGAGCGCGGCGAATGGCATGGACTATTTTGTGCCAACGCGGGAAGCTACTTTTTCGGGTTTTGGTGATCGTGAGCTGCGACCTGACAATCAGGTGATGGCCGAGCGTTTCCTCGCAGACGGAACGGCTGATCGGCTTTATTGTTCCCGATTAGTGCTGCAGTTGCAGCCGAAAGTGACCGCGGTCGAGCAATCAGGGAAGACGCCGCGATTGACTCTGGCGTCAATTTCGGCTGAAGGCCGTCGGGTACTGTTTCGATCTGAGCAGCAGGAGCTGACGGCCTCAATGAGTCAGCTCCGATATCGTCTTGAGGACAACCTGCTGGAGCTGGTTGGTCGGCCGGTGGCAGCGACTGGTAAGCCGGTGTTTGTGCAGGTGGAGCAGCGCGGGCGACGGCTCACAGCACCCTCCGTTTCCATCAGCCTCGATGCAAATCGGCAGGTACGTTTCGTGAAGTGTGCCGGACCAGGAACGTTGCTGCCTTCGGCCCCGGTGGGTGCCGGGGCGTCAGAGGATCAAGGACAGGGGAATGCTGCAGAGCATGGTTCTGCAATTGAAGCCTCGTGGAGTGAGTCGCTCACGATTGCCAGCGGCGAGCAGGACGTTCTGGTTCTTTCCGGCTCAGCCCGAGTGGCGGATTTAAGTCGAAAATTTACCCTGACAGCCTCGCAGGTTCAGTTGGCAATGCAGCCACGGCAGCCAGCAGCAGTCGCTGAGTCAGGGCTGATGGGGACGGCAGGCCCGGCGCTGAGTTCACTGCGGCCACAGCAGTTGAGGGCAACTGGCGGGGTGCGTCTGGAATCACAAGGAATCTGTGGAAACGCCCATGATCGGCTAACCGTTGAATTCGAGGCGGTGCCTGAACAGGCGGTGAATGGGAAGTCAATCAGTGGTCGCGCCGGTGGAACAAACCTCACACAGTCTGCATCTGGACCGCTGGCGGCAGGCAGCACTGAATTTTCATGTGATGTGGTTGAAACACGGGTCAGGACACATGCAGGCGGGGAAATGCAGTTCCATGAGCTTTGGCTGCGTGGTAATGTGGCTATCACGCATGAGGCGGCGGAGCCTGAAGAGAGCTTTACAGCCCAGGGAAATCTGCTCCACGCGTCGGCTGATGATGAAGGTCGAAGAAGCCTGCATTTAAGCGGTGATCCAGCGAGCGTGATTCGCAGCAAGGCCAGAATTGATGGGCCACGAATAGATGTTGTTGAGGCGCGTGAGTCAGCTGTACAGGACGGAACCAACGCGGGCGCGGATGTCGTATCGGCGGCAGCGGGAGCACGGGGTGAGGCCGCTGTTGAAGGGGGGGGAAGGTTGCGGCTGGTGGTATCCCGGGGCCCCGACGGCAGCGAACTTCCGCAGCCTGCACCACTGGATATTTACTGGAACGAACGCATGACCTTCATCGGCAAAACGGCGCATTTTGTCGGAAGCGTTCGAGCCGTTCTGAATGATGAAATCAACGTGGATGCGGAGCTGACCTGCGCGGGAATGAAGGTACATTTTGCTGAGGGAGAGCAACTTGCGGCGGCCGGTTCCACTGATTCCTTCAAACTGGTTTCCCGAAACGCGACGCCCGGGCAGGAAAGCCTGCAGGCCAGCCGTATTGAGAAGCTGGAGTGTGAGGGGAGAGTGGTTGTTGATCTGGAAATGATGGCAAATGGGGTTGTGACCGGACGTCATCATGCTGAGTTTGCGGATCTGCAGATGTTTGGCGAGACGGGTGAGTTCACAGCGGCAGGACCTGGTGTGGTGGAGTCCGTGCAGCCGGATCAGCGTCGTCGGCTGACCTCTGCCAGCCGTGCCGTGGCCCGTGCGAACACGCCAATCAGAACTCCCGACCAGGCCTGCCTGTTTGTCAGGGCTACATTTATTGGGAACCTCGAAGGCAACTACAACTCGCGGTTTGTCAGACTGCGACAACACGTTCGGGGTGTGTTTGGGCCAGTGGAATCGCTCCATGATCGTCTGAACGTCGATCGACTCGGTGTCAACGAGTTACCGGAGAATTCCGGTTCAATGGGTTGTGAAAATCTGACGGTGTCTGTGACCCCAGGACTCGACAGCGAAGAGTCCTCGTTTTCACTCGTCGCTGAATCCAATCCAGCTGGCCCCGGACGAGGGACGAGGGCTCCATGTCGACTGGAATCACGCCTGTTCTCTGGTGATGCTGACCGCATCACCTATGATCATGCTCGGCAGCAGTATATTCTGCGTGCCGAAGAAGGTCGGCAGGCACGAGTCACCTACGTACCAAATGGTGGCGAGCCGCAGTCGTTCACGGGCCGAAGATTCGAGTACTATGCAGACCGAAATCACCTGCAGGCAAATCAGGTTTCAGGCGTCCAGGCCACCGGTGGACTGTAGGTAACAGTTGAGCTCATGTCACAGCTCGTGTCACAGCTCGTGTCACAGCTCGTGGGAAATAAAAACCAGTATTTTTGCTTGTGAAACAGCTATGACAAAAGCCCATGTCACAGCTTTTGTCACAGCTCCCTAAGGCTGTATTCGCGATTCGGATCCGTTGCACTTCCGGCAGAATGCTCGATCAGTGCCAGATCTGCAAGTCGTTTCAGGTCACGCTGCAAAGTTCTGCGGTTGGTATGGGGGAATTGGGATTCGAGGTCTGAGATTCTGATTCGCATTCCATCCATGAGTGACTGCAGAACGAAGGCCTGGCGGGCGTTGAGGTCATGCTCTCTGGAAAGAACATCCGTGCGAATAACTTTGCGGCCGCGATCCACCGTTTCATTCATTTGCGCAGCCAGTCCATTGCAGTAGTATTCGAGCCAGCCGGTGCAGTTCATCCCACTGTCCCTTACCTGCTGAATGGCGTGATAGTAGGCTCGACGATCACGGTCGTAGAACTCGCTCAGGGTAAAAAGGCGTTTGAAGTCGTACCCGGTTCGATAGAGGCAGAGGGTAGAAAGAAGTCTTGAAGTTCTGCCGTTGCCATCAACAAATGGGTGAATGTGGACAAGCTGGAACTGAGCCAGCCCGGATACGAGAACCGGGTGGATGTCAGTTTCATGGTTGAGCCACACGATCAGCTGTCGCATCAGTTCGGGTACGTCGTCTTTCGGTGGCGATGTGTAGATGATTTTTCCGGTTTCTGTGTTGGCAACAAGGTTCTGCACTCGACGATACTCACCCGGCCTCGCTTCTCCATCACGAACTCCGAGCACAAGCAGGCGATGGATTTCGCGGATGAGTGTTTCTGTGATGGGGCTGTCGCTGAGAATGTATCTGCTTACGAGTTCAAAGGCATCCCGGTAATTCAGGAGCTCACGGCGATCATCCCTTGAAACCCCGTACACCTGTTTTCCAGCGAGCAGTTTTTCAGACTGTTCGAGGGTCAGTTGAGTGCCTTCGATATGTGTGGTGTGGTGGGCTTCGAGCAGCAGGGCGCGGTCGCTCATGCTGGTGACCCACTGTTCCGACAAAGTGGCAGCCTGCAGAAATCCTCGTGCCCGTTCAATGATTGTCAGAGCTTTGGCAATTGCGTTTGTGATTTGGAATTTTGGGCTGTATCCGGAACTGCGTCTGGAGGTGGCTTTGCGGCTGACTTTGGGCATGGCGTCTGACTTTCAGCGTAGAACCGGGCTTTTGGACGGAATTTTGCAGCTTTGCCGTTATGGCCGCAAGTGGCAGACACTGCCCGAATTTGTACTATTCGCACGAAAACTGTTCACACCGACCGATAATCCGGGTAAACTCCTGACACAACACCTTTGCGTCGCCCTCCTGCTCTCAGCCCGCCTCTCCTTCTCCTCCCCGCCGGAATGCTCCAATGCTTACTATCAACGGTTCCCACAGAAAGTTTTGCAACGGAGTCTCGCGCAGGGACGTCCTGCGTCTGGGAACACTCGCCGTCGGTGGTCTTGGTCTGCCTGAACTGTTGAAAGCAGAACAGTCAGCGGGATCGGTCAATTCCCGCAAGGCTGTGATTATGATCTACATGTGTGGGGCTCCCGGGCACCAGGACATGTATGATCTGAAGATGCAGGCCCCGTCAGAGATTCGCGGGGAATTTCAGCCAATTCCCACAAATGTTCCGGGAATAGAGATTTGCGAGCACATGCCGAGGATGGCCGGGATTATGGACCTCTGTGTCCCGCTGCGTTCCGTTTACGGGTCTCCCGACGGAGATCATGATTCATTCATTTGCTGCACTGGCCGTTCGAAGCGACAGCAGCCGCCGGGGGGCTGGCCATCGTTCGGTTCCACTGTCTCGCGGCTGCAGGGCTCAAAAAATGCCGCAGTGCCGCCGTTTGTTGGATTATCGCCTGACACAGGTCACCCGCCGTATGGTTCCCCGGGACTGCCAGGCTTTCTTGGAATTTCCAATTCCGCCTTCCGCCCTTCCGGCCCGGCTCAGAAAGACATGGTGCTCAACGGAATCGATGCGGCACGGCTTGAAGACCGACGATCACTGCAACGATCCGTCGATCGACTCCGCGACGCTCGAGACAACAGCGGAATGCTCGCCGCGATGGACTCGTTCACCCAGCAGGCTTTCGATATCCTCACTTCCAGCCGGCTGGTCGAGGCGCTGGATGTTTCCCGCGAACCTCAGCATGTACGGCAACGATACGGTGAGGGCGACGCCCGCAACTTCGGTGATGGAGCCCCAAGAAATCTGCAGCACTTCCTGATTGCTCGGAGACTCGTCGAGGCTGGCTGTCGAGTTGTCACTTTGAATTTTGGCCGCTGGGACTTCCATTCCGACAACTTCAACGGCATGAAAAATACGCACCTCCCCCAGTTTGATCAGGGCCTCAGTGCTCTGATCTCAGACCTGCATGAGCGCGGGATGGACAAGGATGTTGCAGTCGTCGCGTGGGGCGAATTCGGCCGTACGCCAACCATCAATAAGGATGCTGGACGCGATCACTGGCCGCAGGTCGGAGGCGGCTTGATCGCCGGTGGCGGATTCCGAACAGGTCAGGTGATCGGAGCCACGGACCGCCTCGGTGCGGAAATCGCCGAACGCCCTGTGCATTTCGGCGAAGTGCTCGCCACGCTCTATCGGCATTTAGGAGTTGACCTGAATACCACGCTGCGGGACCTCGCAGGACGGCCCCAATACGTGATGGATCATCGGTCACCACTTCCGGAGTTGATCAACTAGCTGGAGGTCGGCCGCGGTGATCGTGCAGCGACTCCCCACGCGAAAGACAAACTGGAAACGCAGCGGGCGTACGAGCCTATGGCTCCTGGCAGTGATCATTCTGATGTGCGCTGTTGGTTACTGGTACGTCGCCGATTCAGCAGCCGAGCCACTTCCTGTCGATGTGCGGCCCGCAGAAATTGAACAGGCGCACCGTGATTTTCGCTTTCTGTATCGACGGGAGCCACGTCATACAGAGCTTCTGCTTCAGCTCGCAGAAAACGCCATGCGTGCCAATCGATTGACACTGTCTCTGGCTTGTCTTGCGCAGATACGGACGCTGGATCCAGGCGTCGGAGTTGTGGCGCGGCGACTGGAGACGCAGGTGTGTTTGAGGACAAATCAAGCTGTGAGGCTGGAAGCCGCTGCTCGGGAACTGCTCCAGGCTGCTCGTTCCGGTATTTCCGTCCTGCCGGCCGACCTGCAGCTCATCGAAGAAATGCTCGTCTATCTGTATTCACTTGAACTTCGCGTGGAGGAACGCCAGCGGTTGCTGAAAGAAATCCGTTTTCGGCGACCGCTGGATGCTCTGCTCGCCAAACAGCTGCATTTTCCCTCCCTGCTGGGCTCGAAAACAGCCCAGCAGAACCAGCGTCTGCAGGAGTTTCTGCAGGAGGATCCAGATCATCCGCACCTCACGGCAGCTCATGCCCGCTATCTGCTGTCGGCAGGGAAGCCACGGGATTCGGTCAGCCTGATCGACCGAATACTCGCAGCACATCCGGCAGATCCGGGAGTATTGGCGGTGGCACTCGAATGCCGCTTTGAACAGCAGGCGACTGAAGAGTTCACTGTATTGCTGGGTGCAGCGCCTGCGTTTGATCCCAGTGAACCATGGTTGTTGACGCACATGCGCGCAGAGGGGGCGGCGCGGGCGGGGGACAGGGCACTGGCGAAGCGATATTTCGAACATCTGACGGTGGCTGATCCGACAAATCCGCTTTACCTGCAGGGGCTTGCCGGGGTGCTTGCCACGGATACTGAAGCGGGTATTGCCGAGCGATCCCGACTTTTGCAGAGGGCACTGCTACTGGCTGAGCTGCGGCTGACGCTGGCGGAGAGTGATCGTGATCGAGGTGCATTACTGGCTGTTGCTCAGGCCGCACGGAAGCTGGAGCTGTCAGAAGCAGTTCTGGATTTTGAGCGGCTGGCCTCCGCAGCAGTGGCCGGCAAAAGTGGTCAGCGAGGGAGAGAGCCATGATGTCTTCATGGAAGAATCCAAAGACAGCGGGTGTCTTCAGTATGTGGTCTGCTGCCGGGTTGCTGGCGGCATGCGTTCTGTGTGCGGGATGCAGCGCTGAAAGAGATTCGGGAAATCGTGCGAGTAACGCCGAGCCAGGCGGTGTCGGAGAAGAAGGGGTGCGGGGTTCACGTGAACGTACGGCTGCAGATGCAGAGCAGGAGGCTCGTGTCCGTGCAGCACTCCGCGCGGTCGCTCAGAGCGAACCGGCAGCCAGCATTCGTGAGTCGACTCGGATTCGCTTTCGCACGCTGACTGCAGCAAGCGGGTTTGAGTTTCAGCGAAACGACGACATGCGAGGGCAGCGGCGAATTCTGGAAGTCAACGGTGGTGGTGCCGCAGTGTTTGACATGGACGCGGATGGCTGGCTGGACGTGTTCATGACGAATGGCTGTCGGCTGCCACAGAACGAGGACCAGCGTCGGACGCCAGGGCGGCTGTTTCGTAATGCGATGGAGATGCGATTCGATGACTGCAGCGAGTCGTCCCGGTTGCTGCAGTTTGGCTTTTGCTGCGGCTGTGCCGCGACGGATGTGGACCACGATGGTTTTGAGGATCTGTATCTGACAGCGGTTGGGGGCAATCAGTTCTGGAAAAACAACGGTGACGGAACGTTTACAGAAATTGCTGAAGTGACAGGAGTGAGGGGGGGTGCCTGGGGGGCAAGTGCTGCGTTTGGTGATGTAAACGGGGATGGGCACCCGGATATCTATGTGGCCAACTATCTGGACGTCTCGGAAACTGCTCCACTGCTGTGTCCGGAACCGAGAAGTCCGGATGGTTACGTGGGCTGTACTCCGGCGATGTTCCGGGGAGTCGCTGATTACCTGTTCCTGTCAGATGGCGGTGGCAACTGGGTGGATGCATCTGAAGCCATCGAGGCGGCAGTTCCATTTCCCGGGAAAGCGCTGGGAGTGGTGATTGCGGATCTGGGCGGCGACAGGAGACCGGAGATTTATGTGGCCAACGATGGACAGCCAAATTTTCTGTTTACGGTCGATGTGGTGACAGGAGTTGGGAGTGAGGTGCGGCAAGTTCGGCTCAGCGAATGTGCAACGGAAGCCAGTGCGGCCCTGAACTACGAAGGATTCGCACAGGCGAGTATGGGAATTGCAGCCGAGGACTTTAACCGAGACGGCAGAACCGATCTGTTTCTGACTCACTTCTACCGTGACACAAATACTCTTTATCTGAATCGTTCCGAACCTTCCGCGGGTGGACTGTTGTTCGAGGATGGTACGCGAATCTCAAGACTCGGTCAGCCGAGCCTGAATCTGCTGGGGTTTGGCGTCAGTGGAATGGACGCAGACAACAACGGCTGGAATGATTTGCTCGTAGTGAACGGACATGTAGATGACCGCACGTGGTTTGATTCGGAACAGCGGTACCGAATGCCGGCACAGATGTTTGAAAATTGTGGGGACGGAACGTTCCGGGAAGTGTCTGCGGAGGCAGGGGAGTGGTTCAGCACGCCAGCTTTGGGACGTGCGGCGGCGGCAGGGGACCTGAATCGCGACGGGCGTCCTGATGCCGTGATTTCGAATCAACTGGATCCGTCCGTCATTCTGCAGAATGAATCCACGTCTGAAGGCAAATCTTTTGTGCTGAAACTTTGTGGAAAAACCGTACCACGGTCACCGGTCGGCGTACGAGTGCAGGTACTGGGGGTTGAGCCGCCATTGTGGAGGCAGTTGTCCGGCGGCGGCAGCTACCAGTCCGCGGAAGCCCAGGAACTACACCTGGGTGTTGTCGAGGATCGGGAGTATGACTTGCGGGTGGAGTGGCCGGACGGAAGTGTTGACAAGTGCGAAGCTGTGCGTCCTGGAAGATGGCTGATTCGACAGGGAGACGGAATTTGGGGATTACCACTGTGAGGGAGGTGGCGAATTTGGAGCGAGGCAGGGCTTCCCCGAGACGTAATTGACAGTCTGCAGGAAAGGGTGCCGTCGGCGGTGTCTTCGGCTGTATGATTTGCAGGACTGTCAGCGGGGACTCGATTTTCATGCGGGGGTATTGCTAGACTTACGCGTCTGCGTTGTCTCATACATTTACAGCTCCCAGTCTTCTGCCGACGGATTCCAATGCTCCAGCTTTTACCCGCAATTGATCTGCTTGAGGGCCGTTGTGTGCGGCTGCGGCAGGGGAATTATCAGGACAGTACGGTCTTTGCTGACGATCCTGTCGAGATGGCGTTGCGGTGGCAGGCAGAGGGTGCAGAGCGGTTGCATTTGGTTGATCTGGATGGTGCGAAGGCCGGACGTCCGGTGAATTCGATGATTGTTCGTCGCATCGTCGATGCAACGGGTTTGCCATGTCAATTGGGTGGTGGCATTCGTGACGAAGACTCCATTCGTCGATCGCTGGAGGAAACGGGAGTGGACCGAGTAATTATCGGGACGCGGGCCTTGCGGGAGCCGGAGTGGTTTCAGAGGATGTGTCGAAGTTATCCCGGCCGTCTGGCTCTGGGGCTGGATGCGCGGGATTCGATGGTGGCGGCGGAGGGCTGGCTGGAGGTATCGAAGGTGCCGGTGATGGAACTGGCCCAGTGCTTCGTGGGTTTGCCACTGGCAGCGGTGATCTACACGAACATCGCCAACGACGGAATGATGCAGGGCATTGATGCGGCGACGCTGAACGATTTTCAGGCGCTGGCAGCACTGGGTTTGCCGGTGATTGCTTCAGGCGGTGTGACGTCGATGCAGGACCTTGCGGCGCTGCGATCGATCCACGCCGAGCAGCCGGGGTTGATTGGTGTGATCACGGGGCGAGCAATTTATGACGGTGCGTTCCGCGTTTCAGAGGCGATTCAGTTTCTGAAGGAGGGAGTGTAATGAGGAGCGATTTTCTGACTCCGGATGCGGCTGCGGCTTTCCAGCGGGACGGGTATCTGCTGGTGGAGCAGCTGCTGGATTTCGATGAAACTCGGCTGCTTGGAGATATCGCCCGCGCCGATCGGCAGCTCAGCGAACGCCGCACATCCCGCGCTGACGGCGAAGGCGGAGCGGTGGAACTGGTTGTCGAAAACGAGCTCCCGCCGGATACTATTTATTCAGCCATCGTCCAGGCTGAACCGCTCGTGCAGGCCATGGAAGTTCTGCTTTGTGACGAGGTCTATCACTATCATCACAAGATGATTCTCAAGGAACCGCGTGTGGGGGGGGCGTGGACATGGCATCAGGACTACGGCTATTGGTATCACAATGGTTGTCTGTTCCCTGACATGGCCAGTTGCATGATTGCCGTGGACCGTGCGACTCGCGAAAACGGCTGCCTGCAGGTGCTTCGCGGATCCCACCGCATGGGTCGGGTGGATCACATCAAACGCGGTGATCAGACCGGGGCCGATATGGAACGCGTGGACGCAGCGCTCCAGCGGCTGGAGCTGGTGCACGTGGAACTTGAACCTGGCTCGGCGATTCTGTTTCACGGCAACACGCTGCACCGTTCGGATCAAAACCACAGCGAACACCCGCGCTGGGCCTTTATCTGCTGTTACAATACTCGCACTAACAACCCGTGGAAGGCAGGCCGTCATCCTCAGTACTCACCGCTTCCACGAATCGCAGCGGATGACGTGGCACCCACAGCTCGACAGCATTTCCGAAGACTCATTGCAGCGGTGGAGCAGCCGAGCTGATGGCAGTGGAACCTGAAACGGCGATGGCGGATGGTCCGTACGAGCTCTCTGCGGCCGTCCGTAACGCCGTATTCGAAAGCGGTCTGGATTTGGCAGGCATCGCTCCCGCAGTGACGCCAGCCGGCTTTCACAAGCTGCTGGAGTGGCTGGACGCGGGACATCACGGTGAGATGCAGTGGATGGAGTCGCGGCGCGAGGCTCGGAGACATCCACAGTCGGTGCTCACACGGGTGAAAAGTGTGGTGATGGTCGGATTGAATTACTTCGACAAATCGTCCGTGGCGGCCGGTCCCCGAGTTTCTCGATATGCATGGGGCAGAGGGGATTATCATCAGGTGCTCAAGGAGCGTCTGCAGCCTGCGGCGGCGCTCATCCGCAAACGTCGGCCGGGCTGCCGAACGCGAATTGTCGTCGATACTGCACCGCTCATGGAGCGGGACTTCGGTCGTCTGGCAGGGCTCGGCTGGTTTGGCAAGAACACGATGCTGATCAGCCGCCGAATTGGCAGCTGGTTTTTTCTGGGCGCAATTCTGACGGATGCCGAACTGGCTCCGGATGAGTCTGAGGAACGCAGCTGGTGCGGCACCTGCACACGATGCCTCGACGCCTGCCCAACTCAGGCCTTTCCCGCTCCCGGAGTGCTGGATGCGCGGCGGTGCATCAGCTATCTGACGATTGAACTTCGTGATTCCCCGGTGCCAGGGGAGCTTAGGGAGGGCATGGGCGAATGGCTGTTTGGGTGCGATGTCTGCCAGGATGTGTGTCCGTGGAACCGCTTTGCTCCGACCACAACTCGCAGCGATTTTGCGGCGTTGCCAGGCCGTAATCCGCCGGATTGTCGCCAGTTGCTGCGAATGACTCGGGAGGAATTCGTGGAGGAATTCAGCGGTTTGCCACTTGAACGTCCGGGCTATGGCGGTCTGCGAAGAAACGCAGCAATTGTGCTGGGAAATCTCCGCGACCAATCAGCACTGCCGGAACTCAGAGCAGCTCTGTGCGACGAAGAGCCGCTTGTCCGCGGAGCGGCGGCATGGGCCTTGTCGAGGCTGGGTGATGCTGACAGTCTGCAGCTGCTGATGGACTGCCTTGCACGCGAGCAGGACCCGACGGTGCGGGAGGAACTGGAACTCGCAATTGACTGGATTGCATCAGCGTCACCGGAGGCGTGTTAAACTCCATGGCCTTCCGTGGACTGCGGTGGTTCAGGTCGTGTTCGATCAATCGGTCGAAGGCCAATTCGGAAGTGCAGCGCTGCCAGTCGAAAGAGGACGACGAAAGCAACTGAGCATGGAGCTGCGACAGATTCGGGAAATTCAAGCGTTTTGAGCAGAATCAGGAGCCAGGCACCGACAAAGGCGCATGTGGCATAGAGCGGCGTGAAGGGACGAAACAGACCGGGTACCTCGTTGCAGACAATATCGCCGATGACTCCACCAAAGGAACCTGTCATCACTCCGAAGAGAACTGCCACCACCGGGGCAACACCTTCGGCCAGCGCGATCTGCGTGCCGGCTATACTGAAGAGCCCCAGTCCCAGTGCATCGGGTATATGCAGTAATCGTTCAAGAGTCGCCGGGATCCGTCGCAGCTGGGATGTGAACAGGGCGACAACAAGTACGATGGCTGGATAGGATGGGTTTTTGATCCAGAACAGTGGATGGCGATCGAGCAGTACATCGCGGAGTGTGCCGCCACCGAAGGCGGAAATCAGCGAAATGGAGGCAGCTCCGACGAAGTCCAGCCCTTTGCGTCGAGCCAGCAGGACGCCGAAGAGGGCACTGCTGATGACTCCAAGGAGTTCCAGAGACTGGATCATGGCTGCTTCACAACGCCTTCAGCAGGAATTGCGTTGCCGAGGTCATCCACTTCTTCCCAATTCGAGCCATCGGGCATGAGGATTCGCCACGACCTGCCCTGGATTTCGTCCTCGGCAACAAGGTGATACACGTGCAGTTCAAGCTGCTGCAGATCGGGCAGGGGATTCTGTTCACGAACAAGTTCCAGCACTCGCTGCTGGAGTTTTGCAATGGCGATCTGATCAGCGGCTTTTTCGGATTTGGGATCGACTGGAGACTTCATCATGACCTGCAGCACAACGGGTGTCTGCTTGTGCATTTTTTTCTGTCCGCCGTTGACGCGCGGGGCGGAGCCGGGGAATTCGCGAACGAGCGATTCCTGGAGCGGCATAAACGGCATCAGGTGGAGCGTCCAGTATGTGTAGAGAAAGGTGGTGGCGCAAATTCCAAGCAGGAACATGGACGCGACAATCAGGCGTCCGCTTACCCGACGCGTTGGTGCAACCACTGCCGACGCAGCGACAACTGCTGATTCTGACATTTGATGCCTCGATGACTGTTTGGCTGCAACCGTCTGACTAACGCGGCTGCAGGGAGATCACACCTTCGGTAGGACTGGATGCTGTTGCGTAGAGTTTTTTGGGGATACGTCCGGCGAGGAGTGCGTCGCGACCGGCCTGGCAGGCCAGTTTCATGGCATGGGCCATTCTGAGCGGATCTCCGGCCGATGCGATGGCGGTGTTGAGCAGCACGCCGTCGCAGCCGAGTTCCATGGCTGCGGCCACGTCGCTGGCAGTGCCCACACCAGCATCAACGATGACAGGATAGTCCGGATCGTTTTCCTTGAGGTATTCAAGACAGATACGGATGTTGTTGGGGTTGAGTATTCCCTGACCGCTGCCGATGGGACTGCCGGCGGGCATGACGGAAGTGGCGCCGGCCTGTTTGAGGCGGCGCGCCGTGATCGGGTCGTCGGACGTGTAACAGAGGACCTGAAAGCCATCATCAACGAGGACTTTGCAGGCTTCAACTGTGGCGACGGGATCCGGCAGGAGTGTGCGCGTGTCGGCGAGGACTTCAAGTTTGACCCAGTCAGCGCCGGGGTTGTCGTTGACTCTGAGGATTTCACGACCAAGTCGAGCGACGCGGACAGCGTCTTCCACGTTAAAGCAGCCCGCGGTGTTCGGGAGGATTGTGTATTTTTGCAGATCGATGAAATCAAGAATGTTGCGGCCTGAGGCATCAACGAGTCGCTCGCGTCGTACGGCGACGGTGATCACGTCAGCGCCGCTGGCAATCAGGCACTGCTGCATGAGTTCGAGAGAGCTGTATTTTCCGGTGCCGACGATGAGGCGAGACTTGAGTGTGTGTCGGCCCAGCACCAGCGGACGGTCTGAAGGAATTTGCAGCATGAATGGAATCTTTTCGGGGGCGAGGCCCTGGTTCGCTTGTTCAGCCACCGCCTGTGAGCGTGACGATTTCGACTTCGCAGCAGGATTCGAGTGGTGTCCTGGCCCAGTTTTCGCGCGGGATCACGCGGCGGTCGAGTTCCACCGCGCAATACCGCGTTTGCACCTGCAGCAGGCTAAGCAGATCAGCAACGGTGGTTCCCGCAGGAATGTCGTGCTGGTCGCCGTTGACACGAATGGAGATCATCAGATCACAGTTCGTAGGCTTCTTCGGCAGTGCTGTTGCCACCGAAGGTTTTGCGGAATGTCTCGGCCTGAGCCTTGATGGTCTTCTGCGGGCCGGTGAGTTTCAGAAAGTAGACCTCTTCGTTCTTCATGACGAGGATGACTCCGAGCATTTTGTAACCGGGAGCAGGTTCAGTCTTCCGGAGAATCGGGGGTCCGACGGATTTTTTGTAGGTTCCCGACAGATCCGCAATGTAGTACTCGTTTTCACCAGCCTTGCCCTTTTTCAGCACAGTGGTGCGTCCCTCAGCGTCGAACTGATCAACCCAGCGAGCAAGATTCGCGTCCACTCCGCCACCACCACCGGCAAAGGTGGAGATGGCCAGTTCACCTTTTTCTTTATCCCCTTCTGAGGCGGGGATGTCATAGGTGGCAAGTCGCATGGAGCTTTTGAGGTCAGATTCAGACCAGCTTTTGGGAAGCTTCAGGGTGAGATCCTTCAGCTTCACGGTGGTGACGTCACCGGCCTTTGCCGGTTCGTCGGCAGAGAGGGTGCTGACGGCAGAGGAGAACAGGAGAACGGTGGCGAGCAATCCGGGCAAACGCAGCATGGCTGACTCCGAGGGATCTTCTTTTTTGATGGGGGACAAAGGAATTATTTTCCGGTTTTCTTTTCTTCGGACGTTGGTTCAGGCTTTCCAGCGGCAGTCCTGGCCCGTTCGATTTTACCGAACATGTGGCCACCCACCGGACCGTGTTGCCATGTACCGGCATAACGATCTTCGTAGAAGAGAACTCGGGCAGAAAAACCATCACCGAGACCGGGAATTGAGGCGTTTGTGAGCGTGACCATCGGCGTATCTCCGGCCCATTTCACGGGGACGGTGACAGGGAGTCTGGTGTCGAGTTTCCCGTATTTGATACGGACTGTGAAGACCCACAGATCGTCAGCAGCGGGTACGGCGCTTTCGATTTCATAGCGTTCAGGTTTTGGGGGTTCGGCGGTTTGTCCATCGACGGTGAAGGAGCCGACGAGTGTGCAGTTCTGCATAAGTTCAGAAAACTGCTGGGCGCGTTTTTCCTGAGCAGCTTCGTCGGGGGTGACGGGGTTGCTGGTGAAGAGTGGAAGCAGGGCGAGGAGTTTAAGGAGGAATTGAGACATGTGGCAGACATCCTGAGGAGGAACTTTGGCGGAGGTTAACCGTAATCATAGGGAGGCCGGGGGCGGTGTTCAAATCCGCTGAGGCTGGTTTCGGGGCGGGGGAGTCAGAAGCGGGCGCGGCGTTGTGACAGGTATTCCATGAGTGCTTTATCGAAAGGGAGGCTGGTATCGAGCGGTACGTAGTCGGCTCCCATGGACAGACAGGCTGTGCGATAGCGACCGCGGAGTTCTTCGAGTGCCTGCAGGTATTCGCTGCGGATGCCGGCGGCATCGACGATTTCGTGATCCTGCGATTCCGGTTCCAGAAGATCGACGCTGCCGGAGAAGGGGAAGGTGACTTCGGCTTCATCGAGAATGTGAAAGACGATGACGTCGTGGCCACGGAAACGAAGTGCCCGAAGTGCGTCGATGATTTCGTCCGGTGGTGCGAGCAGATCGGACATGAGCATCATCAGGCTGCGGTGCCTGATCATGGCTCCGGCACGGCGGAGATTTTCGGCGATCTGCGTGTTGCCGTCGGGTTTGCAGCGTTGAAGCAGTGAGAGGATATCGCCGAGCTGCGAGCGGCGACTGCGGGCGGGGAGGCTGGCGCGGAGCTGGTCGTCGAAGGTCATGAGCCCCACCGGGTCCTGCTGGTGGATCATGAGATAGCTGAGTGCGGCAGCGAGGCAGATGGAGTAGTCGAATTTGGTGAGTGTCTGCCGGAAGGTGTAGCCCATGCTGCGGGACAGATCCATCAGCAGGTAGCCGGTGATGTTGGTTTCCGCCTGATAGCGACGGATGTAGATGCGATCTGTGCGGGCGTAGACCTGCCAGTCAATATCGCGGGGGTCGTCCCCGGGTTCGTAGCGGCGATGTTCGCTGAATTCCACGCTGAAGCCCTGAAAGGGGCTGGCATGGAGACCAGAGAGCAGTCCTTCGACGATGAATTTCGCGCGCAGATCGAGCCTTGCGATGCTTTGGATGACTGCCGGTTTGAGGTATTGTTCGGCGGATCGCATGGCAATCTGATGCAGGAAGAGCAGGTAAGTGGGGTGTGATGAGTCGCGATGGCTTTTTCAGAGCACTTGTTCGGCCATTTCTCCCGCGTGGTAGCTGCTGCGGACGAAGGGGCCGCTGGCGACCATGGAGAATCCCAGTTTGCGGGCTGTTTCGCCAATCTCGTCAAATTCCTCCGGCGGCAGGTAGCGTTCGACAGGCAGATGTTCCGCTGACGGCTGGAGGTATTGACCGAGCGTGAGCATTGAGCAGCCTGCGCTGCGAAGATCAGCGAGCACTTCGAGGAGTTCATCGAGGGTTTCGCCCAGTCCCAGCATCAGGCCACTTTTGGTGGGAATGTGCGGGGCTTCTTCGCGAACCTGTCTGAGAAGATCCAGCGTTCGCTGGTAGTCGGCGTTGCGGCGAACGCGGTGATACAGCCGCGGGACAGTTTCGGTGTTGTGATTGAAGACGTCCGGCTGGGCGGCGATGACGCGAGTGACAGCATCACGGTTGCCGCGAAAGTCCGGCGTGAGCACTTCAATTTGGGCGCCCGTGCGTTCGCGGACGGCAAGAATTGTGCGGAACCAGTGTTCGGCGCCGCCGTCCGGCAGATCGTCGCGGGTGACGGACGTGATCACGACGTACCGCAGCCCCAGCCGTGCAGCAGCTTCGGCGACGCGCTCGGGTTCGTCGATTTCAAGAGCCTCGGTTTTGCCTTTGGGAACAGCGCAAAAGCCGCAGGGGCGAGTGCAGACGTTGCCTCCGATCATGAACGTTGCGGTTTTTGAGGACCAGCATTCAGAGCGGTTCGGACATTTGGCACTTTCACAGACCGTTTCCAGTCGCAGGTCAGAGATAATGCCGCTGGTCCACGCCATGCCGGGTTGCGGGAGTGGTCGTTTGAGCCAGCGCGGAAGACGGCGAACAGCAGTGGCGGTCTCGGAGGGGATCTCTGAGGCAGCTGAGACCGATGAATCTGAGGCGACGGAGTCTTCAGGAGACGTCATTGTCAGGATTGGCAAACGTGTCATGGATCAGCATCCGGGATCTGGTAAGAAAGGGGTGACTGGTGTGCAGATGATAGTCTGGATAGCCGAGTTGTTCACAGAGACGGGCGGCGAGGGCTGAGCGAATCCGGGGCATGGGAGTGGGCCTGACACGTTCGGCGTTGAGTGACGAGATGCGTTGTTCGAGCAGTCCGCGGCCAATCAGGCGGGCTTCATCCAGTCGCGGACTGACATTCAGAAACACCCCAAAGCTGGTGATATCCCGATCCACGTGAATGCCAAGTTCGGCAATCACTCCATGCCGCCCAAAGACAGCACTGGGATCCTGAGAAGAGACAGTCGCCCTGACCTGAACGTCGTCGCAGGCGAGAATCACAGCCTGCTGAAGGCGCTGTCGGTATTCGGGTTCTGTGATGCCGCATTCGGAGAGCGACACAATGACGTAGGCAGCCAGCTGTCCAGGCTGATGGAGCAGCACATGGCCATCGCGACGGACACGGTGAACAGTGAGCAGTTTTGAGGAGAGATCGCGGGGGTCGAGGGGGAGTTCAAGCAGGCTGGGGCCAAAACCGGCCGTCACGACCGGGGGATGTTCGCACAAAAGAATGGCCGCGCTGGTGCGGCTTTGAAGGCGAACCTCGTGGATCATGAGTTTCTGCAGGGCGAGCACGGCAGACAGTTCGACCATTCCCAGCAGCCGCACTTCGGCGTTGGAGGGGGTGTTGTCTGAAAAGTCGTCCCAGTTGATGTGAGTCATGGAAGTGCCGGCAACCCGGGAACAATTGAATTTGACTTCGGGACAAAGACGCCCCACTCGCAAATACACATTTTATCGGAAGCCGTTTCTGGAAGCAGCCGGAATCCAGTGATTTCGAGGGAAACAAGTGTTTTTCGTGTTTGAACTCGGTCTGGACACAAAATGCGAGTTTCAGCAGAATCAGCCGCTGCCCGGTTACCGGTTACTGGTCCTCCCTTCCTCGCCTCCTCCCATCGTCCTTCCTCCCCTCCGCCTTCCTCCTGTCATCCCTGTCGCAGCTTCCTCTGAGGATTCGTCATGCCGCGTTTGGCGATTGCCGTTTGCTGTTACGCCGGCATTTTTACGTTTTCCTTTTTTTGTGCGCTGTTGTTGCGGTTTGATCTCGAACCGCTTCAGGCGTTCAGAAGCATGATGGGCGTTGAGGTGGAGATGCCGCAGGGGTTATCGCCGCGGGAGGTGTTTGAGTTTGAGCAGAAGCAGCACGCTGTTGCGGTGTTTCTGAATGGGGTTGTGCTGGTTGTGTTATTGAAGGTGGCGGTGGTGCTGTTTTCCCGCGAGTGGCGGCGGCAGCTTCGATATTCCACGATTCATGACATGGCGTGGTCAGCGGCGGTGTGCTGTGCGAGCGGGATTCTGCTGGCGGCGTTGCAGCAGGCTCCTGAGACGATGCCGGAAATCCCTCGAGGCGTGATCGTCATCGATGCCATACTCTCGTCTGCGATTCTCGCTGCAGCCCGAATCTCAGCGAATTCCCTGCGGATGCTGAAGCAGCGATTTCGCAATCCGGAGGCGGTGCGGACGCTGATTTATGCGGGTGGCAGCGAAGCGCACGCGTTATTGACCTCTCTGCAGGCTGCAGGTTCCGCCCTGCGGGTTGTTGGCCTGGCTTCACCGAAGGCGCGCTCGCGAGCTGAGATGGTGGGCGGGGTACCGATTCTGGATGCATCCGCCGGCATTGAAAAACTGCTCCGTCGCACCTCCGCAGAAATGGTGCTCCTGCCCTCCAGCCTGCCTGGCAGGACCATTCGGGAGATCAGCGATGTTTGTCGGCAGCAGGGAGTCGATGCGCATGTTGTACCGCGGGTCGATGAGATCCCTGGCGGCCGCTATCAGCTGCGGATGCGTGATATCACGATCGACGACCTGCTGCGTCGCGACCCCAATCGGCTGGATTTGGAAGGTATCCGCGATACTCTGGAAGGTCGCGTCGTGCTGGTGACGGGTGCGGCGGGAAGCATTGGTTCGGAAGTCTGCCGTCAGCTGCTTCGATTTGGTCCAAGGCGAATCGTGATGCTGGACCAGTCCGAGTTTGGCATTTTTCAGCTGGAACAGGAGTTCCAACAGGTTCGGGCGACCTTTGGCCTGGGGTGGCAGGGGATCGAGTTTGTCGTTGAGGACATCACGGATGAAGCCGCGATGCTCCGTGTTTTTATGCAGCATCGTCCGGCCGTGGTGTTCCATGCGGCCGCTTACAAACATGTGCCGCTGATGGAAGGCAACCCGCAGGCTGCCGTTCGCAATAATGTGTTTGGTACGCGCGTTGTGGTGGATCTGGCAGACCGATTTCAGGTCGAACGTTTCGTGATGATTTCCACTGACAAGGCCGTGAGGCCGACGAATGTCATGGGTGCCACCAAACTGATCGCGGAGGAATACCTGGCGGCAGTGGCGCAGCGATCCCGAACCCGCTTCATTACCGTTCGCTTCGGGAATGTGCTGAACTCCGCGGGCAGTGTTGTCCCGACATTTCGCCGACAGATCGAAGAAGGGGGCCCCGTTACTGTTACAGACCCGGAAATGCAGCGCTACTTCATGACCATACCGGAAGCGGTGCAACTGGTGCTGCAGTCCGGGGCCATCGGCGAAGGTGGGGACGTGCTGATCCTTGACATGGGGGAGCCCGTGAAAATTGTGGAGCTGGCGAAGGACATGATTCGCCTCTCAGGGCAGCGTTACCCGGAGGACATTGATATTGTCTTCACCGGCCTGCGACCAGGAGAAAAGCTCTACGAAGAACTGTTCTACGAGACGGAACAGTCCGCTGTGAGGATTCACGAAAAGATCTTCCGAGCACCTCGGGGGAAACTCGCTGCTGACGGCACCGCAGATCGTGATCTTGAAACGCTCCGCCGACACATCTACGGCAGCCGGGAAGAACTTCGGGAAGTGCTCTGGCAGATTACAAGCAGCATTGTCGAGCGGAGTTCGGGCACCGACGAAAGCATCCGCCGAGCTGCCTGAATGCGGCCCGGGCGGCGATTTCGGCCAGCAGCAGTGTGGCCGCGTGGCGTCGGGCGAACTAGCTCAGAAACAGCGACCGCTCTTCTGCTGTTGGCAGCCGACACTGATCGAGCTTACCGAACAGGCGGTAGCGGACTTTGCCGACGAGGACATAGCCGAGGTCGCGCAGCGGGAACGGTACGAGCCACAGCAGTCCGCCGATGATTCTCCACGGACCTCCGAGCGTCATCAGAATTCGGCAGACGGCCCCGCTGCGAACCCACGAGCCGCTGTGAGTGAGCAGCACGACCGTGGACAGTTTCTGCCAGCGATGCGGCGGGAGCAGTTGTTGGGCAGTCTGTCCCTGCAGCGGCGAATATCTCAGGCGGTGGTGATGGTCACGAACAATTAACCAGTTGATGAAGAAGTTGCAGAATCCACAGACCCCGTCGAAAAACACGATGCCTTCCGAACCATGATTCTGAAGCGACTGTTGAATCTGCTGGCTGACGACAATGTCTGACTTCACAGTGGCAGTCCAAAAAAGAAAACGACAGGAGGACTCCTGTCGTTTTCGGAAACAAGCAAATGTGGGACCGAGGTCAGAAATCAGTCCTGGTAGTCCACTTCGATGAAGCCCTTCTTCACGCGAACGTCAACCGCGTATTTTCCGTAGTCATAACGGATGCGATCACCATTTTTGCTGCAGGTGACAACTTCGCAGCCGCATGAGGGAACGCAGATTTTGATGAAAACACAGGCTGGCTTGCAGCAGTGGCAGGCATCGTGGCAGGCACAGGGATCTTTGACTTCGATGATCTTTTCGACGGCGCAGCAGGCCATCTCGTGGAGGTCTTTGTACTTCACGTTGCAGTAGAGTTCGACGGCAGCGGCTTCGGGTGTGGGAGCCGGGGCAGGTGCGGCATCCTGAGCAACCAGAGCGGTGGCAGTGAACAGGGACAGGCAGAGACTTGCCAGCAGTGACAACCGTTTCATTTTGACAACCTTTCGAGAACCAGGAACGAATGGACAGCAATCCCCCAAAACATGACTGCCTCAGCCGGACGACTGACTCAGTTGAGTGCTTAAACAATTCAATCAAACCGAGCAAAGGTCAAGGACATTTGCCAGCTTGATGCAAATCGGCAGAGCCGACCGCCTTTTGGTAACAAACGCGAGGAATACGACTGTGGGAGAAACTCGGTAATCGACGCATTTTGCGAAGAATCAGACGTTTGAGCGGGACTGTCAAGCACAAATGTCCCCGATTCCGCGGATTGAGATACTTTAGGGGGATTGGGGATTCTGTTGACCCGTTAACCTGTCTCAGCCGTATCCGGCCACGAACTCGGGGCCATCTCCTGCGAAGGATGGGCAACGGCCGCCGCGGCCCCGGTTCGCTGCTGCGGTCCTGGACAGGACGGAGCTGTTTTCCCGAGCGCCAGGATCCGGCGGGCGTCGGCAATCCGGCCTCAGTTTCCCCTTTTTTGCAGCCCGCGGGCTGGTCAAACGACCTCATTCTTCAGAAGATACCCGAACTTCCCGCCGTTTTTCCTCTGGCGTTTCCACGACTGTTTTTCCGGAGGTCCCGCCGTGTTCCAGGTTTGTCCGCATCGCTGCCCTGCACCGCTTTCGTTAATGGGATTGGCTGTTTTTGGTTTGTTTGCCCTCTCCGGCGCGGGCCGTCCTTCGCTGGCTCAGACGGCACCGCCAAAACCGGTGGTCTCGTCTCCGCTGATTACTGCATCAACCCCCGGCCATGCGTTACCGCTCACGGCCGACATTCGGGGCGCGAAGGATTTGTATCTTGTGGTCACGGACGGTGGTGACGGCTTCGGCTGCGACTGGGCCGACTGGGCGGAACCACGGCTCACGGGCCCCGCCGGCACTCTGAAGCTCACGGACCTCAAATGGAAATCGGCGCAATCTGAATGGGGTCGTCCGGGCAATGGGGTCAACGTCGAAGGTGGAGCACTGCGGATTCAGGGCAAGCCGGTTGAATTCGGGATTGGCACGCACGCCAGCTCTACGATTCATTTCGCCATACCCGAAGGCTACGAGAAGTTCACGGCGCGGGTGGGACTCGATAACGGCGGGACGGATCAGGGTGGCGGAGGCAGCGTTCAGTTCCACGTGTTCACTCAGGCCCCAGGTCCGCTGACAACAGCAGCCCCGGGTGTCGATCGTACTCCGGAGGCTGCTGTGTCCGGGCTGGACGTCGGCGAGGGTCTGGAAGTTCGCCTGCTTGCTGCCGAACCAAGACTGCTCAGCCCATCCAACATCGATGTCGATCATCTGGGTCGCATCTGGGTCTGTGAAGTCGTCAACTACCGTCGCTTTGCCAACGGCAGCAATCCTGATCGACCGGAAGGGGACCGGATTCTGGTGCTGGAGGACAGCGACGGTGACGGTCTGGCGGACCGCGAGACGGTGTTTTATCAGGGTCGTGAAATCGATTCCGCGCACGGTGTCTGTGTGCTTGGTTCCCGCGTAATCGTCTCCGCCGGTGACAGCGTGTTCAGCTTCCACGATGACAATGGCGACCTGAAAGCGGATCGAAAGGAAGTGCTCTTCACCGGCATCAAAGGTACTCAGCATGACCACGGGATCCACAGTTTCACATTCGGCCCGGACGGTCGTCTGTACTTCAACTTTGGCAACAGCGGCGAAGAGTTGCACACGCCGGACGGGAAGATCGTCGTGGACCTGGCCGGCAACGAAATCCGGGCTGCTCGGAAGCCTTATCAGGAAGGAATGGCGTTCCGCTGTGAGCTGGACGGCAGTCGCGTAGAAACGCTCGGCTGGAACTTCCGGAATAACTGGGAACTGTGTGTGGACAGTTTCGGAACGATCTGGCAGTCGGACAATGACGACGACGGCAACAGGGGC
This sequence comes from Planctomycetaceae bacterium, assembly GCA_046074645.1. Lineage (GTDB taxonomy): Bacteria > Planctomycetota > Planctomycetia > Planctomycetales > Planctomycetaceae > SXXK01. The sequence continues at coordinate 29,608 of JBJTOP010000040.1, read as the reverse complement.
GTGCGAATCAACTACGTCATGGAATACGGCAACTACGGATACAAGGATGAGCTCACCGGCGCCGGCTGGCAGCAGCCGCGGACCAATCTGGAAACCGAGATCCCCCTGCGTCACTGGCATCTCAACGACCCCGGCGTGGTCCCCAATCTGCTGCAGACCGGCGCTGGATCGCCAACCGGAATTCTGATCTACGAAGGTGACGCTCTGCCCGACCGTTTCCGCAACCAGCTGATTCACTGTGATGCTGGTCCCAATATCGTCCGCAGCTATGCGACAACTGCTCAGGGTGCTGGCTATTCAGCTGACGTTCATCCAGTGCTCACGGGAAGCCGCGACCAGTGGTTTCGACCCTCAGACGTCTGTGTGGCTCCGGATGGTTCGCTGATTGTCGCGGACTGGTATGATCCCGGTGTGGGCGGGCATCGGCAGGGCGATGTGGATCGCGGGCGTCTCTTCCGCGTGTCGCTTCCGGGCCGTGGCTACAGCGTTCCCAGGCCCGACTTCAGCACTCCTGCTGGTGCCGCAGCGGCACTGAAAAGCCCCAACGTCGCCACACGTTATCTCGCATGGACCGCACTCCAGAAAGCCGGCGCTGCCGCCGTACCTGCTCTGGAATCGATGTATGCTTCCGACCCCAACCCCCGCTTCCGTGCCCGGGCTCTCTGGCTCCTCGGACAGCTGGACGGCAAGGGCTCAGAAATGGTGCAGCGTGCTGTTCAGGACAAGGATGCAGATATCCGCATCACCGGCCTGCGACTTGCTCGCCGACTTGGACTTGAACTTCCCCCCGTCGTACAGACTCTGGTCAATGACGCTTCCCCGGCTGTGCGTCGTGAATGCGCGATCGCTCTGCGATTCCTGCCGGCTGAAGAAAAAACAAAGCTGCTCGCCGCCCTCGCTGCCCACCTTGACCCCGCCGACCGCTGGGCCGTGGAAGCTCTGGGCATCGGCGCCGGCAGCGAATGGGATGCGGTCCTGACTTCGCTCGCCGCGGACAGTTCCAGCCGTGACGCTCTTTCCCGGGCCGCCGTCGATGCTCTCATCTGGCGTTCCCGCGGACCTTCGGCCGCAGCGGCAAAGGTGCTCCGACTTCGTTCCATGCTGCAGGCAGCCCGCAATGCTGCGGCCGCTGACCAGCCCGCTTTGCAGGCCGAAGCAGCTCGCTGGTTTCGCAGCCTGGACTTTGACGAACGCTCTGTGGTCAGCCGCGAATGCTCTGAACTGCTTGGCGGTGACCTGCTGCAGGGACTCCCGGGCGAACTGGCCGTATTTGTTACCGTCGAAGCCCTCTCGCGGACAGCGGGCGACGCATCGTCCCCGGCCGCCGCTGCCGCCCTGGCACGGGTGCTTGAACAGTCTCGCGGCAGTTCACAGTTTATCGCGCTCGTCAAACGCTTTCAGCGAACCGAGCACTACGCCGATCTGCTCTCACTGGCCCAGAACAAACCCTCCGAACAACTCGGTGTTGAGGCCATGTCGGCACTGCTGGATCTGAAACAGCAGGACCTGATTTCGAAAGCGCTCCGCGGCTCAGATCCCGCCATGGCCGCCGCCACCGCTGAAGTTCTGGGCAACACAGCCAATGGCAGCATCGTCGCACCTCTCCTCGCCGTCATCAGCAGCACCGATCTGCGTGCGGACGTACGCCGTTCTGCAGTCCGGGCTGTTTCGCGAGTCAACAACGGAGCAATGGAACTTGTGAAGCTGGTGGACAGCAAAGCACTTGATGCCGAACTCGAACAATCCGCCGCCGCGGCTCTGCACAGCGCCCCTTCCCGACAGGCTCGCGAACAGGCTCAGCGGCTGTTTCCACTGCCCGCCTCTAAGGATAACTCGCCAACACCTCCCATCAGTGAACTGACAAAACTCAAAGGTGACCCGGTCAACGGCCGCATGGTGTTCTTCTCGACAGGTACATGTCACAAGTGTCACGTGGTCGATGGCATGGGGCGTGAAATCGGACCGAATCTGTCCGAAATCGGCAGCAAGCTCAGCCGCGAAGCCATGTATGAATCAGTGCTCTATCCCAGCGCCGGTATCAGCCATAATTACGAAGCATGGACCGTTGTGCTCAGTTCCGGCACCACTGTCAATGGACTGCTTGTCAGCAACACCGATGCTGAACTGCAGATCCGTGGTGATGATGCAATTGTGCGGACCTTTAAGAAGGGGGACGTCGAAGAGCTGGTCAAACAGAAGATCAGTCTGATGCCGGCCGACCTGCAGAAGACCATGACCAGCCAGGAACTTGCGGACGTTGTGGAATACATGCAGGGATTGAAGAAGAAGCAGTGAGTCTGGATGGAGTTCCCTGTGAAGAGTGCCATGCGATCCGTCATCAGGCCTTTGCGGCTTATCAGTCTGTTCTGCAGCTGCCTGCTGGTCGTCTGTTCTCTCCCGCTGAGTGCTCAGAATGCGGCGAACGAGGACGTCGAGCAGCGAGGTGTGCTGCGGCGGATCGAAGAGGTCGAAGAGGCTCTGCAGAAAGAGTCGTGGCTGGACGCAGTGCAGCGGTTTGACGAAGCATGGCGTCTGGCTTCCGAGGGCGAAGACGTTCTGATGGAACAGCGCGGGGCCGAAATCCGGCAGCTCGCTCCTGGTACAGCAGACGTTCTGGCCGGCGGCAAGGCGCGTCTGGAGCGTGTGTATCGGGAAGGTGGTCCCCAGTTTCGCAGGTTGTATTCCGAGCAGTTCAACGAAGTGGCAGCGAAGGTCCTGCGGGAACTGCTGGAACGTGGCGACACCAGCCGCCTGAAAATCGTGGCAGCGCGTTACAAATGGACACCCGCCGCCAGCGAAGCTCTGCAACTGGTGGCGAGGATGCACATCGACGCCGGAGACTACCTTGAAGCCGGGCTGCTGCTGGAACGAGCCGCTCGATCGTCCGACCCCGCTCCTCCACTCATCACTCTGAAAGCTGCGTGGTGCTTTGCCAGAGCTGGGCTTTTTGCAGAGGCTGATGAATTGTCAGGCTCTGCAAAAGCAGCGCTCAGTTCTGCCGGAGCTCCACTGGAGCCTCGTCTTCAGAAACTTCTCAACGAACTGGAAACACTGGCCCCCCCAGCGACTGCCGCCCCCGCTTTGGCCGTGCAGAACTGGCTGCAGCCTCTGGGGGACTATCGGCGAACGCAGCGGCAGCCCGCCGCATCACTGCGGCTCAGGCCTGCCTGGGGGACCAGCCTGTTTCAGCTCCACGACGTCCTCTATGCAGACCGCATGAATCCATTGCTGACACAAATTGCCACTGCAGTGGCTGATTCGTGGAAAAACAGAATTGACCAGGGGGATCTGGTTGTACCCGCCTGTCAGCCGCTGGTTGCCGGACAGCAGGTCTTCGTGCGAACGCCCTTCAGCATTCAGTCGTGGAACAGCACCTCCGGTGAGCTGCTCTGGGAAGTTGCGCGTCCTGATTCCCGGTTAAAGGAACTCGCGGCCAGCCTGCGTGAAGCTTCGAACCCGGATTCGCCGCCGCAAACCGGAGAAAACTTCCTGCAGTCATCAGCGATCTTCGAGCGTCAGGTTCAGGAGCTGCCAGCAGCTCAGATGGCCATCAGTGGTTCGACCCTCTTTGTGGTCGAAGACACTGCCGCGGGTGCAGGTGAGCTCAACGATATGCCGGCGATGATCCGGGGAATGCCAACTCTTCCAACCAACTTCATCCGCGCGTACGATGCACAGACAGGCCTGTTTCTCTGGGAGATTGGTGGCCAGGTGCGGGATGCTGTTCCAGGGCAGGCTGGCAGCAGCAATCTCCTGGCAGGCTACTATTTCCTTGGCGCTCCGCTGGTGCTTGGCAGCCGGATCTATGTCCTCGCAGAAAACGGCGAAGGCATCTATCTGATTCGAATTGGCGAGCCTGTTGCCGGGATGACAAATGCCAACCCGCAGATTCTGGCCAGTCAGCTGCTCGCCATTCCTGACCGCAAGCTGCCCGAGCATCCGCTGCGGCGATACTCGGGACTGATGCCCACCTTCGCTCAGGGACTCCTCATCTGCCCCACCTGCGACAACCGCGTCGTGGCATTATCGGCCGAGGACCTCTCGATCCGCTGGGTCGCTCGCTATAACGGCATCCTGCAGCGACAGGAGATCGGCGATAATCGTGCTCTTGTCCTGCCAGGGGCTCAAAACATTCTGCAGTCAGCTTCAGTGGATTTGGCGAATCGCTGGTACGACTTCCTGCCTCGAGTCGCCGGCGGCAAAGTTCTGCTGACGCCGCGCGATGCGGACCAGCTCTTCTGCCTTGACCTGCAAACTGGTCGTCAGCTCTGGAAGGCAGCTCGAGGCGGTTATCACGCCATTGTCGGAGTCACGGACCAGCTGGTCGTTCTTGCAGGTCGTCGTCAGGCAGGTGCACTGAATCTGGAGACGGGTGAAAAGGTCTGGGCCACATCACTGCGTGCGGGCCTTGTCTGTGGCAGCGGAGTGTTCACGGGGAAGTTGCTGCAGCTGCCCACGAGCGAACCGGCAGTCGTCTCGATCGACGTCGCCAGCGGCCGGATTCTGGCCAGTCAGCCGTGGGAGGGCGACGGGCAGCCGGGCAATCTGTTGTCTGTTTCCGGGGGTACGATTGTTCAGGGAATCACAGCGCTGACATGGCTGCCCCGTGCCACAGAAAATCTGCGGCCGATCGAGCGGGCTGTGCAGCTGGTGCTTGAAGGTGATTCCTCGGGCGGTCGCGCGATTCTTCAGGATCATTTGCAGCAGGATCCGAGCGATCAGTCGGTGCGGATGCTGCTGGTTGATCTGCTTCTGAACGAACTGCGACGGGATGAAGAAAACGCGGAACAGCTGATTCCGGAGATTCGGCAGCTGCTCTCACAACTGACTCAGACAGTGCAGCTCGGGCCGCTCCTGCATTCGCTGCTTGGAATGAACCTGCCGGACGCAGCCGCGCTTCCCGGGCTGCTCAAAACGCCTGCCAGCCGGCGTGAAGAGGAATTCCAGGAAATTCTGATGCGGCGCAAGGCATCTCAGTCGTCTCAAACGCCCCTGAACCTGCTGCTCCCGCAACTGGAGCGAATGATACGGGAGCTGCCCATGGCGATGCAGGCCGCCGCCCCTGCTGCAGGCCTTGAACGCAGTCAGGCTGCAGTGCTGGCAGTCGCCATTCGCAGCAGTCTGCTGCAGCGTCCCCCAACTGAACAGGCAGAGCTCCAGCGACAGCTTGCGATTCCAGCCGTGGCAACAGCAGCCTCCATGGTGCCGCCGCAGCGACTCGATTTTGCTGCCCAGCTCCTCCGCTGTGGACTGCACCTGGCGGCTGTCGAGGTGCTCGATCCGAAGGATAACAGCCTTGAAGTGGGCATGAACGCCGCGGAAGTGGCCGCGATTGCTCGAATTCAGTCGCGGCTGGAACTGATTCTGGAACATGCACGTCTGGCGGCCCTGCGAATTCCAACAGCGGAATCCCCGGCCCAGCTGGCCAATCTTCTGGAAAACTGGCAGCAGACCGGCGCTCGCTGGCAATCCTGGTCGCTCATTCAGATGCTCCGAAAATCCAGCGAAAATTCCGCTCCGCACCAGCAGCTGCTCAGGGCCATCCTGCAACGGATCACAGAAAAAAATCCAGAGCTGCGTGCGGATGTTCGGCCCGCCAGCAGGTGGCCGAAAACATTTCTTGCAGAAGTTTCCGACGACAGATCACTCATCGGAGAAACCGCCTCCACCGAACCTGTCCCGGCACACCCCATGCCACTCTACGGGGATTCAGGACTCTTCAGCGGCTGGAACTTCGCTCTCGTCAATCCCGGCAATCGTCTTGCCGCCTATGATCCCGATGGAGTGCTTCAGTGGACTTACCAGCCTGACTGGAATGCGGACCCGGGCGCCGGGGGTTATCAACTGGACGCGTGGGGCTTTGTCTCAGGCCGCATCATGGTCATGCACCTGAGCGGAATGATTGCCGCACTGGATCTGACACACGCCACTCACCAGTCACCGCCTCAGCTGCTGTGGAAAGTGAAGAGCGAGCTCTCAGCCAACGGTAATCCTGATCTGGATCCGCGAAACTTCACTTTACCGGAGGAACGAATTGAACAGTATCAGCTGCTCCCGGGAGGCCACTTTCCCGTCGGACCTGTTTCAGAATTCGGCGTCCCCCTGATCTCGGGCCGTACCCTGCAGATGCTCAACCTGTTCACCGGAGCCCGACTCTGGGAACTTGACGTGATCCCCGTCGATGCGCGACTGCTCATCGATGACGACCGCCTGCTGATCCTCTCCGATTCCGCCCGGCAGACAGAAGTGAGATCAGCAATTGATGGCACACTGCTGGCCACTCATCGACTGCCGGACTGGTGGAGCGAAGCTGGAAGCAACCAGGGATTGTCGGTGGAAGAGATCGACGTGGAAGCGGGCATGGACACAATCTGGCGAGTGATTGTGGAGGGCCGTCGATGCGTGCTGTTTCGACTGACCGCCGGTGAGGCTCGACTCGAGTGCCACGACCTGCTCACGGAAGCCGTAGTCTGGCAGCATACATTCCCGCAGAAAACCGTGTTCAGCAACGTGGCGGACAACGCCACAGCATTGCTCAGCGACGGACAGCAGCTGAAGATCATTGACCTCACCAGCGGAACGATTCGAGTCAGCCAGAAACTGACTCCCGTGGCCCAGCCCCGCAAACTCTACCTTCGCTCAGCTCACGGATTGTTTGTGATTCTCCCTGAAGCGCTCTCCGAAGAAGATCCCTCGATGGACTTCTTCAACCCGCTTCCCGATGCCGTGCATGTGCATGGCCGCGTGTATGGGATCCGACCGGAAGATGGCGCGGTCGTCTGGGAACATGCTGTCAGCCACCGCCAGCTGCGACTGGAACACTGTTCCCAACGACGCCCACTCCTGTCCGTCTTGCCACTGCTGGTGCTGCTGAATCGCGAGCGCGCCCCGAATTCACGAAGCTCAGCCGTTGTCGTCGGCGCTGAAGTGCTTGACGTCCGCAGCGGCAAAGTCCTGTACACGGATACCAACACCGGACTCAGTCAGGAACAGCTCTGGCTTCAGCCGGCGAAATCAGCTGAACTGCTGCTGAACTTCGAACGCCGCTTTGTGCGGTTCCGCAGTGGTGATGAAGAGCCGCCCAGATAGTCGCTGCCAGGACCAGCTGCCTGGACGCCTGACGCAGTTTGATGAAAAATCAGTTTGAGTACGTGGCGGCCCACGGGATCACGCGATCAATGACCGTGTCCTGACAGATGCGATACAGCTCCGAAGGGTGTTCAGATGTGTCTGCCGGCACGCCGGGAATTCGGCGGTCGAGGATCTCTGCGGCAATTTCGCGAGCGCGCGTTTCTGCGGCCAGCAATTCCGGCTCTTCCCAGTCCGCTGCATCGAAGCCGACTTTGGTCAGGTCTCCTGGAAGCTGTACATAACCCAGTTCGATGCGACCTTCAAGTCCAGCAGCACGGGCGAGCAGTCGATAGAGGGGCAGTTGCAGATCGATCCATTCATCGCCGCGGCGGTGAGTGGTTCGAGGGGGATTGGCTTTTTCGCTGGACTTATAATCAATCACCCGGTAGTCCCCGGAACGCTGATGACGGTCAATCCGGTCAATGCGTCCGTGGAGTTTAACTTTGCGGCCTTTGCTGTCGCTGAAGTCCGCGTAGTCAAAACGAGTTTCCGTATGGAGGATACGCCAACCTTCACGAGCGGTTGCAGCCTGCCATTCAGAGAAGGCCACCAGGCGATTTTCGAGCATTCTGAGCTGGACATTGACTGTTGCCGAGCGTTTACGGCCGTAGTGTTCGAGGGCCAGTCGATGCAGTTGTTCGACGAGCAGCGTCTGAATGGCTTCAGACTCATGGGCGTCTCTCAGCGACGACTGCCCGAAATGGTTCAGCACGCCATGCATCAGATTACCGAATGCGAGCGCGTTGATTTCGCGAAGGTTTCCATCGATGAACTGCAGCCCCAGCTCCCGATTCAGGTGATAGCGGTAGGGACAGGCGAGGTATTCCCGAAACGCCGTCACGGAAATGGAGGCAGGTGCGGGCTGAGAAATTGGCGCGGGGATAGTAAATCGGCTGTGACTGCGGGGCTGCGTGGCTTCGGGGGCGACAGCTGGCTGCCCGGATAAAACCTGCGGATCCTCGTCGGCATAGAACCAGGCAATGCGGTGACGGATTTCTTCGGCCGGGCAGGCAAACCAGAGTCGGCTGGGGCTGAGCGGATCACCGGACTCATTGACGCGTCCGAAAATCACCGTGAATTCCCGCTGACTCTGCAGAATTGCGTGCAGTGCGGCGACATCCCGCGCATAGCGGAAGCGATTGTCACGGATTCCCAGTCGTGTGCGGAGACTGTCAGGAAGAAACGCATCTCCCGCCATCGACTGCGGCACGGCTCCTTCGTTGAAGCCCGTCAGCACCAGCAGCGGTGAATCGTCAAGTGGAAGGTCCAGCCAGCCAACCAGATCAATACCGTCCGCCGCCACCTCCTGTGACTGCTCCTGATCGGCGATTTGCCTCAGCAGCAGTTGAATGGCCTGGTCAGCGGAACAGTGGGGCAGGATCTGTTCAGAGAGCCCCGCAAGCTGATCCTGCAACTGCCGCAGGGCTTCGCGACATTCGTCACAGCCGATCGGCAGAGCTGTTTCGGAACCTGCGTAGACGGCATCGAACAGATTCAGGATGCCGGCAGCCCACTCAGCGAGACTGCGACGCGATTTCAGCGGTGAAAGTCCAGTGCCATGAGCGGACTCGGCAGACGCATCGAAATTGAGCTGGCGCTGGATGCTGCTGCGGATGGCCGGGGGCGACGTGACTTTTGCTGAGTTGGCGGCAGGCAGGATTTTCGTGAGCAGGAGTTCGACGGCGCGGCAGACCTCGGCAACGATCTCGCGGCGCGGATTCGGGCCGTGAAACGTTCCAGGTGTCAGCTGCAGGTGCTCGCTGCAGTACTCATCCAGTTCAGCCAGCCACAAGCAGATTCGACTGCGAACAGTGTCGCTTCCGGTAATCGACTGAAGGTGTCGATAAATCCACGCGCCGCAGTCCGGGTGACGAGCGAGTTCGCAGAGCGAATCGAAGTCGGGGGGCAGATCTTCACGAGCGGTTGCGAGATGGGCGGCGACAGCGTTGAGCAGTCGCCACGGGGATGTTTGTCGCAGCTGTCGTCCAATCGGCCAGCGACCGGAAACACCCGCGTCGGCAAGCTGCTGCAGAAGGACGGGAACGAGCGATTCATCGGCGGCCCCGAGGGCTATCTGATCTGCTCGAAATGTTTCATTACGCGATGCAATTTCAGTGATTGCCAGTCGAGCCTGTTCGAGCGGGTTGAGGGCGATGCGACAGGCAGCGGATGGAAGATTCAGGAGCTGCTGTTCCCAGTATTCCGCTCGCAGCCCACCGTACTCATTAAATCCCTCGCTGTGTCGTTCGTCCGCATGAATCAGCGCCGTGACGCGATCGGAGACCTGATCCAGCATGTGGCAGACCACACCGCTGATATCGACTGTGGCAACGAGCAGAATGTCATGCTCAGTAGAGCATTCGCGGCGCTTCACAGCCTCCCGACGAGCTGTCTGCTGGTCCCAGAGTTCGAGCTTGTCCATCTCGCGGTGATAGGACTCCTGAAGGCAGGCAAGTGCCTGCCAGCGCGCAGATTCACTGGCCGGGCCGTCTGCCTTCAGACGACCTGCCACAGAGTCGAAGTTGAGGTCTTCAGCTGCCAGCTCCCGATGCTGGCTGCGAAATGTGGTGCAGAGTGCTGTCCATGCGCCGATGGCATCCGGATCAGGAGCGTGGGGGAGTGCCGCGGAGATTTTTGTCTGAGGAGTTGAGAACAGGGCCTGTCGCCACACAAGCAGTTGTGTGAAGTCATCCGCAAATGGTTTTTGGGGGGGATACAGCAGTTCAGGAAAGCTGGAGAACGTCAGAATTCGCGGCGGACGCAGCCCGGGAAAACGATCGCCGGCCCGCTGCACCAGCAGCTCCAGCAACCGACGCGCGGCCCGCGCACCCGGGACCACAACAACAACACCGGAAAGATCCAGCTCGCCATCGGATACATACCGCTGCACCATGTAATCCGTTGCGGAAACCAGGGCTGGCTGAAGGGTGCCCAGAAAATGACGCGTAAGTCCCATCGAACGGCTCGTACTCGCAGGGTATGGCCTCTCCTGAGAACGCTGGCAGGAGCAGGAGGGAGAGTAGAGTATCGCAAAGTTACCCAGAAGCAAACCAGTGCCGCACCGGCCTCTTCGTGCATCTTCAGACGCACACAACTACGCACCTCAACAGCAAAAACACTGGAATAACGTAGCAAAGGTGCATGGCACCTCCGGTGCACCCTGAGCGGACCTCTCTGCGGAATCGGCAGCCCATTTTTGGCAGTCTTCCCAATCCGGAGATTCGGAATATTCCTCAAGTTCGGAAGTGCCGGCGTCCGATGGGAGCACGGGTGTTGTTTTCTCCCCACGTTGCAATCACAAGGCGCACCGATGACCGACGCGTTGAGCGAGGCACTGATGAAGCTGTCGGCCGCAAAGCCTGTGCAGGGCAGCGGTGCTGCATCGACGGTTGAGGCGACACAGCGGTCCTCATCGGCAGAAAATGCGGAACGGTCACCTGTTCCAGCAGCGATGACTGGATTGAGCCTGCCAGAAGTGGAAACTCCACCCAAATTTCCACCTGCGGCACCTGTTCGGGCCGCTGCACCGCCTCCAGGTCCGGCAGCCGCTCGAAACTGGATTGTGAAAATACGGGAACTGCGTGGCTGGGTGGCGGCGGGTATTGGTCTGGCAGTTCTGTTCACAATTGTCGATGATCTGCGGAAGCAGGATTCGTCTGCTCGGATCGCAGGTCCAGCGGCGAATGCCAGCGTGGACGTTGATCTGGATGAATTGCTGCATGAATTTGAAACAGCGGAGCCGTCAACGCGGCCGCAGCGAAAAGAGAGTCGCCCGGCAGAACTGCTGCCGGAGACCGAATCAAGCGTCACTGCCGACTATGGAAGTTCTGAAAGCGACATCGAGGCTGTTTCTGCCACCTCGGACAGTGGTTCCGGAGTGGTGCGATTCACTGGTCGAATCGAGCCTTTGAACTAGCCGCCCGTTGGATTTCACGAGTTGACTTGTTTTTTCCAGGTTGCATCAGGACCCCGCCGATGTATGAGTCGTACTGGAAGTTGAGGGCGAGGCCATTTCCGCAGGCTACCGATCCACCGCTGTTTTTCCGCAGTCAGTCTGGTGCCGCTGCGCTGCTGAGATTTCGATTTGCGGTCGAAAATCTCAGCGGTCCTGCACTGCTGCTGGGGCAGTCCGGTTGTGGGAAAACCAGTCTGGTGCGGTGGTTTGCATCTGAGAACACCTCACTGCGTCCGTTTGTCCATGCAGTGATTCCGTCGCTGGGCGTTGAGGAGCAGTTGCGGATGCTCCTGTGTGAACTCAGCGAAGATCAGCGTGGGTTGGGAACTTCGGGGCCGCTGGACGTGATCTTCAGGGAACTGCGAGCACAGTTACGTCGCCACACAGCCTGCGGTCGGTGCCCCTTTTTGTTCTTCGACGATGCCCATCTGCTGCCTGACGACTGTCTGCAGCAGGTTGTTCTGCCGCTGCTGCATCTGGCAGAAGCAGACGCCAACCTGAAGCTGATGGTTTTGCTGGCAGCACAGCCTGCGTTTGCTGCTCGGGTGCGACGCTTCGGCCAGCTCAGCGAGCGAATCGCAGTCACCTCGACGCTCAGCGGTTTCACTTCAGACGAGACCGCTGGATATGTGCGACAGTGCCTCGAGCACGTCGGGGCCACCGAGGCGATTTTCAGTCGCTCCGCTGTGCAGCGACTCCATGAGGTCTCAGGGGGCATACCCCGGCGACTGAATCGGCTCTGCGACATGGCACTTCTGGTGGGTTTTGCTGAGCAGAAATCGCAGTTGTCAGAGGCAGACATTGAGGCGATCTCGGGTGAGTTGATGCCGGCTGCTGCGTGAACGGGCCGACTGATGATTTTTTACGGGCAGCGATTTGAGTGAATGGGTCGCGGGGGAAATGCCTGCTGATTCGCCACTCCGCCCAGTCAATTCTCTCCATGTCCACCGTTTTGGAATTGGCGCCGCAAAGTCGCCGTATTCCCCCCATCCATTCTGAATTACGCAGTCCGCGTTATGAGTGAAAGCGGACCATGGTTCGCGTGAAATGCGGGCGAGAAGCTGGAACGAATGCGGTTCCTGCCGATTCAGCGACGATAGCCAGTTCCGTCTGCGAAACGGATTGCGCGAAACATGCGGTGCAGTTAGTCAGGAAGACTTTCATGAAGCGAGCAATGTCGCTGTTGGTGTACATGTTGGCTGTGCTGGCTGTGCAGCAGTCGTCCCGGGGTGGAGATGAACTGCGACCGACCGGAGATGCCCCGGCGGGGTTTGTGCCGAGCCCTAATTCACTGGCGAAGTTCGCCCCGAAGCGTACGGGCGATTCGCGTGTTCCACCGGGAAGCTTCAACGGCTTCGCCGGCCTGCGACAGCCTCCGGGAACTGGGCTGCCAGGAACTGGTGGGTTTGGTCACAGCCACTATTCACAACCAATGGACCGTTACACGAGCTGGTATCGACCTCGAGCTGCGACGCTGACTCGGGAGGAGCGTTGTGCGAAAGACAGCTACCGTCCGCGTGGGCTGGGGCATTTATTTGCCGAGCCGATGGATTCCTTTCGCATGGACTACGAGCCTTACAGTCTGGGTGAGTTGCCATCGACCTATGGTCCGGCGTACGTGAACCGTCTGGGAGATCCGCGATGTCCGAGCTGTTGTGAGCAGTGTCGCGCGAAGCTGAAGTCGCGAACCTGCGATCAGTGCGGTCGGAAGCACTGATGCGTGAGGGACGCGAGAAGTGCGTGGTCGTGGCCGGCGTGGGCCTCATCGGAGGTTCGATCGCTGCTGCCGTTCGCACCGATTCACCGGAATGTTCAGTGATTGGAGTCGGTCGAAGTGCTGAGCGTCTGCAAGCTGCTCAGGACGCTGGGCTGATCACGGGCTGGACCAGTGAGATTTCTGCAGCGACGATCCCTCGCGGAAGTTTGGGTGTGGTTTGCCTGCCCGTGAATCGCGTAGCTGAAACAGCGCTGGTGCTCTTGCGGGCAGGCTGCGGAGCGGTGACGGACGTCGGCAGTACCAAAGCTGCGATCTGCCGACAACTGGCGGGTGAAACGTTATTTGTGGGTGCACATCCGATCGCGGGCAGTGAACAGGCTGGATTTGAACATGCAGATGAGGCGTTGTTCAGGGGACGTGTGTGCGTCGTCTGTCCCGGGGCGGCCGATTCGGATGTTGTTTTTCGGGTGGAGCAATTCTGGCGGACGCTGGGGTTAACTCTGAGGCGATTGTCGGCCGACGAGCACGATCAGATCCTCGCGCTGACGAGTCATTTGCCGCATGTTCTGGCTGCAGTGGCTGCGGGCGTCGTGACGGATGAGCAGCTGGAATTCACCGGGACTGGTTTTCGGGATACGACGCGAATTGCCGCGGGATCAGCGGACGTCTGGACTTCGATCCTGATGGCAAACGCGGGAGCGTGCGCGGAGGCCATCGTTCAGGCCGAACAGCTGCTCGGGCGCTTTCGCCTGGCGCTGGAGCACGGCGACGCGGAACTGTTGAGCGTCCTTTGGTCGGTCTCGGCTGAGCGTCGCAGGAAGCTGGGGTGAATCTGTGTCGCGGGAAATCCGCGGGAATTCCCAGCTTCGCAGCCAATTCCCACTCGCAGGAATCGCACGCTGATACGGCGGAATTCTCTGGCTTTTGCATGATGTTCCGCGGTCTTGCGGAAGGCGCAAACCGCAGCAGAAATCACTGGACTTTTTGCTGCAGCGATCGATTTATTAAGGATGCCGTGCCTGCTACAAAACATGGCCATGTTTCCTGCCTTCTGGTTTTCAATGGGTCTGCCGCAAATGGATTGCCAATCACGCCGCCTTGCCGCAGCTGACTGCGAACGGATCGTACCATACGAGGTACTGCTGGACCGTCTGGTGGATGAAGGCTTATCGGGCTGGATTGAGGACCGCAGATTTCTGCATGCACGGCCTGAGCTGAGTGGTAAGGAAGTCAACACGACCGCGTGGATTCGCGGCCGTCTTGAAGGTCTGGGACTGGTTGTACGCACGACGGAGCAGCAGGTTGGTTGTTTCACGGATCTGGTCCTGGGCCAGCCCTCAGAAGCAGCGCCGCTCATCGCGCTCCGGGCCGACATTGATGCTCTGCCGCTGCAGGACAGAAAAACCGCGTCTTACGCGTCCATGATTCCGGGAGTGACGCATGCGTGCGGGCACGATGTCCACACAACAATCGTGCTGGGTGTCTGTGAATTGTTAACAAAGCTGGCCACGCGGCTGACGGAGGGAAATATGCCGTCACTGCGGCTGCGTTTGATTTTTCAGCCGGCAGAAGAGACGGCGGAGGGTGCAGCGTGGATGGTGGCAGCGGGGGCACTGGAGGGCGTTGACAACATTCTGGGGCTTCACGTCGATCCCACACTTCCGCGGGGCCGCGTGGGAATTCGCTATGGGGTGCTGACGGCCTGTGTGGATGAAGTGTCTCTGGTGGTATCGGGGCGAGGTGGTCATGCAGCGAGGCCACAGCATTCAACGGATCCGCTCCTCACGGCTGCTCAATTAGTAACAACTCTCTATCAGGCAGTGCCCAGGCATGCAGACGCTCTGCACCCCACTGTTTTCACAATCGGCAGCATCCATGGGGGATCGGCGTCGAATGTGATTCCTGACGAAGTGCGACTGGACGGCACGCTGAGGACCACAAATTCAGTGGTGCGTACAAGGGTGATGGAATCGATGCAGAGAATCTGCGGTGGCCTCGCAGAAGCGACGGGCAACGATATCACGCTGCGGTTTCTCTGTCCGCTTGGTTCTGTCGTGAACCACAGTCTGCCGGCGTCAGCATTCGAGCATTCAGCGCGTCAGGTTGTGGGGACAGAGAATGTGGTGCTGATCGACAAGCCCAGTATGGGCGGCGAGGACTTTGCGGTGTATGTGGAAAAGGTGCCGGGGGCACAGTTTCGGCTCGGGTGTGCCGATGGCAACTCCGATTGGCCGCTGCTGCATTCTCCCTGTTTCGACATTGAAGAACGGTCGATTGGGGATGGCCTGCGGATACTGTCCAGAGCCACTCTGCTGCTGGCCCTGCAGCCGCCGCTCAAAGAAAACTGAAATTTTCTGCTGCAAATCAGGTTTTCAGGCTCAGTTTCTTTCAATCCGTTCAGGAAAGGTGAGTGATGTCAGATCAGGCAAAGCGACAGGCAATTATTGAAGAACTGTGCGTCTCATACTGGATGGAACTGGAAACGGTGATGAACTTTATTTCCAACTCCATCAACCTTGACGGGGTTCGTGCAGAGGAGATCAAGGCTTCGCTGCAGGCGGATGTTCAGGCAGAGCTGCTGCACGCACAGAGCCTGGCAAGACGCATCAAAACACTTGGTGGAATTGTTCCGGGCAGTTGTTCGTTTCAGGCGCGACAGAGCTCGCTGCAGCCCCCGAAAAAGCTCACAGACGTCGTCAGCGTGATCAAGGGAGTGATCGAAGCGGAAGACGCAGCGATCGCTCAATACAACAAACTGATCAGGCTTTGCGACGGGTTTGACTATGTCACCCAGGATCTGTGCATCACCGCGCTGGGCGACGAAGAGGAGCATCGCCGGGAGTTCATGGGATTTCTGGCTGAGTACGAAAGCTGAGCAATTTCGACGGTGGTTCCTGCCGCACGAATCAGTCCTTCGTACCCTTTGCCAGGGGTTTGACGCCCCCACTCAACTGCACCTTGATATCTCCACGACATTTCGCAGCAGCCGGCACGTTGATTCGCAGGTACAGCGTGCCGCTCTTCTTTGGATTGTGTTCCACGGAACCGTTGATCAGGAACGGATCTCCAGGTTTGTTGTCTGTGAAGACAAGGCCGACGAGGGCACCAAACGGTGCGTTGCTGAGGTGATCCTTTGCCGGGTCACTGGTGGACAGCCCGGTCAATGAAACGCTGGAGGTCAGGTCCAGTTTGTATTCGCCGGCAGCAATCAGTCGAAAAGGTTTGCCCTCTTCGACCTCCGCCAGAGCAAGCCACTGTTTGGATGTATCGAATTCAAGCTTCAATCCATTTTCCTGGATGAGTTCTTCGCGGATTCCCTGTATCCGCTGGCGGATTCCTTCCAGTTTCGGGTTGATCTGAGCCACGCGTTCGAGGACGACGATTGATTGTTCGCGTTCGCCCTGTTTGTAGTACTCGTTGGCGACGGAGAGATATTCATCGAGCAACTGTTCTTCGGCTTTTGAGATTCTGGCTTCCAGCTGCTGGGGAGAAGCGGAGGAATCCTTGCCTTTCTTGCTGTCCCGCGTTTTTGTCTGGCCGAAAACCGGGCTGGTAAGGGCAAGACAGGCCAGCAGCAGGATGCAGAGTCGCTCAACAGAGACTGCACCAGTGGAGACTGCAGCGAGGTAACGATGATGGGTGCGACAGAACATGTCCGAATCCTTGTTGCAGCCAAAAAGGCGGCCTGTGAGAACATTTGGAACAGCACAGAGGCATTTTGCAGAGAATCGGCCTGCAAATCCAGCCTGAACAGGCGGGCTGTTGCTGTGCATGAGCGGGAAACAGCTGCTGGCTGGCGTTGGCGATCCTGCAGCTTACACTGTCTCCAATCAACGGCGACTGTTTTCTGGCGGATATTCTGAAATGTCGGCAATGGCTGTTATTTCCGGGGAGGCAATCAATTTCGCGTTCGGAGAGGGCGAACTGCGCAAACAGATTCTGTTTGAGGTGAGCCTGCAGATACAGTCGGGGGAGATTGTGCTGCTGACCGGCCCCTCGGGTTCCGGCAAAACGACCCTGCTGACATTGATTGCCGGTCTTCGCGGTATGCAGCAGGGCCGTTTGACTGTACTGGGACATGCGCTCCATCATGCAACGCGGGAAGATCTGCTGCGGCTGCGGCGAAAAATCGGATTCATCTTTCAGGCTCATAATCTGCTGCCATTTCTGACCGCCAGGCAGAATGTTCAGATCATGTTTGATCTGCATCCTGAAGTCACTCCGACGGAGGCCCGACGACGGACGGTGGAAATTCTGACTCGGGTTGGTCTGGGGGATCGTGTGGAGTATCCGATTTCAAAATTATCAGGGGGACAGCGGCAGCGAGTTGCCATCGCACGGTCGCTGGTCTGCGGCCCCAGTCTGGTGCTGGCGGATGAACCCACATCGGCACTGGACAGCGTCACAGGGCGGGAGGTCGTGAGTTACCTGCAATTCCTCGCTCGCGAAGAGGGGCGACCAATTCTGCTTGTCACCCATGATCCGCGGATTCTGGATATTGCCGATCGAGTACTCACGATGCAGGACGGCCGGCTCACAGAAGCTGCGATGAAATAAACGAATTCCACTCCGCCAAAAAACTCAAAAAAGTCATCATGAATCAGTCCACTTCAACCTCCGGATCCGGGAGCGAAACTGTCGCTGCACCGCCACGCTTCGTGGTGGGAATCGATCTTGGAACAACCAACTGTGCTCTGTGCTGGATTGATTCCTGCAATGCGCCGCAGTCAGTCGAGGTCTTCAGGATTCCTCAGCTCTGTGCCCCCGGCCAGACAGAACGCCTGGAGACGCTTCCATCATTCTGCTGGTTCGGTAAGGACGAGGAGATTTCGTCCGGGTTGCTGCGGCTTCCATGGCAGACCCGGAACCCCACGGAAGCCGTCGGCGCTTATGCCAGGGAACAGGGACGATTATCGGCAGGCCGACTCATCGAGTCGGCCAAGAGCTGGCTGTGTCATGCCGGGGTTGATCGACGAGCGCAGCTCTTACCGTGGCATGGTTCCCCTGACGTGCCCCGCATGTCTCCCGTCGCAGCAACCGCCATGTATCTGCGACATCTTCGCGAGACATGGAATGCTGAACACCCTGCGGATCTGCTGGAGCAGCAGGAGGTGATCATCACCATCCCGGCTTCCTTCGACGAAGTCGCAAGGGAACTTACAGTCCAGGCAGCGCGGGAGGCTGGTCTGCCGCGGATCATTCTGCTGGAGGAACCGCAGGCGGCTTTCTATGCGTGGGTCCATCAGCACCGCGACAACTGGGAACTGCTCGTATCGCCCGGACAGCGGATTCTGGTCTGCGACATCGGTGGCGGGACGAGCGACTTCAGTCTGATCCAGGTACGACGCGGTGAAGACGGTCGGGTCCAGTTTCATCGGGCCGCGGTCGGTGACCATCTGCTCCTTGGTGGAGATAATCTCGACCTCGCTCTGGCTCATCTGGTCGAACAGCACCTGCAGCGACAGATCACGGATACTCGACAATGGGGACAGCTGACGGCGTCCTGTCGCCATGCCAAGGAAACACTGCTCGGGCCTGAAGCGCCGTTCAGCATCACTCTGAATCTTTCCAGTGGCGGTTCCAGACTGATCGCCGGTTCTTTACAGGTCCAGCTGACACGTGATGATGTGATCACACAGCTGATTCAGGGGTTCCTTCCTGCTGTGAAGTGGGGTGAAGAGCCGCAGCGGCGGCAATCGGGCTTTCAGGAATACGGTCTGCCCTACGCCAGTGACGCAGCGATCAGTCGATATCTGGCAGGTTTCCTGAAGCAGTTCGCAAAGGCTGCTGCGGGGGAATCTGCAGCGTCCCCGGATCCATTTGCCGCTCGCCCCGATCTGGTGCTCTTTAACGGCGGTTTTTTCGAGTCGCCGGTGCTGCGGGAACGCGTGCTGGAAGTACTCCGGGAGTTGTTTTCGGAGTCTGCCCCAGGCTGGGCTCCCGTGGTGCTCCGCAATGATCGTCTGGATCTCGCAGTGGCTCAGGGAGCCGCTGCCTTCGGGATGGTTCGTCGAGGGCATGGGACCAGAATTTCCGCCGGGCTTGCTCGGACGTATTACGTCGCCGTGGAACAGGCCGACGGCTGTCGAGCCGCGCTCTGCCTCGCCGCAGCTGGCACAGAAGCCGGCGATCAGCTGCAGACTCTGGAACGCGAATTCCGAGTGCGGACTTGGGAGCCGGTGGAGTTTGAAATTCTGGTGTCAGGCACACGTCTGAGTGACCAGCCCGGACAGCTCGTTGAAATCATCCCGGAACAGCTCACCAGCCTGCCGCCAATCCGCACAGTACTCACCGGCCGCCACCGTGGTGACGAATCAGAGATCTCTGCCCAGCTGGCAGTGCGGCTCACCGAAATCGGCACGCTCGAACTCTGGTGCCGCCAAACTGACAGTTCGCGGCGATGGCAACTCCAGTTCGACGTCCGCGCTGCCACTCAGACCGACCGCAGCGGACACAGCGGCGATGCCGAGCGTGCAGGTTTCGTGGATGAAGAAACGGTCCTCGCCACAGCAGCCGTCCTGCAGGACGTTTTTGGGCCGGAGCGCACAGGTAAGCCGGATGAGATTGTGGCAAAGCTCTGCGACGCGATCGGGTTGCCAAGGTCCCAGTGGCCCCCGTCACTGCTCAGAGCTGTCTGGAATGTCCTGCTGCAGCTGTCCGACGGTCGTCGGAAAAGCCCCGTGCATGAGGCTCGCTGGCTGAATCTTGCAGGTTTCTGCCTCCGCCCCGGCTTCGGCATGGCCGCTGATGACTGGCGAGTTGAAGAGACATGGAGAACGATTTCCGGACGTGCCATCCACGCCGCCCCAGCCTGCCTCGCGGAGGTCCGCACTCTCTGCCGACGCATTGCCGGAGGTCTGTCAGCCGGACGACAGCACCAGCTGGCCGCAGCCGTCCTGCCTGCGATTCGCCAGCGACTGCGTCAGGCCCAGACCGGACGCGGACGTGCAGTTCCCTATGCTTCAGGAAATCATGAAGCGACAGAAATCTGGCGAATGCTGGGGGCTCTTGAACTCCTGGAACTGCCGCTCCGCAGAGAACTCGGCGACACCGCGCTGGAAGTCTATTCACGTCCCGGCTTTGAACCAGTTCGCAACGCCCTGATCTGGATGCTGGGACGCGTCGGCAGCCGCAGACCAGCCTACGGTCCCCTGAACTTAATCGTGCCAGTCGAAATTGCAGGCGCGTGGATCGAGAAACTCATGAAGTCGGCAGATCTGAAAGACTCCACGGTTCAGCTGACGCTCATGCAGCTGTCAAGAAAAACCGGCGATCGTTTTCGCGATCTTCCGGAATCACTGCGCGCCCGACTGCTGGAACGCCTGCGGTCTGCCGGCACTCGGAACAGCTTTCTGCAGCTCATTGCCGAGGGTGGTGAACTTGAGCAAGAGGACGCAGGACTCGTCTTCGGCGAAAGTCTGCCCACCGGATTGCGACTGGGATCCTGAAGCCGAGATGACGAGACGATTCTAAACGCAATCGAACAGGCAACGCCGCCTGCAAACACCCTCACCGGCGCGCGCACCTTCGGTGCAAAACACAGCCGGGGGCTCCCGCCCAACCGCTGAGTCGCCTGGATCCGCTCCACCGTGACAATGCGTAAGGGGGGGGTAATGCCGTTTGGGTAGTGTCGGTATGTCATGGGAATTTTTCCGATTCGATTCTGAACAAAATGGTGAACGGGTGGTCGCTGTGTCTTTCCTGCGGTTTTTGATATTCTGCCGGTCTGTAGACCGATTCTTTCCGTGAAGCAGTTACCCGGATACAGCCGATGCTGGCCGCTGACTTTCTTGCCGACAAATCTCCTTTCAAGCCTGTCCCGGTCGTCGCGATGTACGGTCCGGAGCGATATTTTCGCGTGGAGATTCTGAAGCGGATTCCGGGTATTTCCGGTTCAGAGTCTGAGGGGACATTAACACGTCTGCAGGGTGCAGCCGCGGACTTCCGCAGTGTCATCAGCGAGTTGAAGACGGTGTCGATGTTTGGGGATTCCCGAGTTGTGATGATCGAGGAGGCAGATCCGTTTGTGACGGCGAATCGAGCAGCGCTTGAGAAGTACGTGCAGTCACCTTCGCGTACATCCCTGCTGATACTCGATGTCAAGGCCTGGAAGAAAACCGAAAAGCTCTACAAGCTCGTCGATCAGCACGGTTTGAATCTGGAATGCAATGAGCTTTCCGGTGCTGCGTTGCTGGGGTGGATGCAGAAGCTGGCGAAAGACGAGTTCGGCAAGAAGCTCGATCGGGAGTCGGCGGCCCTGATCAATACGCTGGCCGGCGAAGGTCTGACGATGCTCCAGTCTGAAATTGCCAAGCTGGCTTCGCTGGTGGGTGATGCGGATGTGATCACGCGGGATGACGTGGCGAGGGTGGTGGGTGGCTGGAGAATTGAGACAACATGGAACATGCTCGACGCTGTCCGGGACGGTCACCCCGGACGAGCCCTGCAGAACCTTGAAAAACTCCTCAAGGCAGGTGAAAGCCCAATTAAGGTGCTGGCTGGGGTGATTTTTTCGTTCCGTAAATTTGCGGAGGCGACGGAACTTGCGCGGCAGCGACTCCCGCTGCGTCAGGCGCTGATTGATGCCGGGGTTTTTCACAGTGCCGTGGGGCCGGGCGAACAGTATCTGAAGCGGCTGGGGTTTGAACGTGCCAGCCGCATTCTTCAGTGGCTGATGGAAGCTGACGCGGATATGAAGGGGGGCAGTCGCGTTGATCCTGCGGTGCTGCTGGAACGCCTGTTTATCCGTCTTGCCGGCGATCCGGCACCCGGCTGACCAGCGGGATGCGGAAAGTCAGCCGTGGTCACAGCAACTCCGGGGCAAGCCTGAAATTCTCCGATACTTTCAGGATGCAATTCCCGGCCTCACCGGTTATGATCGCCCTGTCCGCAATTTCCCTTCACTCCCCGGAGAATCCGCAATGCAGCTCCAGCAGACCACTCGTCGCACCGTGCTCCGCGGAGCTGGCGTGTCAATGGCGCTCCCGTGGCTTGAGTCCGTTCGCATCTTCGGGCAGGACACAGGCAACAAATCCGGCAATTCTGCTCCCCTGCGTTTTGCGGTGCTCTTTTCGGGAAATGGATTCCACAAAGATCACTGGTGGGCGCGTGGAACAGGTGCGGACATGGAACTCGGGCGCGTCCTTGAACCGCTCCATCCGCATCGTGAAAAGCTGCTCTTCATTCAGGGGCTCTACAACGAAGAAGCTCTGAAGGGAAACATACACAGTTCCCAAACCGGTAATCTGCTCAGCGGAGCCCCACTCGAAGCCGGGGGCGGCATTCGCAGCGGCACCAGCATCGACCAGCTCATTGCTCAGCACCACAGCGGCCAGGTCAAAGTCCCCAGTCTCGTGCTCGGCTGTGAAAAAGCCAACCCCTCCGTGCACAAGAACTACTCGATGCTCTACAGCAGCCACATCTCGTGGAGCTCCCCAACAACTCCAACTCCTCTGGAAGTCTTCCCCGCACTGGCCTTCGATCGACTCTTCCGCGACGAAACCACTCGGGCCGACCGCAGTGTGCTGGATGCCGTTCTTGAAGACGCCGGATCCCTGCGTCGTTCCATCAGCCGCCGCGACCAGCAAAAGCTCGACGAATACCTCAATTCCGTCCGCGAAGTCGAACAGCGAATTGCCCGCGCCGGACAGCGGGGCGAGCTCCAGGGCTGGAAGCCGGTACTGGAAAAGCCGGATCGCCCCAGACCCAGCGACGGCATCCCACAGGACATCGCTGAACACATGCGGCTGATGTGTGAAATTCTTGTGCTCGCCTTCCAGACCGATACCACCCGCGTCTGCACCCTCAAGCTCAACAACGATCACTCCTCTTTGCGCTTCCCCAACCTTGGTGTGGACTACATGATCCACCATCTGCTGTCGCATCAGGAATCCGAAGACTGGCTCAAGGTCAATCGCTTCTTTCTCGAACAGCTGGCGTGGATCGCAGAACGCCTCGACGCGGTTCAGGAAGGCGAACGCACGGCGCTGGATAATTCCGTCATCATGTACTGCAGCAGCATGCTCACCGGAAGCCACGACGCGACAAAACTTCCCGTCGTCCTTCTCGGGCGTGGCGGCGGACAGCTGGAAACTGGTCGCACCCTCAACTATCTCAACGCCCCCAATCGCCGGATGTGCAGTCTGTACCTGTCACTGCTTGATAAATACGGCATTCATCTTGATCGATTCGGTGACTCCAGCGAACGTCTCCCAGAAATCTGAAACGATTCCATGGCGATACCGTCGCTGAAACTCATCATCCTCACCGGCAGCGATACTCCCCAGGTCCGCTCCTGCTGGGCATCGCTTCGACCGTGGCTTGCGGCACAGCCAGGTGTCCGGCTGGTCGGCGAATTCACTCCGTCTCAGGCGATCCCCGCAGAACTTGATGCGGACATGGTGGTGGTGCTTGGTGGCGATGGCAGCATCCTTCGAGGCTGTCGACAACTCGGTGCGCGTCAGCTGCCGATTCTTGGCATCAACCTTGGTCGGCTTGGCTTCCTTGCCGAGCTGAGTCCGCACGAATTTCAGGCGGGACTGCACCTGCTCTGCAGCGGCCAGTATTCCATCATTGAACATCTGATGTTCCAGTGCACGCACTTCGACAGTACTGGCGTCCAGTACTGTGATCTCGGGCTGAACGAAGTCACCATCACGTCCGGGGGCTCACTGAAGATGCTTGATATTGACCTCAGAATCGACGATGAAGAGGTCACCACGTTCAGCTGTGATGGGCTGATCATCAGCACACCGGTCGGTTCAACGGCTCACAATCTGTCAGCTGGTGGTCCGATCCTTCGCCAGGAACTGCAGGTCTTCACGATTACTCCCATTTGCCCTCACACGCTGACTGTCAGGCCAATTGTGGATTCTGCCAGTCGTGTTTATCGGCTGTGCGTCAAGGAATCGCCGTCCGGGGTGATGCTTGTCATTGACGGACAGATTCATCGACCACTGCTGGCGACCGACCACGTGGTGGTCCAGCGTGCCCAGCCAACGCTCAAACTGGTCCGCCTGCCGGGTTACAGTTACTACGGCACACTGCATCGAAAACTGGGCTGGCAGGGACAGCTGGATTATCGCGAACGACGGGGCGGTTCGCGACCGGGTGAATTCAGCGAGTGACGCTGGATCGCGGCAGCCCACTGCGCGCGTTTTCACCCTCGGGAACACCGTAACCACCAGCCCCTGTCATCTCTCTGCCCCGCCTTCGCGTGCTATGATCTTTCTGCCCGATCCCACCGGGCTGCCGCTCACGTTCCCCGGAGTGCCCCGAATGTTGTCTGCTCTCATTCAATACCGCCCCGAAGCTGCCATTTCGCTGCTCCCAGGTGGCCGCATCCAGTCCCTCAACGACGCCCTGTGTTCTGCCCGCGACGAAGCACTCAACGATGTGGAACTTTGGCAGAGCGATGCGGCAATTCCCCCTCAAAAGCAACCGCTCGATGCGGGCTTCATCCAGTGGCCCGAAGAGCTGCTCGCAGATCTCCGGGCGGCCGGTCCCTCCAGTCTCGTCGCCCGTCTCGAAAACTCCGCTCGAAGACTCCAGTCCCTCGCAGATTCGCTGGTGATTCTCGGCATTGGCGGTTCCTACATGGGGATACGTGCCATTCAGGAATCGCTTGGCAGTCCGTGGCACAACGAACTCTCCCGCGAAGCACGCGGTGGAATTCCGCGACTGTACTTCGACGGCTGGAACGTTGATTCCGACCAGCAGCGACGCCTGCTGGAACTGCTCGACACCCGCGCTGCCGCACACCCCGACACACCTTCCGGTCGCACCGCGGTGATCGTCATCAGCAAATCCGGCGGCACACTCGAAACCGCAGCAGCGTTTCGCAACTTCAGAGACCTCGTGGAACGCCGCTTCGGCAGTTCTGCCGCCCAGCTGATCGTGCCTGTCACAGGCGAAACCGGACGACTGCGACAGCTCTGCCAGGCCGCCGGTTACGTGGACGCTTTTTCCATTCCTGAAGGAATTGGTGGCCGCTTTTCGGTGTTCACTGCCGGCGGTCTGCTCCCGGCAGCGGCCGCTGGTTTTAACATCCGAGCCCTTCTGCAGGGGGCGGCCGATATGACGGATCACTTCCGTTCGGCTCCGTTCGAATCCAACCTGATCCTGCAATTCGTTGCCGTTTGTCACGCCTGCGAACGCGATCTCGGCTGCAACCTGCGAATTCTTTCCACCTGGGGCAGCTGCCTTGAAGCACTTGGCTTCTGGTACGACCAGCTGCTCAGTGAAAGCCTCGGCAAGCACGAACGCGGCGCGACTCCAATCACCGTCGTCAATACCCGCGACCTTCACAGCCGTGGCCAGCAGCACCAGGATGGCCGTCGCGATAAGCTCATCACCAACCTGCTTCCCGGAGAACCCCGTTTCGCTCCGCTCACTGTGCCGTCTCATCGCTTCGACCAGGATTGCCTGAATCAGCTCGCCGGCACAAGTCTCCCACGAATACTCGAAGCAGCCATCGCCGGCGTCAATGAAGCTTATGCCGACGAACGACGGCCCACTGCCGACCTCATCCTGCCAACGCTCTCCGAACACGCTGTCGGTCAGCTCTTCCAGCTGCTGATGCTCGCCACCGTCGTGGAAGGCCGACTCGTGGGCACCAACCCCTATGGACAGCCAGGGGTCGAGGCATATAAAAGGAATGTCCGCAAAAACCTTGGATTCAGCTGATCGGAGCGTTTCATGACCACCACTGTGACTTATTACGGCCACAGCGCTTTCCTGCTTCAAACGGCCGGACGCTCTGTCCTCATCGACCCGTTTCTCACGGGTAACCCTCAGGCGACAGTCTCGGCCGCGGACATTCATGCCGATTACATCGTGATCTCACACGGTCACGGAGACCACGTTGGTGATGCCGTGGAAATTGCCAAACGCACGCATGCCATGGTGATCTCCAACCACGAAATCACGCTCTGGCTCAAACGTCAGGGAGTGCCGCGAACGCATGACATGCACATTGGTGGCAGCCATCGATTTTCCTTCGGAACGCTCAAACTCACCATCGCCCACCACGGCTCGATCCTTCCGGACGGCAGTTGTGGCGGCAGCCCTGCCGGACTGCTCTTCCAGACCGCGGCTGGCAATATCTACCACGCAGGCGATACCGGCCTGTTCGGTGATATGGCTCTCATTGGTGAAGCCGGGCTCAAGGCGGCCATTCTCCCCATCGGCGATAACTACACGATGGGACCAGCCGACTCCCTGCGCGCCATCCGACTGCTCCAGCCGGAAATCGTTATGCCCTGTCACGTGAATACTTTTCCCGTGATTGAACAGGACGTGGCGGCGTGGAGCGACCAGGTACGCAAAAACACCAGCGCCCGCCCGGTTGTGCTCCAGCCCGGTCAGCTGTTCAGTTTCTAAGCCTGCCCTGCCCTGCCCGACAGCGGCCCGAGGGGAGGGGGGGCTGGGATGGTGAAACGGTGGTAAGGACACTTGAGATCGTCTGTCGGATTTCATGCAGACGCGCCGCCCGGCATCTTGCTGTAGCAACTCTTACCTCACGCAAAGGCGCCAGGGCGCAAAGCTGGAATTGTCGGAAATTTGAACCTTCTGTCCTTCCTTTGCGCCTGAGCGTGAGACCAACAGTTCTGACAACTACCGGTAGCGGAAGAGCCGTCAACTGACAGGAAGAGCGAAATACTCGAGCTGTCCCATTCTTGCGCCGTTTCACGATCCCTGGGCGGGGAACTGGGATGGCGAAGCGGTGGTGACACGGGATTTCAGGGGTGTTTGGGGCTTGAGCGAGAAAAGGTCCTGGTTTGAGGTTTTCTGCGGCGAAAAGGCTGGGTGTTCGTTTCGACGGAGCGAAACGCGACTACGGGCAGCGTTTGCGCCGTTGAACCATCCGAGGGGGCGGTACAGTCCCCGCTACTCGCTGACGCCACCCAGCTCTGTCCAGTCCACCAGTTGAATGTCGGGTTGCAGAATTTCCACAAAGCCAGTTCGGGAGCTGGTTTTGATGCCGCGGCCCCCGCGAGAGCTGACCTGATATTTTGTCTGTCCAAAGCTGAGCACACTGTCGTTGTCGTTTTTCACCCGTAAACAGTCGCTGGGACGCGACAACTGGACAAACCCCAGCAGTTCATCATTGGGTTCCAGCTTAATACCGCGGACTCCTTTACCAGCACCCGAAAGTATCGGGACGTCTTCGATGGGAAAGTGCAGAATGCGGGCCTTCTTTGAAGCCAGAAACACTGTCTGGGCATCTCGCACAAGTTCCACTGCGACGACCTGATCGTCCTTTCCCGGCCTGCAGTATTTGCGGCCGGCTTTGGTTGAGGGTGAACGGAAGAACTCAAACGGCAGTCTGAGTACCTGACCGGAGCGAGTGGCTGCGAGGAGTGTGATTCCGGTGTCGTTCCCTGTGGCCTTCAGGTCAGGGACAAACCGCGGATCTGTTGTCATGGCTGCGATGACGGTGACACCATCCTGGAGTTTGGCGCGTTTGGCGAGCGGTTCTCCGTAGCCCGAGGAGATGGGGATGTGTTCGATTGGGAGCGTGTAGGCGACGCCGTCGGAGCAGAAGAAAGCGACGTGATCGAGTGTACTTCCGGGGGCGACGGTGAGCACGGAGTCACCTTCGCGAACGCGGGTGCGGGCGATGCTGCTGAGCTGACCCACGCGTTTGATCCAGCCTTCCTTCGTGACCACGACGTTGGTGTTTTCGCGAATGATGTAGGCCTGAGGATCGAACTCGATAATTTCTTCCGTGGATCCGAGTTCGCTGCGGCGTTCGTCGGCGAAGTCTTTTGCGAGTTCTTCGAGTTCGCTGGTAATGAGTTTCCACATTCGCGTGGTGGACTTCAGGGTCGATTCGATCTTTTCAGCTTCAGCCTGCTTTTCGGCGAGTTCTTCGCGGATTTTGTTGATTTCCAGCTTTGAGATGCGGTAGAGCTGGAGTTCGAGGATGGCATCGGTCTGGATTTCGGTGAGGTCGAATTCTGCCATCAGCTTTTCGGCCGCGTCCTTCTTTCCGCTGCTGGCCCGGATGATTTTCAGCGCCCGTTCCAGACCGTCGAAGATGATCGCGTAGCCTTCAAGGATGTGAATCCGCTTTTTCAGCTGTTCCAGCTGAAACTCCAGACGCCTGCGAACGGTCGTCATGCGGAAATCCAGAAAGTGCTGCAGGAGTTCCTTCAGGCTGAGCACTCGCGGGACGGTTTGACCACGTTCTGCGGGCACAAGGCAGGTGGCGTTGTAGCCAAAATTCTGTTCCAGCGATGTATGGCGGAAGAGGTAGGCCATCACGGCTTCGGGATCGGCACCGGACTTGAGATCGAGGGCGATGCGGAGTCCGTTTTCTTCGTTGGTGTCATCATTCACGGCCTCCAGTTGCGGCAGTTTGCGGGCGGCGATGATTTCACCAATCTCGGTCATCAGCGTGCCGGTGGTCGCTCCGTATGGGATGGAATGAATCAGGATCCGCGACGGGTTCGGCTTTTTGCCGATCAGATCGAATTTCCATTCGCCCCGAATGCGAATCGCTCCACGACCTGTCTCGTAGATTTCGCGGAGTTCGGCGCGGTCCGTGATGATGCGGCCACCGAGTGGAAAATCGGGGCCCTTAACGTAACGCATCAGCTGAGCGGTCGAGGCTTCCGGGTTCTCAATCAGATGCACAGCAGCGCGAATCACTTCACCCAGATTGTGTGGCGGCATGTTGGTGGCCATGCCGACGGCGATACCGGCAGAACCATTCACCAGAAGAGCGGGATAGCGCGCCGGAAGTACTGTTGGTTCTTCGTCCGCGGCATCGTATGTGGGACGCATGTCCACGGTGTTGAACCGCAGTTCGGTCATGAGGTTCTCTGCGAGCCGCGACAGGCGGGCTTCGGTATAACGACCGGCCGCTGCACGGAGCCCGATGATCGAACCAAAATTTCCCTGACCGGCTACCAGCGGATATCGCAGAGTAAAGTCCTGGGCCATGCGCACGAGAGCGTCGTAGACGGCCATTTCCCCGTGCGGGTGAAACGATCCCGTGGTGTTGCCACAGATCTTGGCACACTTGCAGGTTTTGGCGTCGGCAAGCAGTCGCAGACGATCGTACATGACGTAGAGGATGCGTCGCTGCACAGGCTTGAGACCATCGCGTACGTCCGGCAAAGCGCGGGATGTGATGACGGACAACGCGTAATTCAGATAGCGACGGCGCGTCTCGTCACTGATGGGCACGTATTGAACCCCGCCAGCACCTTCCCCGACTTCGGGAAGCGAAGAAACATTCGTTGGACCTGAAGTCTTGCGTCTGGCCACTGTGCCGTCCTTTGCCGGTATACCACGAGCGTTCTGGTGGGGGAATTTGGTGTTTGAATGATTCCGGCGAATGATAGTGCACAGATGCAGATCGGAGAAGTGGCAGAGCAGTTTGCAGCTGACAATACCATTGAGTTTGTGAGCGGTTGGGCGGGAGCCCCCGGCTGTGCTTCGCACCGAAGGTGCGCGCGTTGGTTAGGGCGTTGTCGGTTCGTTTGCATTGCCGTTTGCCCGCAGGCTGCCGCCATGCGGCTGGACCATGCGGCTGAGCGGTTGGGCGGAAGCCCCCGGCTATGTTTCGCACCGAAGGTGCGCGCGCTGTCGAGGGCACTGGCTACGTGTTTGCAGGGCCGTTTGCCCGCAGGCTGCCGCCATGCGGCTGAACCATGCGGCTGAAGCATGCGGCTGAGCGGTTGGGCGGAAGCCCCCGGCTGTGTTTCGCACCGAAGGTGCGCGCGCTGGCTAGGGCGCTGGCTGCGTGTTTGCGGGGCCGTTTGCCCGCATGCTGCCGCCATGCGGCTGAACCATGC
>JBJTOP010000039.1:0-20240 GCA_046074645.1 Planctomycetaceae bacterium | reverse complement strand
CGGCGAAATCACCATCATTTCTCCGCAGAACGCGGCTCAGCTATTGGCGACCAGCGACCCTGCGACCCGCCCTGTGCTGCTCGACACCCGTGGCGGATACAAGGATTACTTCCGCGGCCATCTTCCCGGTGCGCACCACATCAACTTTGACACGCTGCGTGGTACGGATCTGGGGGTACCGGTGCAGTATCTGCCCGACGATCTGACTGCTGCGCTGCTGGTGCGTGCCGGAGTCCGTTCGGGGCGGACGCATTTGATCTATGCGACCGGTGCCGCATTGCCCAACGATGAAATTCTCAGCGCCAGCATGGTCGCCTATGTGCTCGAAAAATTCGGGGTGGACGACATTCGTATCATTGACGGAGGACTGCCGGGCTGGCAGGCGGCCGGGCTCCCGACCACGCAGGAGTATTTTGGCAATCCACCAGGAACACTCCCGGACACTCGCCGCCCGGAAATCGGCATCGCACTCCCGGAACTGCTCGCCCTGAAATCCCGTTCTGACGTCGTGCTGGTCGATGCGCGGCCCCGCAACGAGTATCTGGGGAATGATGACGTGTGGCTTCGCAAAGGCCACATCCCGGGCGCTATCAGCTTCCACTGGGCAAAACTTATGCAGGCAGACAATACCCACCGTTTTCTCGATGCTGACAGCTGCCGCAGGCAACTGGAACAGGCCGGCATCACACCCGAGAAACACATCATTGTCTACTGTGGCACGTCGCGCGAAGGCAGTCTGCTGCGATTCTACCTGCGACATGTGGCCGGCTATCCTCACGTGCGGCTCTACGAAGGATCATGGAAGGAATACGCGTCCCTCAAACATCACCCCGCAGAGACTCAGGAGAATACACTGAGCCGCTGATCAGCCACCTGCAGGAGCATCTCTGTGATCGAAGGACTGTTGCTGCTGTCCGCCGCCTTTGTGGCGTTCACCAACGGTGCCAATGCCAACAGCAAAGGAGTGGCTTCGCTGTACGGTACCGGCACAGCGTCTCTGCGGACTGCACTGCTCTGGGGCACCGCAGCCACATTTCTCGGGTCGCTGTCTGCCCTGTTGCTCTCCTCCGGAATGCTCAAAAGCTTCAGCGGCCAGGGCCTTGTCGATGCGGAACTGCTGAAGACGCCCGACTTCCTGGCAGCTGTGGCCAGCGGAGCGGCCGTGACCAGTTTTCTGGCAACGCGATTCAGCTTTCCCGTCTCCACTACCCACGCGCTTCTGGGCGCTCTTCTGGGAGCCGGCGTTGTTGGTAATCCCGGCGGTGTCCATCCGGCGGCCCTGTGGGATCGCTTTCTTGTTCCACTCCTGTTCAGCCCGCTCCTTGCCCTCGCCCTCGGGGCTGCATTGTACGCATTGCTGAGCATTTTGCGGCTGGCCCCCAGTGAGCGTGGCCCGGGACTCGATGCCGTTCATGTCTGCAGTACGGGTGCGGCCAGCTTCGCACGGGGACTCAATGACACCCCCAAAATGGCAGCACTCCTGGCCGTGATTCCATGGCTGGACCCCTCG
Source organism: Planctomycetaceae bacterium (assembly GCA_046074645.1). Classification (GTDB taxonomy): domain Bacteria; phylum Planctomycetota; class Planctomycetia; order Planctomycetales; family Planctomycetaceae; genus SXXK01. Next base: position 18,730 of record JBJTOP010000039.1, on the reverse strand, counting down.
ACCGCCATCCTCGCAGTTGCCGTGCTCGTCGCCTGCGGCGGTCTCGTCGATTCCCGCAACGTGGGTGAAACGCTTGGCAAAAAAATCACACGGATGTCCGCCGGTCAGGGCTTCGCATCCAGTCTCGTTACCGCAGGTCTGGTGGCGACCGCCAGCCTGCACAGCCTGCCGGTCAGCACCACTCACGTCAGCGTCGGTTCACTCACTGGCATCGGAGCAGTCACGGGTCAGGCCAACTGGCGAACTGTCGCCGAAATCCTGCTTGCATGGATCGTCACGGTGCCCTGCGGTGCGGCTGTCGCGGCGTTGGTCGCCTTATTGCTTGCTCGCCTGTAAGGTTACGTGGTCTTGTTGACAGGGCAGCCAGTGACTGCCTAAGTCCGATGGCTGCGGAACGCAGACTTCCTCGCGATCGGGCGTATGAGCACTGCGGACTTTCGTTCCAATTTTCCGTGGCACGTAATGAAGATTTTCCTGGGCGCGGAGAGCCATCGGCAGCAGGATGATCAGCAGCAGGGGATTGAGAATCACGGCAATGGAGACATTGTAAAGGAGAAACAGATATGATTTGGGGATGAGCAGAAGGGCAAAAACAACTGCAATTTTTCGATCGTTAATCTCGGGGGCTGCATTTAAAAACAAGATAAACGGAAGCAGGATGTGCAGGAGTCTATAGTCTCCGGAGATGGAAGGCAGCATTACCATCGCTGCAGTGGCGACTGTTATCGACTTCCATTCATGCTGACGGCGCAGTTTCCAGCCACCCCAAAGCATGGCTGCAAGACCAGCAACAACAACTAAGTTCCAGTTCAGCATTATGAATCGGTTAAGCGGCCTGAGATCTGTTCCGGTAAGAGCGCCGATGACGAAATTGATGGTTTTTGCCATCGACAGAGCACTTACAGAGTTGTACCAGCCTGCTCCGCGATGCACATACAATGTCTTGAAATAGCTTAGATTTCCTGCCAGCATCTGCAGGGAATCAACCATGGTTCCGGGCATCATCATCAGACCATACAGTGTGAAAAATATCACGAACCCAGTGGTCAGAGCCAGTCGTCGGATGCGAAAACTGATGAGATCGGGCAGCAGCAGCAACAGTGGGTACAGTTTCGCGGAGCCGGCAAGACCAAGGCACATCGCCGCCGCGATGTGGTAACCCCTGGATCTCAGGGTCCACCAAAGCAGGACCAGCGGCAACAGCAGGATATCCAGGTTAGCGCGATCAATACCAAACAGCATAGGATAACTGACAAGTACCGCCGCCAGCAGACCGAGACGCTCACGGAGGCTCCGATTTTCGAAAAGGAACAATACCAGAATCGAAGTGCTGGTCAGGGAAATGAACAAAAAGGCGGCGAGGGCGTAACCACGAAGCGACAAAAAGCTGTACAGTATGACATACGACCCAGGGAAGTACACAGAATCCCTGTAAGGATGGATGCCGTGCACAAGCGGCCGAAAGAGAATGTTGAAATCACTAAAGCGATCAGCAGGATTAAAAAGAAAGGTATTGTAAGGATAACCTGCGGAAATCGCTGGCAACCTCATCAGCACAAAATGGTACAGCATTGCTGCGAGAGTACCGACAAAAATCAAACGACACGCAGTAGCTCTTTTGTCAAAGCTGCCACGCCGCTGATCCCGATTCGAGTCTCTGAGGTCACTAGTTTCCATGCAGAATTGTCAACGTGCGAGGTTGATGGGATCGACTTCGAAGCTGTCGATGTGGCTGCAATGCCCTGGCTCAACGCCGTTTGGCTGTTCCAGGTTGCCTGAAATCATATATTCCAAACAGAGGAAGTGCGCATTTGCTACAGAGATTTTCGATGTATGCAGCTTTCCACGCTTGAACATATCGCAGGGAAGCTGTAATCGATGTCCCCCGCACGACCATCCTTGCGGATATTTTCTTCATATCCGGACGAAACGGAACAATCGAATCTGCCGTCACTCAAAAGTGCTGCGGGTCCCGCGAAGAAACGTTATCCGCAGAGTCAGCGATCAAGGCGAGACTGCTGAACGCGAGGACGCTGCCAGAAAATGGTGTTCCAAAGATACTGCGTGTCCCGGTCGGCGTTTGCCGGTGGAACGATCGTGCGACCGCGACGGGATACCAGCCGCAGCAGGATTGCCGAGTCAACTCCGCGAAGGGCGGTTTTTGTCCAGACGTCAAAACCATAATCCGGCGAAGGGTCGAATACTGATGCCTCACCGGGCCGTCGCAATCCGAGCATGACCACGGAGTGTCCGGCGAGACTGGAGAGCTCAGAGTCTTCTGAGCGGGATGCCGCCCAGCCATGAAGGCTGAGTGACAGCACTCCCGGGGTTGATTCTGAAGCGAGAATCTGGGGAACGGAAAGGCGTTCAGCGACTACGTCCCATTCCGTCCCTGCAGTCTTCAGCTTGAGGCCGCGGTACACGCCCAGCCAGTGTGTGCCGCGACGCGTCAGGCAGAGTTCCGCCATTTCTCGCTCCGTCGCGGCAATTCCATGCAGTCTCAGCAGTCCCGCCGCACATGCAGCAGAACATGTCGAATCCGTCGTCTGAAATTCCAGAATCCGTTCGAACTCCACATTCGCACATCGCGGAGCGGTTCCAAGCAGCGGGCTGACGAGCGAGTAACCGCACAGGATGAGCAGTGAACAGGCAAGCAACGTCCTGCGAACGGGATGAACGGCTCTGGTTGAGAATAAGACGCCAGCGAGAAATCCACCGCCGGGAGCCAGCCAGTTGCCGAGGATCACTGTCGATGAAAACGGCAAAATCGTCACCAGCAGAGGGGAGTTCCACAGGCAGACGAAGTAAATCCCCATCACACTGACAGCAAGCCACACGCTGAACGCCAGCGAGCGGCGATTGTGAAGTCGCTGCAGACTTGCCCCAGCCACCGCGAGGAAAAGCGTCAGGGTGCTCATGATGATCAGGCTGACCAGCAGATCCCACATGGGAAACCCCCTTCTTCAGCAGCGACGCGGAACAGGTACTGTTCAGATTCTGTGAATAATTTGAGTGGCACTCAAGAGAATTTTCGCCACGAATATCCAAAAAGGTGTCCCGTTTTTGGAAAATTCACAGAAGATGCTCTCGCGGAGTGGGTTATTGCACGCATTTAATATGAAGATTGACGACGGCCTGCAGAATTGACAGCCTCTGGTTCGGTCAGAATGACCTGCCTTTCGCCGATCCCATAGTCCAGTGGAAGCAAGTCTGCTAGAATGCCGACGAGCGTTTACCTGCCTGGCATTCGCCTGTGACTCGCAGGCACACCGAAGAGTGGACCTGTGTCGGATTCAGCATCACGTCCCAACCCGCCCGTATCATCGCCCGTTCCGGATGAATCCCTGCGCCTGTCGGATGTTGCCCCCTGCGACGGGAACACCGTGGTAATGTCCGGAGCTGCGGCTGTCATTCCAACATCCGCTCCCGCGGGTGCTCTGCTTCCCAGCGGTACGGCCCTCGGAAAATACCTGATTCGCCGGCTCCTCGGTCAGGGTGGTATGGGAACCGTTTATCTGGCGTTTGATACACTGATCGAACGCGAGGTGGCCATCAAGCTGCTCAGCCCCGAACTCTCCTCAAATGCCGAATCTCTGCGGCGATTTCTGGGCGAAGCCCGTTCCATCGGCCGTCTGAACCACCCCAACGTCGTCGCGATCCACTCGATCGACATTTGGCAGGGGCAATACTACCTTGTCATGGAACTGCTGACCGGTGGCAGCGTCGCCGAGCTGTCGGAGAAATGCGGGCGGTTACCGTTCCGGGAAGCCGCGGGAATTCTGGCACAGGCGGCACGGGGTCTTGCAGCGGCCCATCAGGCTGGAATGGTGCACCGTGACATCAAGCCGGCAAATCTGATGCTGAGCCGGGATGGTGTGGTCAAAGTGGTGGACTTCGGACTGTCCCGGATTCTCGACGCTGTCGCTTCCGGCTCTGATCAGGCCACGCGAGCGGGGCAGGTCGTGGGAACACCGCATTTTATGAGCCCCGAGCAGTTTGAGGGGGGCACTGTCGATGCTCGCGCGGATATCTACAGCCTTGGAGCATCTCTGTTCCGATTAATCACAGGTGAGTTTCCTTTTCAGCGTTGTGGCACAATCCTGCAGCTGATGAAAGCTCACCTTCTCGATACGCCACCGGCAGCCGCCAGTCTTGACCCGCGACTTCCCCTGCTGGCTGATCAGATCATCCAGCGCTGCATGGCCAAGCGGCCCGAAGATCGGTTCTCCGACGCCTCCGAACTCGCAGACTCCCTTGGCCTGCTTGCAAAACACCCGGCGGACGACAAATCCGACGTTACGGCCGCCCCGGTTGCGAAAGTCACCGCCCCGGCAGAGCAGTCACTCGATGTGCTGCTTGCGGCCGAACGCTCCTCGCTGCAATCCAAAATGCTCGAAGGTGCCTGCAGGACTCTGGGAATTTCCGCCGTCCACGTCTTTTCGGTGATTGAGCAGGCCGACGCGGCGGTTGACAGACTCCGGCCAGACGTCGTCTGGACAGCTCTTGAGCTGGATGACGCGCGTGGCATCGACTGGCTGCGAAAGCTGGCTCGGAAGGGGCGAACCGCCAACTCCGCTGTCGTCCTGCACTCCAGTGATTCCACAGTTGAGGAGCTGCTGCGAGCCGCTGCGGCCCCCTGCCGAGTGCTCGCTCCCAAAAACCTGCCACCTGATCAGATCCTGCGACTGCTGCACGCGGCCGGCCCTGCTCGCATTTCCCGATTCCGTGCAGCCGGGAATGAGCACGAGCGGAAAGTCAGAATCCTCAGTGACACGGAACGGCTCCCGGATCAGCTCAAGTCCACCATCCGTGAACTGGCACTGGTCAATCTGCAGGTCGTCAGCATGCTGGATGCGGCTGCCGACAACATCCCTGCAGAACTCAGCCTGATCGTTCGAACCGCTGATGTCTTTCCTGGCGATGAACTCGTCTACTCCGGTCTGGTCAGCTCACGCCGCACCGAAATGTTCGCTGCCATACAGCATTCGACTCAGGGTTTGCTGCTTCGTGCCGTCGGCAAACGCGGTGCTGTGGCCATCGTCAGCCGCCCATTTGACGCAGCAGCTCTCCGCTGTCTGCTTGAAGCCGCAAACACCTGAAACGCTGGGAACGCCAGCTTCGGCAGATGCTTTCGCCGGGCTGTCTTCAGCGACTAGGAAGCCCAGCCAGGTCTCGGCTGCGAATGCACGGTTCTCTCAGTCGCCACCTGCAGCGCTGTAATCTCATCCAGAATCTGTCGCGTACGCGACCGCTCAATCGATGCTTCAAACTGCAGCCGATAGCAGGCAGAACTGCCCGGTGGAAGTACCGGCAGGCGTCCTTCCTGGCGTTCCAGCTGCCGAGGATTCGGAAAGGTGCTGCCGGGCTCAAGTCCTGTGACGTAACCATCGGCAGTGGCTGCCGTGTTTTTCCACAGCGTAAACCACGGCAGTGTTGCTGCATCGTATCTGACCACGAAGGCCAGCTGCTCTGAAGGGTCCGCCAGTGCACTCACGGCCCAGCCGGACGAGTTGACTGCCGGCTGCGCGAAATACACCTGCTCAGCAAATCCCGTCTCGGGTGCACCGAAGAGGTTCCACATACTGATGCCTTCAGCCGCCCGGGCATTTCGTGGAGCCAGTTCTCGCACGGCCGTATGCAGCACAGAACCCGCGCCCAGAAATGGTTCCCCGATGTTGCAGTGATAGAGAATCTCCGTTTCTGCTGCGGTGGCTGCCAGATTTGTAACAGTATCCGTGATCTCGAACACTCCGGAATCTCGTCGCGTTCGCAGAGTGGATTCCAGACGCAGCCGGCCCCCGAACAGACACCCCTCATCCACCACTCCCGTGACCGACAGTTCGTCCCCTTCCAGTGACGCCGTCACGCGATGCGCCGGCAGATTTGCAATCCGGCCGTGCAGCGGCAGAAATGGCTCTGACACAACTTCTCCGGCCGCATTGCGAATGCAGTCCTTCCCCGGCGCACCGTGCCAGCCAAGTCCGCAGCGGACGATCAGTTCGTTAAAGCCGTCCACCCAGCCAATTCCACCCAGCCGCATCGGGTCCACAAATGACGGGTGCACAGGACGCTCCACAGGCGAATTCCACTGCAGCGGTACCCCCGCCAGCTCCCCCTTCCATACTCCCATGCCGCGAGTCGGCAGCAACTGCAGCCGCAGCCGGCCATTATCGACCGTCACCACGTCCACTCCTTCAGACAAGCCGCCGTAAAGACGCCGCATGCTGATGGACAGACCGCCGTCAGCCGATCGCAACGGCGCTGCTGTGTTGTGGATGCCATCGTCAACACTGATCAGATCAATCTGCACTGAACACCTCATTTCACCGGTCGAATGTGCGCAAAACGTCTACCAAAGGCGTCAGCCTGCTGACGCGTTGTCGCCCACAGAAACAGCCGACCAGCCTCGTCGGCGCGGACGTCAAAACCAAGTTCATACTTCTCGCCCACAGTCCGCAGCATGGCAAACGGCGAAAGCTTTCCACTGCGGGACCAGGTGAGTTCGTCGAGGGAACGACCGGCAGCAGCCAACGCGTGGGCCGATGTATAAACTGGTATCTGCAACTTGCCCGCAACAGCTTCCAGTAAACTTGTCAGATCCGCATCTTCAATGCTGAATGGAATTGACTTCAGCCAGGCCGGGAGCACATCCGGGGTGGGTTCCAGTGTCTTCCAGCCTACCGGCCAGAGGTTGTCTGCTTCTCCACCGCTGCAGATTTCCACAACAAATGTTCCCTGTTTCGTGAGCACTGGTCGAAAACCCATACCGTACTGAGCCAGCACGATCGCCAGTGCCGTGCCCCGACTGACACCGGATAACTCAAGCTGCTCCGGAACCTGCTCGCTCCGCGGCTGCAGCGACTTTGCCAGCGCGTCATCGGCAAACACAACCGATAATTCCATCGGCAGACCCAGCTTCTCTATCGTCGCGGCCGGACTGCCAGGCTCCACCAGCCCTTCAAGCGGCTTGCTGAGCAGTCGCGAAAATGACAGAAACTGCTCTTCGCTCAGTCCCCAGCGCGGGTTCCCAGCCGCCGGCCCGCCGGTGCCGTGCTGCTTCAAATCCCTGAGAAACATTTCGAGGGCGGCTCCGTCACCAAGTGTGAAGCGGCGGTTACCCAGCTCCAAACTGCCGTCGGGCTTCAGTCCTCCCACCACAACAATCCGACTTCGGCCATCTGCTGTCTCGTCTTCCAGTCGCTGTTTTTCACCCACAGCCGGAACGCGAAAGCGTGGCGAATAGCCCTTTTCCTGCAGCAGGCGGCCCCAGTCCTGAGCACGAATACGATCGCGTGCCTGCGGTTGAATAAGGATCTCCAGAACCAGAACTCGCTCCGCCGCGCGAACGCGCGCCGCAGCTGTTACGCCGTTGCCAGGCGTTTGCCCGGAGGCGTGCATCGACAAACCGGTCAGCAGCAGACTCAACGTCAGGGCCGTTCGAAACGAAGCTGTTGCCGAATATGTCATCACGGAATCCTCCCGCCTGAACCTTCCCGACGCCACCAGCCGAATCAAACCAGGAACCGTCGCCAGGTGCAAGCCCAATCGGTTTCGAGAGCGTCCTTGTCCAATTGTTTTAGTGGACGAGCACTTCATCGAGGTTCAGCAGCAGAGTTGTTGTGAGCGTCCATGCGGCAAGTGTCTCTGGCGGAATGTCAGCGGCGGGCGAAGCACGACCAACGGAAATCAGCTGCCGCGCGGCTGCCGGATCCGCCCGAAACCTCGCAAGATCCTCCTGCAGCCCCCGCAACAGCAGCTCCAGTTCCTGCGGTTCGGGACGCCGCGCAGTGACCGTGCGAAACGCCCATTCGAGGCGGGCGGTATCAGAGTCAATTCCGTTGGTCAGACAGCGTTCAGCCAGCTTCCGCGCAGCCTCGACCCACGTGGTTTCATTGAGGAGCGCCAGGGCCTGCAGAGGAGTATTGGTGCGGGATCGTTTCACCGTACAGATTTCGCGGCTGGGAGCGTCGAAGAGCAACATCGATGGTGGCGCTGCCGTGCGTTTCCAGATGGTGTACAAACTGCGACGGTACAGCCCCGAACCTGCGTCCGGCCTGTAGCCGCGGAGGTCGCCGTAGCGGCTGGTTTCGTCCCAGACACCCTCCGGCATGTACGGACGAACACTGGGACCGCCGATGTCGGGAACCAGCAGACCACTCATCGCCAAAGCCTGGTCGCGGAGCGTCTCCGCAGACAATCGAAACCTCGGACCGCGCGAAATCAGGCGATTCTCCGGGTCTGCCTGATAGTCGCCTGTCGCAGCCTTTGCTGACTGGCGATAGGCAGCACTGAGAACGATGAGTTTATCGAGTGCTTTGATGTCCCACGCGTGCGAGGATTGTCCGGACACGGTACTGACGAACGTGGGCTGCATCAATTCAGCCGCCAGCCAGTCCAGCAGTTCCGGGTGACTGGGCCAATCCGACTGCGACCCCAGATTCTCCGTTGTCTTCACAATCCCGGTACCGAAAAAACGTTCCCACGTACGATTCGCCCAGACGCGAGCCGTCAGCGGATGATCGGGTGAAACCAGCCAGCGAGCGAACCCGAGTCGATTTCGTGGAAAGTCGGCGGGGAAGGGAGCGATCGCGGTGGGAACGCCCCGTTCCACGATTTCGCCGGGGCGGTCATACTGGCCGCGAATCAGTATCCGCGCCTCGCGCGGTCGTTCCATTTCCTTCATCACCATCACGATCGGCAACTGCGATTTCTCATCCTCGACCGCCTTGCGGGCAGCATCCAGGCGTGCTCGAGCGGCAGCCGCTGCTGTGTCGCCGTTTTCAAGGAAGTATTTGGTGACGCGCTGCTGCTGTTCAGGAGAACGCGCCGCAGTCGGCATCTGCAGGGCGACGCGAACTGCTTCCGGGAACGATGCACCTGAGGGAGAAAGTGTCGCGGGAGGCAATGCTGACGAGAACAATTTGAAGCGGCCGATGTTGTGACCATTGATGGCATCATGTCGCAGCGTGACGTGCAGGCGAGCATCTGCGGGAATCTCGATCGGGGCGACGAGTGCGAAGACGGCGCGGCAGATTTCTCGGCGGGTGGGACCATCCACGGCCCAGCCAGCCTGGTTGCGACGGTTGCGAGCCTGCCCGTCGAGCACTTTGCTGACGGGCCAGCCGTTCTGCTCGTAATCAGCGACCGCTCGCACAAACTGTACCGGGATGGGTTTGCTGAGCGCAGGAGCGGTGATTTCTGCGAGAATACCGCTCAGCACAAAATTACCGTTGCTGTACCGGCCGAGGCTGCTGTTGGGCAGACGCGAATCCGGCAGACACTCCAGCAGCACCCCGCTGAAAGCTCCCGCAGCAAGCGGGCTTTCCAGCCTGTATTCGTCATGGGCCGGGTTGGGTCCGGTGGCCAGCCACGAGCCGTCAGACTGCCGCTCCAGCACTGCATTGCCAGTACTGGCGACTTTGGAAAGTTCCAGCTGACGCCACGTGGGTTCTTCGCTGGCGAGTTTGCGGAGCGTCTCGGCTTCCCACGCTGGCTGACGTTCGGCCGCGGTCTGCTGCAATTCCTGCAGACGCGTGTCGAGGAGCTGTGTTTCGCGGGCGAGTTCTTCAAGCTTGCGCTGGTGTTCGGGAGTGATGACAGTGTGTACGGGACGACTGTTGCCACGTCCCGGCGTGCCCCCTTCGCTATCCAGCACTCCGCTTTCTTCATTCGAATTGAAGAACGCAAACAGCTGATAAAACTCCCGCTGCGAAATCGGGTCGTACTTGTGGTCGTGGCAGCGACAGCAGTTCAGTGTCAGCCCCATCCATGTCAGACCTGCAGTTTCCACTCGATCGATCACCGTCTCTGCAAACCACTCCTCAGCAATTCGACCGCCCTCCCCGTTCAGCCGCGTGTTGCGGTTGAAACCAGTGGCGATGATCTGATCCTGAGTCGGCGCGGGCAGCATGTCGCCTGCCAGCTGATCAATCGTGAACTGATCGAATGGATGGTTGCGGTTGAAAGCGTTGATCACCCAGTCGCGCCAGGCCCACATCTGCCGGGATGAATCCACCTGAAAACCATTACTGTCAGCATACCGCGCGAAATCCAGCCACTGCTGAGCCATGCGTTCGCCGTAGCGGGGTGATGACAGCAGGCGATCCACCAGCCGCTCGTATGCCTGTTCGGAGTTGTCGCTGAGAAAAGCATCGACTTCTTCCAGCGTCGGGGGCAGACCCGTGAGATCAAGGGTGACGCGACGGATGATCGTTTCGCGAGAAGCCTCTGGAGCAGGCCGAAGGCCGGATTCCTGCAGACGTCGGCGGATCATCGTGTCAATCGGATGGGCAGCACCGAACGAGCCGGCTGGCAGTGGCGGACGCCTGATCGGCTGAAATGCCCAGTGACCTTCCCACGAGGCGCCCTGTTCGATCCACTGCCGAAGCGTTTCCTGTTGTTCGGGTGTGAGCGTCCGGCCGGTTTCGGGAGGAGGCATGTGAATGTCCGGATCCGCGCTGAGGATTCGCTGCCAGAGAAGACTGTCGCCAGGCCGCCCGGGAACAATGGCCGGGCCCGAATCGCCACCCTTCAAAGCGCCCTCGGACTGATCCAGCCGCAGTCCGCCCTTTCGCTGCTGCTCGTCAGGACCGTGACACTGAAAGCAGGCGTCAGAAAGTATCGGCCGCACGTCACGGTTGAACGTCACCTGCCACGCGTTGGCAACGGGAGCACCATGCAGGTGAACGGCAGCGATGAGAAATAAGAGCAGAGTGGCAGCACGCATGGGAAACAGAGACTTTGCTGAATTCTGTGCCCAGGCGGATTGCAAAACGAATCCAGCGGTACACAGAGAGTTGCTCAGAAGAGTTGCTCAGAACACGGTTGCTCAGAACGCTGTCGAAACGATCACCACTCCGGCAGCAGCCTCCGCGGCAGGGGTAGAGGATATCGGTTTGTTCGGCGGCAGGCAACAAATGTACGGACGCGTTCGAAGACGCAGTGGCTGGATGCCTGGCGAACGCGCTCGAGAATCGATAGCATCCGACATCGACGCCGTTCGCCCGGCTGTGCCCCACGTTCAGTCGCACTCGAAAGTCTCCCGTTATGCTGACATTCCGCTGCTTCGCCCGTCCGCTGGCCTGTCTGCTGTTTGCGCTCTTCGCTGAATTCGCCAGTTCAGCAGAGAAGGTGCAGATCTCAGAGGGAACAGAAAAAGACACCCTTGCGATCACTGTCGATGGCCGGCCTTTCCTCACCTTTAATTACGGTGCCGAGCTGCCAAAGCCATTTTTTTTGCCGGTAACCACTGCGGAAGGAGTAGTGGTGAATCGGGCTCTCGGAGACAAATCCGACGCTGATCATCCTCATCACAAAGGAATCTGGAACGCCATCGATGAAGTCAACGGCGTGAAGTTCTGGGCCGAAAAGGGTGTGATCCGAAATACGCAGGTGAAAATCACCTCAGCCAGCGGCAGCACGGCATCATTTCAGGCGACCAACGAATGGCGGAACGCGGAATCCGGAAAGCCGGAAGTCGTCGAAGAGGTGCTCATCACTGTGCATCCGTCAAGACTGCTGATTTACGATATGACTTTTCACGCCGTTCACGGCCCGGTGGCGTTTGAGGATACCAAGGAAGGGCTGTTTGGATTCCGCGTTGCACCTTCCATGAAAGAGAAGAACGGTGGTCGCGTCACCGCCAGCGACGGATCAACCACCACGCTGAAGTGTTGGGGACGCCCATTCCCGTGGGTCGATTACAGCGGTGAAGTCGACGGCAAAACGGCAGGCGTCACAATTATGGATCATCCGGACAATTTCCGTCCCTCACGCTATCACGTCCGGGATTATGGCCTGTTTTCAGTCAGCCCCTTTGGCGAAAAAGCCTACACAAACGGAGCGTCGCCGGCCGCTCCAGTGCACCTTGAAATGGGAAAAACACTGCGGTTGCGTTACGGTCTGTATGTGCACGACGGCGACGCCGCATCCGGCAACATTCCCATGATTTACGAAGAATTTGCCAGGGCTGGAAAATGATCCTCGCCGTCTTCTGCCTGTGAAATGCCACGGACAACGCTCGATCGGCCCCGCTTCAAAACCCCGACTGCGCTCTGACGCCGAATCAGACCGCCCGATTGATCTGGCATCTGCTCCCCCGAAATTCGCGTTTCCCCCTTTTTCCAAAGGACCGGACTTGCACCCGGGAGATCTTCATAAGACAGTACAGAAATAGTCGATATCCCCCTGCCCACCCTCGCCATCCCTCCTCACGCAGAAAGCATCCCCATGCTCAAACTGCTCGGCGCCCCGGACCATCAGTCGTCCTTCTGTGACCGCCGCTCGCGTCGCAGTCTGCTCAATATTGGCACCCTCACTGCTCTCGGGGCTGCTGCTGGCGGTGGCTGGTCTCTGCCGGGTATCCTGAAGGCCCAGGAACTCGCAGGGCGTGGGCGGTCGGCCAAATCCGTCATCATGATCTACCTCGTGGGTGGCCCGCCCCACCAGGACATGTTTGACCTGAAACCAGAAGCACCGCGCGAAATCGCCGGCCCCTGGAAGCCAATCCATACTAATGTTCCGGGAATGGACATCTGCGAGGCCTTTCCGCGCCTGGCTGGACTCGGCGACAAACTGACCATCATTCGTTCCCTGGTTGGCAATCAGGCCGATCACGATGCCGCTCAAGTGTTTCACGGCCGCGATCCCCGGCGGCCAAAACCGTCGGGTGGCTGGCCGCAGTTTGGTTCGCTGGTCTCCCGAGTCGTGGGGCCCCGAACAGAAACATCCCCCGCGTTCGTCAGTCTCTGTTACCCCTGTACCCACGGTCCCTACAACGAACCCGGACCAGGATTCCTGGGGGCGGCCCATTCAGCGTTTCGTCCCATGGGACCCACTCGCGAAGACATGATTCTCAACGGTGTCTCTCTCGAACGCCTGCAGGATCGGCGGTCTCTGCTGCAAAGCGTCGATCGGTTGCGGCGAGATGTCGACAGCACGCTCACGATGCATGGCATGGACGCTTTTACCGAACAGGCCATGGGGCTGCTCACATCATCCAGGCTCGCAGAAGCACTCGATTTGTCCAAAGAAGACCCCGCCACTGTGGCTCGCTATGGCACCGGTAACCCGAAAGTCTTCATCGACGACAACGGTGCTCCGCGAGTCCCCCAGAGTATGCTGGCGGCGCGTCGTCTGATCGAAGCCGGCGTCCGCGTCGTCACGCTGAACTACTCCAAATGGGACTGGCACGGCGGTTCGTACAACACGATTTTCAACCGGGAAAAGGAAGACTTCCCGATCTTCGATCAGTGCCTCAGCGCCCTCATCGAAGACCTCCACCAGCGCGGCCTTGCGGACGACTGTGCTGTGATCGTCTGGGGAGAATTTGGTCGCACGCCAAAGATCAGCAATATCGTCGGCCGCGATCACTGGCCTCAGGTTAACTGCGCCCTGCTTGCAGGTGGCACCTTCAGGCACGGACAGGTAATCGGTGCCACGGACCGAATTGCCGGCGAAGCCATTGCCCGGCCGCTGACCTTCGGTGATATTTACGCGACACTGTTTCAGCACCTTGGTGTGTCTGCGCAGGACGCGACCATTCCGGACAATCAGGGCCGTCCGCAGTATCTTGTCGATGATGGCGGCAAAGTCATTCCGGAACTCGTGTAAGTCCCCGAAGAAAGCCGTCCATGTCGCCTGTCACAAAAGCGGCCGTTGTTACTGGTGGTGCCACCGGCGTTGGCAAAGCCACCGCCGTCAGGCTTGCAGCGGCCGGTTTCGCAGTCGTGATCAATTACACAAAGTCGGAAACCGAAGCCCGCGATACTGTGGCTGAAATCACGGCAGCCGGAGGTCAGGCGGTCTGCCTGCGTGCGGATGTGGCGTTCGACGATGACTGTCAGGCTCTGATCGCTGCCGCTGAATCACAATTCGGTCGCCTTGATGTGCTGGTCAATTCCGCAGGCACCACGGAATTCATTCCCTTCGCTGACCTTGATGTGATCACTGCAGAAATCTGGGAGCGATTGTTCCGAGTGAACGTGGTGGGGGCTTTTCAGTGTTCGCGGGCGGCAGCAAAGGTGATTGGTCGCACCGCGTCCGGTGGCGTGATCATCAACGTCTCCAGCGTGGCCGCTCAGCTGGCTCAGGGAAGCTCCATTCCCTACTGTGCCTCCAAAGCAGCCCTCGATAACCTCACAGTTTCGCTGGCACGAACGCTCGCGCCGCAGATCCGCGTGAACGCGGTGGCACCCGGCTTTATTGCCGGCCGCTGGACTCAGCAGGGACTCGGCGAAAAATACCCCTCGGTGCTCGCCGCATGGGAACAGTCGCTGCCGCTCAGGCACGTTTGTGAGCCCGACGACATCGCCCAGGCAATTGTCGGTCTGATCACCGGCAGTCCGCTGATCACCGGACAGACGCTCACGGTCGATGGCGGCATGACCATCTCCGGCTTTCAGGTCAAATTCCACTAGCCTGCTATTCCCCGCCGCTTTTGCTATACTCGCGGCGAATATCGCTTCCGATCACCGCCGGTCGATGGTTCGGGCAACCAAAGTGTGTGCCATGCCCTTCGATATCAACGGCTCAACAGGAATCAGCACGCACCATGGACCTCCGCGTCAGCCTCAATCGGCTGCACCTGAAAAATCCGATTCTGGTCGCTTCCGGCACATTCGGATACGCTCGGGAGATGTCGGCATTTGTGGATTTCAGCGAACTGGGCGGAATCATTCCCAAAACGGTGACTCCACTGCCCCGACCAGGCAACCCGCCACCGCGAACGGTCGAGACCACCGGCGGAATGCTCAATTCCATCGGGCTGGATAACGATGGTTTTGACCAGTTCGTCGCCGAAAAACTCCCTTACCTGCTCTCCCTCGGCACCTCCGTCATTGTCAACATCGCCGGAAAAGCGATGGATGAATTCGAACGCATGGCTCGGGTATTGGACCAGCATCCTGCAATCGCAGCTGTGGAACTGAACATTTCCTGTCCAAACGTGTCTGGTGGAGTGGATTTTGGGACGGACCCGGCGCTGGCAGGCGAAGTTGTCCGCTCGGTTCGACAAGCCTGCAGCCTGCCCGTGATTGCAA
Organism: Planctomycetaceae bacterium; assembly: GCA_046074645.1. GTDB lineage: Bacteria > Planctomycetota > Planctomycetia > Planctomycetales > Planctomycetaceae > SXXK01. Next base: position 3,692 of record JBJTOP010000039.1, on the reverse strand, counting down.
AACTGACACCAAACGTGACCAGTGTTATTCCGATCGCCCGCGCCGCAGCGGACGCGGGCGCCGACGCGGTTTCGCTGGTCAACACGTTTCAGGGAATGGCAATTGACTGGAAAAAACGACGTCCGATTCTGGGCAATGTGCTGGGAGGGCTCAGCGGTCCGGCCATTAAACCGCTTGCTCTGCGGATTGTCTGGCAGGTCCGTCAGGCACTCAGCATCCCCATCATCGGAATCGGCGGCATTCAGACGCTGGATGACGTCATGGAGTTCCTGCTGGCTGGTGCGACTGCCATTCAGGTGGGAACCGCCAATTTCTACAATCCGGGGCTTGCAAATCAGCTTGTCAAAAATCTGCCGGCAGCCCTGCTGCATTTGGGGGCAACCTGCCCCGCCGACGTCGTCGGAACTCTGCAAATCCCCCGCCGATAATCTTCACGGAATTCGTTATGAAAGTGCTTTCCGGCATTCAGCCCACCGGCCGTTTTCACTGGGGCAATTACTTTGGTGCGATCCGCCAGTACATCGCGCTGCAGGGGAATCAGCAGTCGTTCTACTTCATTGCGGACCTGCATGCGCTCACCACCGTGCGCGACCCGCTACTGCTCAGACAACACGTCCACGACGCCGCCCTTGACCTGCTGGCACTGGGTCTTGACCCCGCCAAAGCATCCCTCTTTCGCCAGTCAGACGTACCGGAAGTCACCGAACTGATGTGGCTGCTGATGACCATCACCCAAATGGCTCTGCTGGAAAAATGCCACGCTTATAAGGACAAGAAAGCCAAAGGCCTGGCCGCTGACGCGGGCCTGTTCACCTACCCGGTGCTCATGGCCGCCGACATTCTGGCCTACGACAGCACCCATGTGCCAGTGGGCGCCGATCAGATTCAGCACGTGGAAGTCACTCGCGATATCGCCCAGCGATTCAACTCGCTCTACGGCGAAACCCTGCAGCTTCCCGAATGCTACGTGCTTGATGCGTCCGCCAAAGTTCCTGGGCTCGATGGGCAGAAAATGTCCAAAAGCTACGGGAATACAATCCCAATCTTCGAAACTCCAAAAAAGCTGCGGAAGCTCATCATGAGCATCAAAACAGATTCCGCGGCCATGGAAGACTCGAAAAACCCGGACAACTGCACTATCTACCAGCTCTACACCCTGTTTGCCTCCGAAGCAGCCCGGATGGCGCTGGCGGATCGCTACCGTGGCGGTGGTATGGGTTACGGTGAAGCCAAGGAAGCTCTGTACCAGGCCGCACTTGGCTGCTTCGGAACCGCCTTTGAACGCCGCACGCAGCTGGAAAATAACCCGGACATGGTCGAAGAAATTCTCGCAGCCGGGGCTCGCGCGGCCCGTGCAAAGGCCCAGCAAGTCGTCGCTCGAGTCCGCGCTGCCAGCGGACTTGCCGCAAAGCCCGTTTCCTTTCCTGCTCTCTGATCAACAGTTCCATGGCCAACCCACTTAATCAGCTCCCTGACTCCTCCTGCGGCTCCACACCCGACTCCGTGCCGGTGTTCAACTGCATCGTGATTCTGCAGCGCGACGAACTCTCGGGCCGTGTTTCAGGACGGGTTGCCAATCTTGATGGAATCGCCGGTGACGCGTCCGGCGAACGCGAACTCCTCTTTCTGCTCACCCGCCGCTTCAGAGACATCATCCGCCAGTGCTCACAGAATTCTCAGCCCATCCCCTGGAAAATTCCAGCTGACACGCCGGCGACGGGAGAGCAGCAGCGATTCATTCCCATTCACCTCTGAACAAGCGACCTATGCATGCCCTCACAGCCGCAACAATCCCGCGTGGCGTTTTTCGTTTTCATCACAGCCACCGCGATTTGTTCCGCTGCAGGCGGCGAATCACCGACAGAACAGTCTCAAAAGCGGCCCCCAAATGTTGTGATGTTCATCGTCGATGATCTCGGACAGCGCGATCTGGGTTGCTATGGCAGTAACTTCCACGAAACTCCCCACATCGATCGGCTGGCTGCCAACGGCGTTCGACTGACGCATGCCTATTCCGCCTGCCCCGTATGCTCGCCCACCCGAGCCAGCCTGGTCACCGGGCTTTATCCGCAGCGCACAGGCATCACGGACTACATCGGAGCCGCTCAGCCCGAGGCCTGGAAACGCAATACGCGACACCTTCCGGCCCCCTATGCCACCCATCTGGCCCTCGAACATGTCACCATCGCCGAACGACTCAAAGCTGCCGGATATGCCACGTTTTTTGCAGGCAAATGGCATCTCGGAGGCGATGGTTTTCTGCCCGAGGATCAGGGCTTCGACATCAACCTCGGCGGAACCGCTCAGGGCGGGCCCTATGGTGGCAAAAAGTACTTTTCACCATACGGAAACCCAAAGCTCAGCGATGGTCCTCCCGGTGAGCATCTGCCGGATCGGCTTGCCACCGAAGCAGTGCGATTTATGGAGCAGCATCGAGAGCAGCCCTTTCTGATCTGGCTGCCGTTCTACAGCGTCCACACACCCCTCATGGCCCGACCTGATCTGGAACAAAAATATCTGGCGAAACGAGCCTTGCTGGATGTGGTCGATCAGTTTGCGGACGAACCGCCACGCAGGGTGCGAATGAGTCAGGATCACGCCGTGTATGCAGGAATGGTGGAAGCTATGGATCAGGCCGTGGGCAAAGTTCTGCAGCGACTCGATGAACTTCAGCTCGAACAAAATACGCTTGTGATCTTCACCAGCGACAATGGTGGCCTGTCCACCAGCGAAGGCTCGCCGACCTCCAATCACCCGCTCCGCGCCGGCAAAGGCTGGCTCTACGAAGGTGGCATTCGCACCGCTGCAATTCTCAGCATGCCAGGACGGCTGCCTGCTGGCTCCGTCAGTGACCATCCTGCGATCAGCTGTGACTATGTGCCCACGATTCTCGACGCCTGCCGGATTGACTCCAGCAAAGCTCTGCTGGACGGGATCAGCCTGCTGCCTGCGCTCCAGCAGGACGCACCAAACGCCAGGCGATCGCTCTTCTGGCACTATCCCCACTACGGCAACCAGGGTGGTGCTCCGGGAGCAGCCGTGCTGCAGGATGGCTGGAAGCTGATCGAATGGTTTGAGGATGGGGCAATCGAGCTGTTTTATCTGCCGGAGGATCCTTCCGAGCGGGTAAATCTGGCGACGGAGCAGGTCGCGCGCGCTGCCGAGCTGCGGCAGCGGCTGCACCTGTGGCAGACCAGTGTTCAGGCCATCAGCACGTCGGCAAACCCGAACTGGGATCCGCAGAAGCCAAATGGACGCAGGTAGCGTGATGATTTCAGGCATAAAGACCCTGAGCGCCTCATCTCGGACCTCACCCGTTAACGATGCGTGACCGCACCGTCAGATTGACTTCCGCCGAATTGGACGCTGGTCCGCGATCCGTGACTGTCGCTCCTAAAGTCGGTGGCAATCGGCATTGGAGAACACATGGAAAATCGCCAGGACGAGTGGAGCCAGAGCTTGTGTGAATGACGTGAAGATCCCTGCAATCGCTCCATGCGAAAAATTCGCCGCGATCATCACATACGGTCGCAATGCAACACCGCTGGCGGGCTGACCATTGGCCGTGAAGTTCGGGCAAGAGGCGGTGCCGGGAGGGCGAAGCTGGGATGGTGAAACGATCTGAAGCCAGGCAAGTTGGGATATTTTCAGTGCTGCCTGCCAGTTGACATCCCGCGGCTGGATCGAGTCGC
>JBJTOP010000038.1:0-1693 GCA_046074645.1 Planctomycetaceae bacterium | reverse complement strand
TCCTTTGCGTCTTTGCGCCTTTGCGAGAGACCAACAGTCCCTGCACAAGGGATCGCGGTGAGAGCTGTCAACTGGAAAGCAGAACTGAAAACATCCCAATTCGCCCGAATTCACACCGTTTCACCATCCCAGGGCGAAGCTGGGATGGTGAAACGGCGCGAACTCTGCACAGAGTCGCGTTTCGCTCCGTCGAAACGGACACCCAGCTTTTTCACTGCAGAAAACCTCAAACCACGACCTTTCCTCGCTCAAGCCAAAAACACCCCTGAACTCCCGTCTTAACACCGTTTCGTCATCCCAGGGCGAAGCTCCTGCTGAGCCACACCGGCAGCGCGATTGGGGCGATTTCACAGGGGTGATGTCCGAGTTCTTTGCCCGCGGACTGCCGTCCAGCGGCTCATTGCACAGCATCAGCTGCCATCCACCATACCGGGACGTCATCGCGATTGATGAAGGTTATAAAAGAGTACTTTTTCTTAAACACAGAGGACACAGAGGACACAGAGTTTTAGGGCAAAACCCAGTGAATTCAGAACTTTTGGCGAATGGATTGGTGGTCAAAGTACGGCCCTGAGGTGCATGGCACCTGCAGCTCGCTCCTTCGTAAAGCCGACGCTACCAAACACCCCTTCATTCGTGTAGATTCGGGTGCATTCGCGCTTCATCCGCCCACTCCTGCCCCTTTGCTGCGATTGCCTGCCATGAGAATTATCGCGCTGCTCCTGTTCACCGTCCTGCTCTGCTCACCGCTCAACGCTCAGCAGAAAAAAACGCGTGACCAGAAGGTTCGCGAAGATCGCGATAAGGTCACAACGGCGGGGTTCTGGATCTATAACGATCTGGAGACTGGTTTTCGCAAGGCTCGCCAGACTGGCAAGCCGCTGCTGGTGGTGCTCCGCTGCATTCCCTGTGAAGAGTGTGTCAAGCTGGATGATGAACTGGTGGATCAGGATCCGGTGCTGCGCCCGCTGATGGAACAGTTCGTGTGTGTTCGCGTTGTCTCGACGAACGGGCTGGATCTGTCGTTGTTCCAGTTCGACACGGATCAGTCCTTTGCCGTTTTCATGCTGAATGCCGATCGAACGATTTATGGCCGCTTTGGAACTCGCAGTCATCGCACGGAGTGGATCGGTGATGTTTCGCTGCAGGGGCTGGCGGTGGCGCTCGAGGGAGCTCTGCGGCTGCATGGCATGTATCCGCAGGTGCGGCAGTCACTGGCTGGCAAGACGGGACCGCAGCCGCAGCAGGCTCGCCCGGAGCTGCTGCCGGGATTGCGTGAGAAGTACACTGATCAGCTCAATTATTCCGGTGATGTGGTCAAAAGCTGCATTCACTGTCACCAGATCGGTGATGCGATTCGCGACGGATACCGAGCAGCGGGGCAGGCGATTCCTGAAGAGGTGCTGAATCCCTATCCGCATCCGCGGTCGGTGGGACTGCTGCTGAATCCCGACGAAGCGGCCACGGTGCGGCAGGTCCAGCCGGGCAGTCTGGCGGAAGCGGCCGGTTTTCGGGTTGGTGATGAGATTTTGCAGCTGGAAGGTCAGCCGTTGCTTTCGCTGGCGGACGTGCAGTGGGTACTGCATCAGGTTCCGGCGGCTGGTGGAATGGTGGGGGCTGAGGTTCAGCGAGGCAGTCAGCGGCTGCAGATTTCGCTGTCGTTGCCTGACGGCTGGCGACGGCTGGACAATAT
>JBJTOP010000037.1:0-5842 GCA_046074645.1 Planctomycetaceae bacterium | reverse complement strand
CTGCCAGTTACATCAGCTGGGACGATGCGACGGAGTTCTGCCGTCGGCTGAGCCAGAAGGAAGGCAAAACATATCGTCTGCCGACGGAAGCGGAATGGGAATAGGCGTGCCGTTCTGGGACGACGACGCGGTTTCATTTTGGGGATGATGAGAGTCGGTTGGGGGAGTATGCGTGGTGGGGCGGGCTCATTGGCGATGGCAATTGTAAGGACGAACAGTACGCACACCGCGTAGCTCAGAAGAAGCCAAACCCGTTCGGGTTGTATGACATACACGGCAACGTGTGGGAGTGGTGCGGGGATTGGTTCGGCGAGTACCCGTCCACCCTGCTCACGGATCCTCGCGGGCCAGGCTCTGGGTCTTCCCGTGTTTTGCGGGGCGGCTCCTGGAACTTCGTACCAGACTACGTTCGTTGTGCGCTCCGCTACTACAACACTCCGGACTTCCGTAGCTTCAACAGCGGATTTTGTGTGGTGTTGGAGTAGTGTGTTCGCGTTTTCGAGTCATTCCTCTGCGATTCGGTCTCTGGAGTCTCTGTCACGCTGAACTCTGAAACTCTGTCCTCTGCCCCTCTGATGCGATTCCTGCGATTCCTGCGATTTTGTAAACCTGCGTCACGCGCAGCGTGGCGCGCGAGTTTGAAAATCCAGTCTTCACCGAGTCGTGTCGTCTGACAGTTCCCGCTGGCGTGCCGGCTGGGCGCTCGCTGGCGTTTCGACGATTGTCAGCGTGTTGTTACGAGCTGGCGCAGTGATGGTGGTGTCAAGTCCGGACGGCCAGAGGACGACGAGCCGCACCAGTTGTTCATCGGCCGGGACTCCGAAGTGCAGGATGGGTGAGGACGATGACAGGTAGCTTCCGCCTCCTTTCTGCAGTCGCACGCGTTTGCGGCGGTTTGTTTCAAGGATCACGGTGGCTCCGACCGGATGCCGCGCGGACGTGACTCCCACCAGCTCAACTCGCAGCCAGTCACCGGGATGTTCTGTTGTGTTTTCGAAAACATCAGAGCGGCTGTGGATGGGAGATGATGCGAGGTCCTGGCGGCCATCGAGATTCCAGTCGAAGCAGACCAGTCCGCGGCCGTGTCTGGGGTTGAGCATATCCGGAGCGGCTGCCGCAGTGACATCTGCGAAATACTCACCCGTGTGATTTTCCATCAGCACCATTTTCTGCAGCCATGGCGAATGGGTTGGGTACTGCACGACGTTTCCATTGCAGACGCCAAGATCTTCGTCTCCATCATTATCGAAGTCTGCGAAGACTGATCCCCAGCCAACAAACTGGTCTCCGAGGGCTGCGATTCCTGTCGCTTCGCTGACGTGTCGAAACATCATTGCTCCCTGATTCTGATAGAGAGCAAAGCTTTCCATTTCAAAGTTCGCGGCCCACAGATCCGGCAGGCCGTCGAGGTTGAAGTCGGTTGCTTCCACTCCCATGCTGGCATCCGGAGACCCGCGACTGCTGACTCCTGCACCGCTGGAAATGCTGGCATCAGTCAACGCGTGGCCCCCGTGATTGCGATAAAGAAAATTCATCATGACATCGTTGCCGACATACACGTCCGGAAAGCGATCCTGGTCCAGATCAGCAATCAGCACTCCGAGTGCTTTGCCGTCTTCACGGACACCCCATTCGCGTGATGCATCCCGAAAAGTGCCGTCTCCCGTGTTGAGAAACAGGGCATCGGGAACAGCATTGAACAGTTTGGGTGAGCAGTTATCGCGTGTTTTGCCGTCAGCGGCATAGCAGGGGGGATCGTTTTCGAAGGACCAGTCCACGTAACCCGTGACATAGAGGTCGGCATTGCCATCATGATTGAGATCACCCCATGCAGCGGACGCATTCCAGCGGGTTACGTCCGGCAGGGCGAGTTCCGAGACATCGGCAAAGGTGCCGTCGCCGCAGTTTTCATACAGTCGCACACCGCCGTAACCTGTGAGCAGGCAGTCGGCGAAACCGTCGTTGTTGAAATCACTCACGGCCAGCCCGTGGCTGTAGATGGCACAGTCTCCCAGTCCGGCGGCGGCTGTGACGTCGGAAAACAGCGCTGCCCCTGCACGGCTCTGCAGGGCTCGCAGGGGAAGCCCGGTGATCCTGCGGTCCTGCAGATCACCGCCACCGGCGATGAGCAGATCTTCGCGTCCGTCGTGATCGATATCGAGCACCGCGAGGCCGCTGCCGAGTGATTCAAGGATGGTGGCGAAGCCGTGTCTGGCACCGTTGTCGGGAATCACATCGGGCAGAATGGCGGGTTCCAGAGGACGAAAGGAGAAGGCCGTGGCTGACGCTGTGATCGGTGCGACCGCTGCGGGATCTTTGCGACGTTCCTGATTGGCGGTTCCGAGGGATTCCGGGGGCGTGCGGTTGCAGCCGATGAGCAGCAGCAGTGCGGTGGCAGCAGCGAGTTCTAGAAATCGGATTTCCATCCATTTTCTGCATTTTCGCGGGTGTTGGGTTGGGAGTCGGTGGCGGTTGGCTGGGGTGCCGCAGCATATTCGGGGTGTCGGCTGAGAAAACTCTGCCATTGTTCCTGAATCCTGGCATCACCTGGGGCCATTCCGAGCGCGGCCGCGTACCACGCGGCTGCCATTTGGGGCTGCCTGAGCTTATCGGCGGTCTCTGCCAGCTGCAACCTCAGGCTTGCATCGGCGAGATCGCGGACGGCCGCCTGATGGAGCCGCGAGAAGGCAGCTCGAAGTTCCGCGATTTCTCCGGAGCGGCTGCGATATTGGAGTGATTCCTCGGTGCGACCGGTGGCGGCGAGCAGATCGGCGAGGCGCAGCAGGGGCGGCAGTTCCATGGGGGTGGCCTCGACCACCTGCAGCAGCCGTTCGATGGCGGCCGGTGTCTTTCCATCCCGCTCTTCAATCTGGGCCATCACGACGGCGGCATCCGGCTGCAGCGGCTGTTGTGCGAGCGCGGCAGCGGCGTGCGTACGGGCTGCATCGAATTTTCGCAGAGCAAAGCTGGCCTGTGCTTTTCGGGCCAGCACATCGGGCCAGGAACCGGCCTTTTCCAGCACCTGCAGCGCGGTGTCGTATTTTCGGAGCCGTATCAGACAGTCTCCCCAGCCGGCGTGGACTTCTTCGCTGGCTGTCGAATCCGGGGGCACGCGAGCTGCGGCTTCGCGCCATGCCAGCTCAGCATCCCCAAACCGCTCGAAGTCCTGCAGAATGGAGGCCTGCATGTGCCGTGGACGGAAATCGTCCGGGCGCAGACGCATGACTTCCCTGAGACTGCCAATGGCCTGTTCCATGGCTCCGATGTCATAGCAGGCCGCCGCCATCAGCTGATGTGCTTCGAGCCGATCGGCGTTCCACTGGATCACCTGTCGAAGCAGTGCGAGCGATTCAGCGTACTGCTTCGCTTCGTAGCTCAGTTTTCCTGCCTGAAACCAGGATTCTTCGCGAGTTCTTTCGTCGCGATTGCCGAGACTGAATTCGAGCAGTGCGAGCCGGGGTTTGTGATCGAGGCAGTGCAGGTGGCCTTGAAGCACAGCTCGGATCGGGGCGACGGAATCATCATCCGGGAGCGATTGAATGCAATCCAGCAGTCGCTCTCGATCAGCGATCCGGGCGGCTTTGAGGCCGTCCTGGTAGAGCTGCTGTGAGTCGATGCTGCTGCCGCAGCCGCTGACGGTGAGCGAGATCAGGATGACCGTGACCGTCAGCGAAACTGCGCAGTATGGACAGCAGGAGCGGCGCATGGGCTTCAATTGACGCTCAGATCAAAATCGAGCTTATCGCTGCCGCCAGCCGGAACATCGACTTTCAGCCCGGAGCTGTCGGGATTGCCATACTTCTGGGGTACGAGGTATTGCGTTTCGGGTTGCTTCGGGGCATTGCCATCATCTCCGGGGCCGGGCATGGTGCTGAGTGAGAGTGATGGGTCTTCAGCGGGAGCCGCTTCGGCAGGTGCCGATGCACCGGCACCAGCGATCTTGATGATCACAACGCGATGTTCACCAACTGGAGCACCGTCGTTTTCGTCATAGCTTGTCATTTTGTAGACACCGTTGGCATCCGTCAGTCCGCTGCATGGACGACCACCGGCCACGGGCTGAAAACTGACAGTGGCACCAGCAATGGGGGCGCCCGCCAGAGTGACTCGGCCGGATGCCGGAACGAGTGTGGGGCGGTCAGAACCTCCACAGCCGCTGATTGCGAGAACTGAAAGCAGCACAGGGGACAAACAGAAAAATGCGTGGCGCATGGGACATCATCCGGAAGAAAAGGTGGCGGGGAGAAAGTGGCGATGCGTGGATTCAACACAAAACCCCTGGCCGAATCCGACCAGGGGCAGAAGGTTTGCAGAGAGCCTGATGTCTCAGTCACCCGGGACGGTCACCACCTGACCATCGGCTTTGGCACCGAGGCGATTGTAGGTGGCATGGTCGATGTTTTCAGAGATGAAACGCACTGCACCGTCACCCAGCAGGAACTGAGCACCGCCGGTGTGACGGGAGCGGAAACCGAATTCATCGACCCAGTTGTTGATCCAGTTGCAGCCGGAGGTGGCGGCAGAGTTACAGGTGTTCAGATTGATTGGGTAGAGTGTGGAAGCCATTCCCTGGCCGTTGTTGGCATCCAGCCAGCCCTGTCGCATGTGGTTGCTGCATTCCGGGCGAACTTCGCCGACGTAAATTGTGTTGCTGAGCCCGTCGGTGCAGTCTCGCATGGAGTCGCAGCGGTTATTGCGATAGAAGGGGCCGGAGACTCCGTTTCCAGGAGTTGCTCCGATAATGAAATTCAGGTACTTGTCGGGGCAGGGCGGCGTTCCGTTGGGATTGCCGCCGGTTGGACTGCCGGCGTTGGATGCACCTTTGCTGCCTGCATAGTTCTGGACGGTTGTGCGGCCGTTGTAGTTGTTGCCTGCGGTATCCGACGGACAGACGTAGCTGGGCACAAAGAAGACCTGCCGCATCAGTCGGCCATCCGGCAGGACTGCATCATTGATATTCAGGTTTGGGGCCGGGGGATTGTTGAATGGAATCTGATTGAACATGTTTGCCTGCTCGACGTACGGGAGCAGATGTGTAAGCAGACTGCCCTGCTGGTAGGTGCGTCCGGCGTTTGTGGCGTTCCAGAACGATCCGGGCGGGAATCGGTTGAAGGTGTCGTGGTAGTTATGGAGTGCAATTCCGATCTGTTTAAGATTGTTTTTGCACTGAGTTCTGCGGGCGGCTTCACGAGCCTGCTGGACGGCAGGCAGCAGCAGGGCCACCAGAATGGCGATGATTGCGATCACCACAAGCAGTTCGATGAGCGTAAACGCGTGCCGGCGCGCGGGACTTCGCAGGCTGTTCATGAAGAGTGGTCCTGTAGTACGTGGTGGAACGTCAGAGACGACGCGGGAAAGAACAATCTGGTATGGTACCGCCCGCGATGCCCTGAAGTCAATCCGACGGGGCTGTCCGCATCATCGCCCGGAGATACATCGGCAGCCGGCTACCTCCGCTCCGCCGACCTCAAGAGCCAAAGGGCAGAAGCCATTGGGTGCAACTTCCACCCACAGGCAGCGGTCAGATTGGGGAAGAAAAGCGACCAGAGTATTGTGCGCAGCAGTGCTGGAAATGCTGGAAAAACACGGGAATTTTCGTTTAAAGTGCATGCAAAGGTGCATGGCACCTGACGGATGCCGCGACCGCTCGCAATCTTAGCCGCATGGCGGCAGCCTGCGGGCAAAGACCCCTGCAAACGGCCTGCCACGGCAGTTGACAGCGCGCGCACCTTCGGTGCGAAACGCAGCCGGGGGCTTCCGCCCGACCGCTCGCAATCTTAGCCGCATGGCGGCAGCCTGCGGGCAAAGGCCCCTGCAAACGACCTGCCAGGGCAGTTGACAG
>JBJTOP010000036.1:0-13281 GCA_046074645.1 Planctomycetaceae bacterium | reverse complement strand
TCATTCCGTTGGTGCAAGTTCCGATTGAGAGGGCTCCCCCGCCGTGACATGTGTTCACATGGAGTGGCGAACCATTCTGAATGTTGCTCAGGACGCCGTTTGCCCGGGCATGGTCTTGCTCACGGCCGCCAGCCTCAACATGGCGCACGGCCTATGGCAGGGAGTTTGATGTGTTTGGCAGCTTGTCACTCACTGCAATACCGCTGCGATAACAGCAACGCTGCCTCAGCATTGTTCGATGTCTCACGCACCGCCCGCTGCAACTGATGCACTATCTCCTCATGACTCATCCTGAAAGGTGGATTGGCAGACGTCGCCTTCCGCACCAGCCAGAGCCGCACATCAGCGAATCCATCCGCATCCGCCGGCGCCAGCTTTGAAGTGATCGCCAGTGATTCTTCAATCCGTCCCTGAGAAATGAGCAGCTCAGCAAGCTGCAGCGGAAATCCTGATTCCCGCGGCGCTAAACTGCACAGCTGTCGCAGACAGACCTCCTGGCCAGCCACGTTGCCCGCGCTTGCCGCTTCACTCAATGCCGACAAATACAGCTGCCTCACCGACTGCACGTCACCACGATCCAGCCCCCACGCTGCAAGACCCCCAAACAAAAGCAAAGTCAGTACCACTGGCAACACAGCCGGAAGCTGCTCGATATCCCGCGAAAACAACCAGCGCCCACCCCACTCCGCCGTTTGCTGGCACAGTCGCTTCAGACGTTCCAGGCCAACAATACGGCTGATGAAATAACCATCGCTGTAGGACTGCTCAAACATCGCTGACTCGACCGCCCTGACGCTGGTCGAGGAATTCTTTGACTGCTTGTCGTTCATGCTGTCGCTCATAGGTTTGCTCCCAGAAGTCTCACAACCTGCACTGCCGTCAGCAGCAAGGCCATCACAAACGCAGGACGGGTCAGATAACCGGAATCAGACTGCAACAATTCGTCCGCAGACGCTGCTTCAGACCTTCCGGTACGCGCACGCCGACTACCGGACCGTGCAGTGCGATGGGCTGAAGCCTGTCCATAATACAAAGGTGCCGAAACCATCCCCGACGCAACACTCGCCGGCCACGGGGCCGCAAAATGGTTCCATGCCGCAATCACCGGATTCCGCGCCGTGACCACCAGCTCACCGTCCTCGTTCTCATGCACACGCTGCAGCTTGCCTGCCACCGTCCGCTGCATCTCCGGAATGCCATCCAGCAGAAAACTCAGCAGCCGATCGGCACTCCAAACCAGCATCGCGCCAGGGATCAGCCAGTTCAGACGATATACAAACGACAACACCCCGCTCGACAAATCCAGCTCGAACCAGACTGCCACGTGTGCCGCCAAAACCGTGTTCGCAATCGCCGTGATCCCTCCCAGTATCGCAGACAACGGCAGCAGCAGCAGTTGGTGGATCACTGATCGACCACGCCACGCCGCCACAACGCACGCCAAAACCGGCAAACACCACGCCGAAGCCAATCCCCCCCGCGCAACCGCAGGCTGCAGCGATATCAGCTCCATCCGAATCAACTGCCCCTGCCTGTAATGCATCACTCCCGTTGTGTTCAGAATCGCCGTCGCTGTCCGAGTCACCCGCTCGTCAAAACTCCGCTGAAATCGCTCATCAAGCCCCGGTGGCAATCGAACTATCAGCAGCATCAGCACGGCTATCGCCAGCATCCAGCGAGGCTCAGTCAGTGCTCCACGACCACACAGCCACGCAGCACAGCAACACACCGCTCCCAGAGACACAAGCCACGCTGAACCTGTCCAGAGGCCCGCAGCAACCAACAGCAAATCCACCGCCAGCAGTGCAAACCCCAGCAGCGAACTTGTCTCTACCCGTCCGCCACATCGCCGCTGTACGAGTAACATCGCAGCCACCGCAGCAGGCACCATCGCCCCGTACAACGGATAGCTCCATGAGTCGAAGAAATACTTCAGCAGCATCGGCAGATGCCCCAACAGCAGCAACGCCGCTGCTGAACGCGGACGGCAAAACACCCGCGCAAACATCAGACCAAAGAATGCACCCATGACTACTCTCGAACTGGAAAAGAGGAGTGAATCTGCATACCGCCGGGCAAGCCCGCAGACGCAGAATTATCCAGGCACCGCCACCGACCTCCAGAACTCTCATCGCCAATCCACCAAACTCGCCCGTCGGCAAAAGTCGGCAACCCCCCAAAATCCCTACAACCCAGCGCTGCTCTTTCACAGCAAAACCCTGCATCCGGTACAAATTCCAGACTTCAGACAATTTGTGAACACCCGAACACCAGAAATCAGCGCAGCGCGCACCCACAGCACCCGTGCAGCCACAACTCATGATCCACAGTCATTCCCACTCAACGGGCCGCTTCAGGGCGGATCTCAATGAGCATTCCCGGGAGGAATAACTCCGGCAGGTCCTGCAGACGACGCTCATCCAGCAATTCGCAACCCAGCTGCAACTCCGCAGCTGACTTCTGAACCATCTCGATGGCGCTGCGACAACCGTATGCCAGCCACATCCGGCCACCAGGACGCAAACGCTGCGGCACTCCGCTCAGCAAAGACCGCAGCAGCAGAAAATCCGGATCGTAGAGCGCAAACTCCTCGACACTTGCCGGACGCCGATCCTCCCACGGGGGATTCGAAATGACCAGATCAAAACGCTCTTCATCCCGAATAACGCTCCACGCACTCGGATCACGCCGGGGGACCAGCCGCGCATCGAGCCTTTCAGAAAACCCCAGCTGCCCGGCGTTTTCACGCACATTGTCAATCGCCGCGGGATTGAGATCAGTCGCCACCACGAACTCCGCTCCCGCCGAAAGACAGCAGAGTGACAGCAGCCCCGAACCGGTGCCAATTTCAAGAACTCGAGCCCCGCGGAGCAGACCCGACTGAATGATCCGCTGTCGCAGACTGTCCGTGTCCGCAGGCTCCCAGAACACACTGTCGAGAATCACGATCTCACGCGGCAGTTCAGCAACGGACACCCAGCGAACGATGCCAGCCTCCGTAAGCCTCTGAGGACCTCGAAGTGTCCCAGGATTGACAACTCCGGGAGCCGCAGAAACCGCAGACTCACGCGGCTGCTTTCCGCAGCCCGCAAACAGCACCGTGGCCCCGATCAAAAGCATCAGCAGACACGCCGGCCGCCAACTATTCATCAGCGCTGGATTCCAGCACTGAGAGGAAGGCCTTTTGAGGGATTTCCACCTCGCCGAACTGCTTCATCCGCTTCTTGCCCTCTTTTTGCTTCTGGAGCAATTTTCGCTTGCGGGTAATGTCCCCGCCGTAACACTTCGCCGTCACGTTTTTGCGGAGCGCGGAAATCGTCTCACGAGCAATCACGCGAGAACCAATCGCTGCCTGCAGCGCAATTTCAAACTGATGCTTGCTGATCTCTTCCTTCAGTCGCTTCACCAAAGCACGTCCGCGACGCTCGGCGTTGGAGCGATGCACGATCGTCGATAACGCGTCCACCCGCACACCCTTCACAAGAATATCCATCTTCACAAGGTCCGCAGCCTGGAAGCCGATGATCTCGTAGTCCATCGTTCCGTAACCACTCGTGACGCTCTTCAGCTTGTCGTACATATCGTAGACGATTTCGCTGAGAGGCAGCTCGTAGACAAGCTGAGCTCTCTGGGGGCCAAGATATTCAGTGGTGCGGTAGATTCCTCGACGCTCCTGACACAGCTGCATGATCGTACCAACATGCTGCGACGGAACAATAAAGCTGACCTTCGCCAACGGCTCCCTGAATTCCTCGATGATACCTGAGTCCGGAACGTCCTGCGGATTGTCGATCACCATTGTCTTCCCGTCGCGGGTGAGAATTTCATAGGTGACGTTGGGAGCAGTCTGGATCAGATCCATGTTCTGCTCACCCTCCAGCCGCTGCTGCACGATTTCCATGTGCAGCATGCCGAGGAATCCGCAGCGGAAACCAAAGCCGAGTGCGTCTGAAGTTTCAGGGACAAAGGAGAAGCTGGAGTCGTTCATGGAGAGCTTCTGCAGCTCTTCACGGAGATTCTCGAAGTCCGTGGCATCAATCGGGTACATTCCGCAGAAGACCATCTGCTTGGGCTTCTGGTAACCCGGGAGCGGCTCGGCGGCCGGCTCGTGAAACAGAGTCACCGTATCGCCGACCGTGACTTTGCTGAGCTCTTTCAGGCCAGTCAGGATGTATCCAACCTGACCGGGCCCCAGCTCTTCGCAGGGCTTCATGTTCGGGCGGAACTGGCCCAGCTCAAGGACGTCGCTCACCATCCCCTCTCGCATAAATCGGATCTTGTCTCCCCGACGCACGCTGCCCTCAAACAGTCGAATGTACGTGATCACTCCGCGGTAGTTGTCGTATTTACTGTCAAAAACAAGCGCCTTCAGAGGTCTTCCGGTGGTGCCCTTCGGCTGGGGAATCCGACGAATGATCGCCTCGAATACAGTCTCGATGTTCAAACCGACTTTCGCACTGACACGCAACGCGTCGGAAGCGTCAAGACCCAGCACGGTCTCCACTTCGTCCAGCACTTCGTCAATTCGCGTCACCGGCAAATCAATCTTGTTCACCACCGGGATGATTTCCAGATTGCCATTGATCGCGGCATAGGCGTTGGCCACGGTCTGAGCCTGAACGCCCTGAAACGCGTCAATCAGGAGCAGGGCGCCTTCACAGGCGGCGAGACTGCGGCTGACTTCATAGTGGAAGTCAACGTGTCCCGGAGTATCAATCAGGTTGAGCTCGTAGATCTGGCCGTCAAGGTTCCAGTTGATCGTCACAGACCGAGCCTTCACGGTGATTCCCCGCTCGCGCTCGATGTCCAGGTCATCAAGGATCTGCTCGCGGAATTCTCGCTGAGTAATCGTGCCGCTTTTCAGAAGCAGCTGGTCGGCCAGAGTACTCTTGCCGTGGTCAATGTGAGCGATGATGCTGAAGTTGCGGATGTACTTCGGGTCCATGGCTTTGACTACAGTCATCCTGAAGAACAGAAAACAGGGAGAGCAGGGCAGGGCAGCGCAGACAAAGAGCCGGCGATGTTGCTCGCCGGCCCCGCTGCTGCTCTGACGCAGTCACTCTGCTGTCAGCGAGACATAAACACCACGACCGGACCAACATCGACTTTCAGGCCCACATCGTCAATGGTCGGCAGAGTCGTCACGATAATCTTCATCGCGGCCTTGTCCACCGCCAGCCACTCAGCAGTGGCCCCGCCGGCAGACTCGCCAACAGTATTATACATCTTCCGAATGTTTGGACGATTGCGAACCGTGATCACATCGCCCGGACGAACCATGATTCCCGGCTTGTTCACCGTCTTGCCGTTGAGCTGGAAGTGTCGGTGAACAATACCCTGGCGGGACTGCGGACGCGTCAACGTCAGTCCCGCACGACGAACAACGTTATCCAGACGACGCTCGCACAGAATCAGCAGCGTCGCACCCGTGTTGCCCGCCGTTCGCTTCGCAATGTCGAGGTACCGATATAACTGGCGGTCACGCAAACCGTAGTAAAATTTGATCTTCTGCTTTTCAAGCAGAGCGGCACCGTAGGTGGTTTCCTTCTTCCGCCGCTTGTGCATCCCCGGAGGATATTCCTTCCGGCTCAATGCCTTGACCGAACCCGAAGACTCGTAAACATTCTCATTCAGACGGCGATTCACTCGCCCCTTTGGACCTGTGTAACGACCCATTTCCCTGACAAACTCCGCAAACAGACTCGCTGCTCTGCACCATCCCCCGAAACGCCCGGGGAACCGTCACCTTGAGTTGAAGCTGCTGAAATCGGCACTGGTGTCGCTTCACATCTCTGCGTCGCTTTCAACACCCGTGCCGCTTCACACCAGCAATTTTTACAGGCCGACCCCGCAAATGCGGGCGGCGTGCAGAGGCTGAAGCGACGAAAGGTATCGGCTGCAGCCAGGAAGTTCAACACGCAGAACCTCCCCGCAGATCCAAATCCCCTTTTTTCCCACCAAACAACTCCACTACACACCCTCTCCAATCATCCCCATTCCCAAAAACGAGACAAATGCATTCCTCGCATTTCAAGCCCCCCTCGTGACACCTCTCAGAAAATTTTTGAAGACAATCCCACGCTCCTCGAAGCTGCTCCCCCCCTGCGCCGCTCCCGAAAGTCCACCAATGACCCTGCCGACTCCCGTTCGGCCACTCCAGCCGTGGTTCCAGACACTCGATGATCTTGCCCCTGCGTTCAACTGGGACAGCCTGTTCCCCCACCGGCAGCCGATCGAGATCGATATCGGCTCCGGCCGCGGACTGTTCGTTCTCACCGCAGCACTCCGACATCCCCAGACAAACTTCGTCGGACTGGAAATTGATTACACGGAAGGTCGCCGCGCCGCCGAACGCCTGCAAAAACGCAGTCTGCCCAACGCACGCATCCTCGGAGGCGATGCCGTTAAAGCTCTCTCGCAAATGATTCCCGAGGCCTCAGTTCACGCCGCACATGTCTACTTCCCCGATCCATGGTGGAAGACACGACATCACAAACGCCGTATCTTCAACACAACCTTCACAGAACTGCTCGCCCGCGTCGTCCAGCCGGGTGGCTTCGTTCACCACTGGACAGACGTCGCCGACTATTTCCACATGGCCACAACACTCATGAACGCTTCGCCGCACTTCGCCCAGGCTCCGCCACCGGAAGAACGAACGGCCGAACACGATATGGACTACCAGACCAGCTTCGAACGCAAAAAACGCCAGCTTGGTTTTCCCATCTATCGAGCTCTCTGGCAGCGCCGCTGATTTTTCCTCGCTCGGTCAGTTCCCACACGCCAACTCCCCCATACACCCACCACACGGAGCCGCACAGATGATCAGCCAGCGTCTGCTGACCAGCCAAACCCTGCTCGCCCTGCTGCTTGCCACCGCTCCGTGTTGCAGTCTGACCCCCGCAAACGCTTTTGCTCCCCCGGACTTCAACCGCGATATCCGCCCAATCCTCGCGGAAAACTGCTTCTACTGCCACGGGCAGGATGCGGCCAAACGACAGGCTGACCTGCGATTTGATCTCCCCGAATCCGCTCTCGCCCGCGGGGCCGTGGTCCCGGGAAACCCCGCCGCGGGAACTCTCGTCGAACGCATCCACTCCACCAACCCCGAAACACTGATGCCCCCGCCGGACTCCGGTCGCCTCCTCACCAGCCACCAGAAACAACTGCTGCAGGACTGGATCGCTGCCGGAGCCCAGTGGCAGCCACACTGGGCCTTCACAACTCCCGAACGCCCACCAGAGCCACCAGTCGATAACGCCGCATGGACCCGCAATCCCCTCGACCGCTTCATCCTCGCTGAACTCGAAAAAAATAACATCCAACCCTCCCCCGAAGCGGATCGCAGAACGCTCATTCGCAGACTTTCCATCGACCTCACTGGACTCCCGCCAACTCCCGCACAAGTGGACGCATTCGTCAGTGACGAAGCCCCCGACGCATGGGAAAAGCTCGTCGATCAAATGCTTGCCAGCCCCCACTACGGTGAACGCATGGCACTCCCCTGGCTCGATGCTGCACGCTACGCCGACAGCAACGGTTTTCAACAGGACGGAGACACGTGGCAGTGGATCTGGAGGGACTGGGTCGTCAGCGCTCTCAACAGCGATCTGCCCTTCGATCAGTTCACCATCTGGCAACTCGCCGGCGACCTGCTCCCGGATGCCACCACCGAACAGAAAATCGCCAGCGGGTTCAATCGAAATCACCTGCTCAATGGCGAAGGCGGAGCCATTCCCGAAGAACAACGCTGGGTGATCCTTTTCGACCGCATGGAAACCACCTCCACCACATGGCTTGGACTCACAATGAACTGCGCCCAGTGCCATGACCACAAATATGACCCCATCACTTCAAAGGACTACTACAGCCTGCTGGATGGTTTCAATCGCGTTCCCGAATCGGGCACCCCACAGTACTTCTCATCGCGAATCCGAGTCGCCGCGCCCTTCCTCGAACTCCCCTCCGCAGACGACCAGAAATTCCTCGCCGAACTCGAAGCCCGCATCGCTGCCACTGAAGCCGCCGGAGATGCTGCCGCCAAAGAACGCGAAGATCTCAAAAATCAACTCAAATCGTGGAAAGCCGACAAACTCCCCCGCGTGATGATCATGAGCGATGCTCAGCCCCGACAAACTCATCTGCTCAACCGCGGAGAATACCTTACCCCCGGTGAACCCGTCACCTTTAATACCCCCGCTTTCCTCCCATCACTCCCCGCAGACGCCCCACGAAATCGACTCGGATTCGCTCGATGGCTCGTCTCAGGTAACCACCCCCTCACTGCCCGCGTTCAGGTCAATCGCATGTGGCAGCACTTCTTCGGAGCAGGGCTCGTGCGAACGTCCGAGGATCTCGGCGTCCAAAGCGAATTTCCAAAACACCTCGACCTCCTCAACTGGCTCGCTGCAGAATTCCCCGCACAAGGCTGGAGCACCAAAGCCATGCATCGACTCATCGTGACCAGCAGCACCTACCGACAGTCATCCCGCCTGACTCCAAACCTCGCCACTGCCGATCCCGAAAATCGCCTCTACGCCCGAGCATCCAGGTTTCGCATGCCTTCCCTCATCCTCCGCGACTGGGCCCTCGCCTCCGCCCAACTTCTCAATCCCGCCCTCGGCGGTCCTCCCGTCTACCCCTACCAGCCAGACGGCATCTGGGAGTCACTCGCTATCACCAAAGAACGTGACTTCACCTATCCCGCCTCCTCCGGCTCTGACCTCTATCGACGCAGCCTCTACACCTTCTGGCGCCGCACTGTCGCTCCCGCAAACCTCTTCGATACATCAAATCGACAAGCCTGCCGCGTCCGAAGTCAGCCCACAAGTACCCCGCTGCACGCACTCACCACTCTCAATGACCCCACCTGGGTCGAATCCGCACGCGTACTTGCGGAACACGCCTGGCTGGCCGCAGATTCCGACCACGGCCGACTCAGCAATGCCTTTCTAAGAGTCTGCTGCCGCCCGCCTGGCGCCGCCGAAACCGCCACATTACTCGCAGGACTCAACCGCCAGCGACAAATCTATTCAGCCAATCCGGATGCCGCCACCCAGCTGCTCATCGTCGGTCTGTCCCCCCGAAATCCGGCAATTCCTGCCGAAGAACACGCCGCATGGACCGCCATCTGCCTCGCCATCCTCAACCTCGATCAATCCCTCACCCGGGAATAACCCCCTGGGACTTTCACCGGATCCGTGAACGTTTCTCACCGCATCAAACGCGAGCCGCTGAAAGCGATCTCCGCACGCCCGCCACACGAGTCGCAAATCCCTACCAGAAAGACACTTGCGCCCGTGACAGAAGTTTGACAAACGAATGACTGGGCGGCAACGTGCTGCGATTGCATCCCGTCGATATCCCCCGTAGCCTTCCCCCCGGCGGTGCGGTTTCAACAGTTTCCAAAACCGACCAGACAATTCCACACGAACTCAGGTCAACACCACCATGAGCACAGGGATCGCGGCATTGAAAGCTGCGTCAAAAGCACCCGTCACACCGGCCATCGATTCACATTCCAGCGGCTTGTCGCCTGCGGAAGTCCGGCGTCTGAAATACCAATCCGAAACAGACACTCTCGTATCTGCATTCCACCGTGATCAACTGCGGTCGTCCAATATCGACTGGGTGGTCACTCTCTTCCTGATTGGTATCCACGTCGGCGCGGTTGCGGCGTTTGTGCCCTCCCTGTTCAGCTGGTCCGGTCTTGCCATCTGCCTCGGTCTGCACTGGCTCACCTGCAGCATCGGAATTTGTCTGGGCTACCACCGGTACCTTTCACACAAATCACTGAAGCTGCGAACGCCAGCCGAATTCTTCGTGCTCGCCTGCGGCTGTCTCTCCGGCGAAGGTTCACCCCTCACCTGGGCGGCAACTCATCGCCTGCACCACCAAAAATCGGACCACGAGGGCGACCCGCACTCACCCGTTAAAGACCCCGCGTGGTGGTCCCACATGCTCTGGCTGTTCCCCAAACGCACCACCGAGGCCACTCGCCTTCTGATGCGTCGCTACTGCCCGGAACTCATTAACCGACCGCTCGTGAATTTCTTCGAACGCACGTTTCCGCTCTGGCTCTGGGGCAGTGGCATCACCCTCCTCACCGCCGGCTGGCTGCTCGGAGGCTGGCAACTCGGGCTCTCCTGGCTGGTCTGGGGTATGTGCGTTCGCATGGTGGCCGCCTACCACAGCACGTGGTTCGTGAATTCTGCTACCCACCTTTGGGGCTATCGCAACTACGACACTCGCGATGCATCCCGCAACCTCTGGTGGGTTGCCATCCTCGCCTACGGCGAAGGCTGGCACAACAACCATCACGCTCATCCCTCCGTCGCTCCCGCCGGGCACAAATGGTGGGAAGTGGACATCACCTGGTGGTCAATCCGACTGCTGAAGGCCGTGGGCCTTGCCTGGGACGTTCGCGATAAATTGCCCCAGGGACGCACTGCAGACGACATCAATGACATGCAGGAAATTATCACACCAGAGACAATGGTCGCCTGAACAAACCTGCTCGCCCCCCACCCCCGCCGCAAATCCTCGTTCCGGAATCGCGGCGGACTTCTATTTGCGCCCCGCCGGCAATCCGCTAAAAACGCCGTCAGACTCCAAACCATAGTCGCTCCGCTACTGCCTCAGCGAAGGAACGCATACGATGCTGCCACGGCACCTTTTTACCATCGGCACCGCTGTCCTTGCCGGCAGCCTGATGACAGGCTGCGGAGGATCCAATGCCCCACAGCCCGCCGCGGCAACAGCTTCGTCAGAAAGTCCCCCGACAGAAGGCGAATCTCAGCCAGGGTCTGTCAGCCCCGTCATTCGCCCGGCCGGACTCACCGCCTCCATCCCGGAGCCCGACGCCAGAACGCCCGGCGATGGCGCGGCACAGCCGGGCACTGCAGGCCGGCAACCTGAGTTCCCCGATGACGAAGCAACACAGTCGCTCGCTGAAATCCAGCGACTGCGAATCGGCGCGTTCCCTGCCGACGTCGAAGCTGCCCGAAAAGCTCGACGCGAACGCAACGAACGCATCATCGACCTCGCCACCCGCGCCATCCGCCGCACCATGAACGAAGACTCCCGAATTCCTCAATTCGACACCGCCATCAAACAACTGCTGGAAGCACGCTTTCAAATCGCTCTCACCGGCAGCGAAGAAGATATCGAAGCCCTTTACAGCGACGTTCAGGCCCTCTGTGATCGGGATCCGCAGTCACCCGCAGCTGCCGAAGGCGTCTATACCATCGCTCGCTTCGCACATACCAAAGCGGGACTCACCGGCCGAACACAGCCTGTCTGGTTCGAAACACTTTCACGCTGGGCTCGGGAATTCGCCGATCGCTTCCCCGATGACCAGAAACGCAGCACCTCACTGCTCTTCGGCGCCGGTCGCAGCTGCGAACTCCACGCCGCAGCCTCCTCCGATACAGAACTCGCCTCCCGACTGCTCACCGAAAGTCGACTCTGCTACACCACTCTTGCCGACAAATTCCCAACATCAGATCAGGGTCAGGAGGCCACAGCCGCGCTCCGACGCCTCGCTCTGCCCGGACAGATCCTCACGCAGTTCTCAGGACCAACCAGCGACGGTGGCTACGTTTCCGCAGATGACTTCAAAGGCAAACCCACCCTCATCTACTTCTGGGATTCCCAGTCCGACGAGTTCCGCGATAAAATCCTCCCTGCCCTCGCACGCATCCGCGAACAACTTCCGCAGGAACGCCTGCGGATCATCGGAGTTGCCCTCGACGAAGACGAAAGCCAGCTGAACACCTTCCTCGAACAGCACCCCGCTCCCGGGCAGCAAATCTTCTTTCCGCAGACACCCCAGCGGTCCTGGAACAGCCCCCTCGTCCGCTTCTGGGGACTTGCGGCCAGTCCCACCATCTGGGTGCTCAACGGAGAAGCCCGCGTCCTGTCGACCAACGTCACTGTTGAACAACTCGTACCCACACTTCAGCAGGCTTTAAAGAAATAGCGATCTGATCCTCGATCGCAAACCAAATCCCGCCAACAACCACTCGCAATCCCAGCCCCATGCTCCTGCCCCATGCTCCTGCCCCATGCTCCAGCCGCATGGCGGCAGCCTGCGGGCAAACGGCCCTGCAAACGCCGGACCAACGCCCTCGCCAGCGCGCGCACCTTCGGTGCGAAACACAGCCGGGGGCTTCCGCCCAACCGCTCAGTCGCGTGGCTGCCGCCCAATGGCTCGCTACCTCAGCCGCATGGCGGCAGCCTGCGGGCAAAGGCCCCTGCCACCGCCCCGCCAACGCCCTCGCCAGCGCGCGCACCTTCGGTGCAAAACACAGCCGGGGGCTTCCGCCCAACCGCTCAGTCGCGTGGCTGCCGCCCAATGGCGTTGAAATTCTGCAGTCTTCGCGGCAGGCATGCGGCTCAGCAGGAGCTTCGCCCTGGGATGGTGAAACGGCGCGAACTCTGCACAGAGTCGCGTTTCGCTCCGTCGAAACGGACACCCAGCTTTTTCACTGCTGAAAACCTCAAACCACGACCTTTCCTCGCTCAAGCCAAAAACACCCCTGAACTCCCGTCTTAACACCGTTTCGTCATCCCAGCTTCGCCCTCCCGCGGGCTCCCTGCGACAGAACGTCACGGCACCTCGGCGCGAGGCCAGAGTGCATGGCACCTTCACGCCCCTCTGTGCTTCTGCGGCACCTGGGCTGGTTTTCGCAATTGACCTAAGATGGGGGCTTGACTACTTTTCAGCTCGGGCGGACTTTGGGTAGTAATTGACACATTGACCAGGGATGGGGTGTTGCATGCGCGAAGCCATGGGGGTGTTGACTGTATTGCTCCTGCTGGCACAGTTGCCCGGTTGTATCATGCCAGGCATTGTTCGAAGTTCTTCGAATGTGTCCGCACCGACTGTTGGCAGGCAGTTGATTGACCTGAAGGAGGCTCTTGACAGCGGTGCGATCACCCAGGAAGAGTATCAGCGAAAGCGTGAGTCGATCATCCGCAGCGAAACGGAGTGAACTGTGAATTGACTAATGGCCCTGCTCTAAGGACACCCGAGGCGTTGTCCGGAATCCAGACTGTCGGCTCTGCGGCTGCAGTTTGCGGATCTGCGGGGGGGAAATGCGATGAATGATCAGCTGAATTTGTGGTTGCCTCCGAAGTCGCCATGAGGGCTGCTTTCAAGGCCGTCGAGAGTGGTTACCAAGTCGCCGTGCTCGTGCCGACTACTGTACTTGCCGAACAGCACTTCAAAACGTTCAGAAAACGGATGGCTGAGTTCCCATTCGAAATCGCTAAGCTCAG
>JBJTOP010000035.1:0-45416 GCA_046074645.1 Planctomycetaceae bacterium | reverse complement strand
CGATCCGCGCGCGGACGTCGCGATAAAGCCACGCCGCCGGATCCAGTTCCGGCAGAAGCGACTGCAGACGTGTGAGCGAATCTTTGCTTCGTTCGAGTTGTTGCAGGGCTTCACAGACTTCCAGCTCGGCGGCGATGCGGTCTTCAGTTTCGCTGGCAGTTATCGACAACTGTTCGAAGCGTGTGAGTGCATCAGTCCAGCGACCGTCTCGGGCCAGAGCACGTGCGACCTGCCGCAGAACGCGACGATCGCCGGGAAAGGCCTGTTCAAGCCGCTGCCAGACCTGAAGCGATTTCTCGGGCTGCCGCTGCCGCTGGAGACATTCCGCGTAGTCGCGGTGAATCTCGGCCAGATCAACCCGGGGAGGCTTGAGTGCAAGAGCAGCTTCGAAGGCGGCGGTTGCAGCGGTTGCCTGATCAGATTGATCGAGAGCCCGGGCGAGCATCCAGCGGGTGACGGGGTCGTTGGGACGCAGTTCGGCGGCGCGGGCCAGCAGCAGTGCGGCGTGCTGCGGTTCTCCGTGACGCAGATCGAGGAGCCCAGCGAGCAGCAGAGCGGCATCGGCTGACGTGGCCGCAGGAATGCCGAGAACCTCGGTCGCAGCATCGGACGGGAGCGGCGGTGCTGCTACGGTGGGAGCGTTGGGCAACGCGTCGGCGGAGATCGCTCCTGCTTCAACGGCGAATTGAAGCAGGGCGTTGCGAAAAGTTCCGGCACTGCCCCGGTCCGCGTGCCACGCACAGACTTTTTCAAAGGCTGTTCCGGGGCGCGGATTACGCAGGAGTGCTGTGAGGTACCGCTGGGCTGCCTGAGTGTTTTGCGGAGTGGGCTCATCGACGCTGAAGGACCGTGGGGCGGCAGCGACTGCTGTGGTTTGGATCAGAAACAGCAGCCCTGTCAACAAAAACCCGGAAAATCGAATTCGGGTCCTGGCGGATTTCTGTTGCATCAGAGTGGCTCACTGCAGCCGAACGATCGGGCAGAGCCCCGAAAACTCCGAGGAGGTTTTACTGTTTGCCGCCAGGCATTGGCATATTGCCCTTGTACTTGCCCATCGCCTTGGACTTGGACTCTTCAATCTGCTTCTGAATTTCATCCTGACCGAGCGAATTGGCTCCGCCGCCACCGGCAGGCAATTCCGGAGTGGAACCGCCGCAGCCAAGGATGGCGAATGTTAACAGCAGACAGGACAGACTGATGAAGCATTTCACAGGAATTCTCCGGCGGTGGGTGAGGAAGGGCGCGGCTGCTGCCGCGGACTGCAGGGAGTGTACAGTTTCAGCGGCTGGAGGGCAAATCCGCAGCCAGTCGCGACCATTCGCTGGCCTCCCAGTCGCGACCCAGTGCTCGGTAGAAGTTCTCCATCTCCCGCAGGGTCGCGGTGTCGCTGAGGTTCAAGAGCAGTTTCCTGAGCTTCTGATGGACAGGCAGCTCCATCAAAAGCTCAATCTCCTTCGCGCGACTCCGTATCTGATCGGCCTCCTGACGGCGTCCCAGTCTCGCCAGCGACTGAGCTTTGAAGTGCAGCAGCGACCAGTCCATTGCACCAGGCCAGATTTCCAGAGCAGTGTTGAAATGCTCCAGTGCGCGTTCGTCACGTCGGTAGACGGTCTGTTCCATGCGGCCGGCTGTGCGGTGATAGAGGTGACCGTTTTGGGGGCCTGAGTATGCTTCGAACCAGGTCTGTGCTTCGGGCAGACGCCCCAGTTCCAGCAGGAGACTGACCCAGACTGAGAGAAAGAAATCGCTGGATCGAGCAGCAGCGGTGGACTGCACTTTTTCGAGCAGTGGTGTGGCAGATTCACGGTCGCGAAGCTGAATGAGATGCGCCGCGTTCACCGCCAGCGTGATGGGTGACTGGGGCTCGTTTCGCTGGAACGTGGCGAGCCTTGCCACCACCACGCCTTCAGCCCCGGTTCTGTCGTCGTCCAGGAACCCCATGCGGCGATCGAGTTCCGCTGTGGCAGCCAGCGGGCTGAACTGGCTGAGGTACCAATCGCGCAGACACGCGGCTTTCTCCGGCTGTGGAGTGCGTTGCCAGACGGCGAGGAAGAATGGTTCCGCTTCCTGATAGCGGTCGGTAAGTTCATAGAGTTTCCAGAGCAGGTAGTGGGGATCGATCGGGGTGGGATCGAGCTTCAGGGAGCTTTTCAGCAGTTGTTCTGCGCGATCAGGCTGCTGCAGCACGAGCAGTGCCAGTCGCCCTTCGCGCATCCGAGCCTCTGCGGCCGAAGCTGACGTGTCCGGGATTTGTGCGAGTCCGGAGATGGCCAGCTGGGCAGCGTCCTGAACGTTGCGACTGCGACCACCGATAACAGCCTGAGCCCAGAGCAGACGGAGTTCGGCGTTACGTGGAAATCGCTGCAGGCTTTTGGCGAACTCGCCCTCGGCCAGTTCGTCCCGCCGCTCCCGGAGGTACTGACGCCCCGCCTCTGCTGCCTGCATGGCCCTGCTGTCTTCGATCGCATTCCAGACTTTCCATGCCGTCCAGGAGACCATGATTGCGACGGCACAGACTGCTATGGAACGCCGCAGCCATCGATTCCCGCCGGTAGATTCCATGCCTGCTTCAGCCACGTGTCATCACCTCTGAAGGACCCCGTCAGCGGGGCACTGCATACCAGCGTCCCGGCAGGAGCACGCACGTCAGGCCCGCGGGAATCGCCGCGTGACGGTCCACTCGACCGTCCGGCCACGTTACCTCGATATCGGCGGTGTCTGCTTCCAGCGGAAACAACAGCGCCGAGTCGTTGGTTGATAAATAGCTGCCACCCGCCGACACGGACTGCTCGGACTGCACATCCGCAGACGTGATCAGAACCCGTGCTCCCGGTACAGGCACGCGATCCAGCCTCTGCAAATCCACTTGCAGGCTCCGCGGGGTGCTGATGGTGTCGTTACGGAGCAGCGAAACCGGGCGATCAATATGACTGACCGCAATATCCGTGTCACCGTCGTGGTCGAAGTCGCAGCCGGCTGCGCCGCGTCCAGTCCAGGCATCGACGAAATAGCCGCCGGCAAATCGTGAAATGTCCTCGAAACCAGTCCCGGTATTACGCAGCAGTTGTGGAGTCATTGCGCTGGGCTCAATCGCAGGACCAAGGACATGCCCGTTCGCGATGAACACATCGGGCCGATGGTCCAGGTTGTAGTCCAGCGGAATGGTGCCGAAGCCCAGATATGCGAGGCTGGTCGCCGCAACGCCGGTTCGCAGGCTGTCGTCTTCGAACAATAAACCGCCCAGATTTCGGTAGAGTGTGTTCTTCATCTGGTAATAGTGGGTGAGATAAAGATCCGGCAGCCGATCGCCGTCATAGTCGGCGGCGGCAACTCCCATGCTGGCCTCGTTCAGCCCGTCAGCACTCACGGCGGCTCCTGCGGAACTGGCTGTTTCACGCCATACCGGACCGCCGGCGGGAACGTCGGTTTGAGTAAACAGCAGATTGGCTTCCATATCGTTGGCGACATAGATCTCCGGACGCAGATCGCGATCCAGATCGAGAACAGCGAGGGCCAGTCCTTTGGATGCCGCGGTCGTGAGTCCAAGTTCGCGGGATGCTTCCCGGAAGGTTCCATCTCCCAGATTCAGCCACACCGCATCGTGCACGCCATTGAACTTGCCGGGACCACAGTAACCGGGCTTGCCGCCGTAGTTGCAGACTGCACTGTTCGCCAACGTCACGTCCATGTAGTTCGCACAGTAAACGTCAGCGAGAGAATCGCCGTTGAGATCCACCCAGGCTGCGCTGGTGCTCCAGTCAGCGTCCCCGATTTCAGAACTGAGCGTCACGTCGGTGAATGTGCCGTCACCGTTATTTCTCAGAAGCACGTCCATGCCATAGTTGGAAATGAACAGATCGGGAAACCCGTCCCCGTCAAAATCTCCTGCGGCCGCTCCCTGCCCGTAGCCGCCGGTTTCACCGCCGCTCGGGACAGACACATCTTCGAACCGTTCACCGAGGCGATTTCGAAACATCCGATCGCCGGGCACCTGAGGAGAATCGGGACGCCGATCAAGAACTTCTCCGTTCGTGAAGAACAGGTCCTGCCAGCCGTCGCGGTCGAGATCAAGCCACGCGACTCCTCCGCCCATCACCTCCGGCAGCAGATACCGTCCCGGAACCCGGTCCTCAAAGAACTGAAATTCAATTCCGTATCCGGCGGCGACGTCACGGAAATTCGGTTGCGGGCCGCGCGAGGCATCAGCTGAGGACCATGATTCGGCGACTGGAGTAGCGGGGGGCCGTGACCCAGGAAGCTCGGTTGATGTTTTTTCGGTCACGGCAGCCGGTGACGCCGGCACAGAGGCGGGATCCACGTCGCGGCAGCCAGCCGAAAGGAACGAGGCAAGAGCAGCAATTGCGGCCACCAGTTGTAAACGCCTGCCTGCCTGCTTCATGGGAGGCAAGTCGAAGGATTCCTTCGAGCCCATGCAAAAACTTTCCGCCGGAAAACAAAAAACCGGAATGCCGTGCGGCATTCCGGTTCGATGTGAATGAGCGCCGACAACGAATCCTAGAATTCGCCGATCACCTGTCCATCGTTGCGAACTCCGATTCTGACCCAGGTCTCGAAGTCAATGTTCTCGCTGATGAACTTGACAGAACCGTCGCAAAGACAGATCTGAGCACCACCGGTGTGCCAGCTGGAGGCGGACATCATGGTGGAGCCGAACCAGTCGCCTTCGTTCGAGTGACAGGCGGTCTCGTTGGGGTTCATGTTGTGCGAGTAGACGCTGCCCTGTCCGACGAAGGACCATGCCCAGCCAGCACCTCGCATTGAATGTCGGCCACCGCCGTTGTCGGCAGAGGCGGTGAGGTTCAGGCAGCTTTGTCGCAGAGCACGATGGTCGTTACCACCAGCCCATGACTTCACCTGGAAGCTTTTGCGTGTGTACGGTTCGGGTCGGAAGGTGTCCATGGCAAATTCGGAGTAGGCCGCTGTGTTGCTGCTGCCGTCCGTGATTGCCTGGAAGTTCACGGGCTGATCGTTGACGTGACCAAGGTAAGACGCTGCGCCATTATGACGACCTTCCCAGCCGCTGATGCGGTTGGTGCCGGCACCGGAGTAGTTCTGGACGCCATTGTTAATGGCGTAGGTGAAGTTTCCGTCCGGACCGTTCTGGTTGGGATTGGCGTTTGAGGGGCAGTTGAAGACCGGGAGTCGGCCACTGAGTCCAGTGTTGTCCCCGCGCCACCAGTGGGCGTAGGGCAGTTGGTCGTAGCGAATGCGACCATACTCGTTGGCACGCTCGAGCATTGGGAGCATGTAGACCTTATCAGAGAACGCACCGCGGATGTCGTCACGGTAGGCCGGACCGGGATTCCAGCCGACGCTTGGGGGGAACTGATTGTGCACATCATGATAGTTGTGCATCGCAATCCCAATCTGTTTGAGATTGTTCTTGCAGCTGGTTCTTCGAGCAGCTTCGCGGGCCTGCTGGACGGCGGGAAGCAACAGAGCGACCAGGATGGCGATAATGGCAATCACCACGAGGAGCTCGATGAGCGTAAATGCTCGACGCTTCCATGAATGACGCATGTTCATGGCTGTCTCCGGAAAAAAAACAAAGAATTACAAGGGGTTTTGCTGCAAGCAGCAGCATCTTTGCCCATTTAGAGCGCAGGTGCGAAGCATGTTCACAGGCAGTCACCCCGAAATTGTTACTATCTTTCGGAATCACTGTCAATTGTGTGTGAATCAGAATTGCCAAAGAATCAGAAAAACCGCTGGGGAGTTGTTGGGAATTCGGCCAAACGGTCGCGCTGGACGCCAAAACGACCACCGCGAGGTGCCAGCAAGCCCCCGTGTGCCGATAACGTGCCACTTTGAGTGGCGGGTGACTTTCCCGGAACAGTCACTCTCGCTTTCGAATCTTCTCCCTCGTTTCGCGGCCGACTCCGGCTACGGAGCCGGAACGACTGTGGTACTGCCGTCACCGGCTGCGAGGATGATTTGGCGTCCGTCTGGGGAATAGCGGGCGGTGTTGCCTATGCGTCCGATTTGCTGCTGGTTAATCAGCGAACCATCGCCCGTGGACCAGGTTTTCAGTTGTCCGGCATATCCATAGGACAGGAGTCGACTGCCATCGGGGTTGAAGGCGACTGAGTGAATATAGTCGGAGTGACCGGTCAGACTGCGAACTTCGCTGCCGGTGATGAGGTCCAGGAGGTGCACTTTGCGATCGGCCCCTGCGGCTGCGATCAGGCCGCCGCCGGGATGGACGGCGACGGAATACATTGTGGTGTCCCAGGCGGCGAGCTGTTTCAGCTGACGTCCACCGACGATGTCCCAGAGTCGCAGGGTGCCATCGGCGCCTGAGGAGACGACGAAGGATTCGTCAGGGCTGAGCGCAACGGCGTGCACAGGCCCGCGGTGGCCTGTGAGTGAAAACTTCTGCTGGCCCGTGACGTTATCCCAGACGCGAACGGTCTGATCGACGCTGCAGGAGACGACGATGTTTCCATCCTTTGAGACGGCCGCGCCGTAGACGGGTCCGCCATGCGCGAACTGGCGGCGTTGTTCGGGGCCCGTGCAGGTCCATTCATCAAGGCGCCCGTTGGCGAGTGCGGTGAGCAGTCTGCGGGCGTCGGGATTGAACTGCAGTCGCTGAACAGGAGCTTCGCAGACCGTGGTCTGATGCAGAATCAGCTCAACGGGCGGCTGCGTGTTTGGCAGGGGAGGACCAAAGATCACGACGTGTTCGGCTGCGGCAGCCGCGAGTCGCCGATTGTCGGGGCTCCAGATCAGCTGTGTTACAGTGCGTTCGCCGGTGAGCACCAGCAGAGGTTTTTCGGCATCGTTGATGTTCCAGACGCGAATTTCACCGCCCTCAAGCCCGGCGGCGATGCGCTGGTTATCCGAGCGGACGGCGATGGATCGAGCGGGGCGGCCATCGGTCTGCCATGTGCGTTCCACAGCGCCGCTGGTGGCGTTCACCAACTTTACGGCACCGGCATCGGTGAGAATCAGGAACTGGGCTCCGGCGTTGACCGGGAGTGCTGTCAGGATGGGTTCGGCAGCCAGTGGCTGAGCCCGAATGATGGAAGTTTTTCTGGTTCTCACCTGCCGGTCATCACCGGCGGACAGCAGTGTAAGGTTATCGGGCAGGTATCGCACAGCGGCTGCGGGCATGTTGGCGGTGTGATCGGCCTGGGTTTCGAGCAGCAGTCCGGTGGCGGTATCATAAACGCGGAGTGCTCCATCGGCAGCGGAGACGGCGAGCCGGGCACCGTCTGTGGTGAGGGAGAGGCTGCGAGGGGCAGCGGGGGGACGGATTTCCGGGAGCGCGGTGCCGTCTGTTTTCCAGAGGTTGACCACATTATCGCCACGCGCTGCGGCGATGATGGTTCCGTTGGGGGCCAGTGCGAGGCTGGTGATCGGAGCCCCGGCCTCAAGCGTTCGCAGGGGGTCGCCACCGGTGAGTGGTCTGAGCTGGACTTTTCCGGAGGCTCCGGCGGTCCAGAGCTGGTTCTGGTCGGGAGTTGTGGTGAGCTGCAGCGGGCCCTGGATGGTGGTATCCTGAACGACAAGCAGGCTGCGTGTGAGCAGGTGGGCTTCGGGCACCGCTTCGCCGGCGGCAACAGCGGTACCATGATCCGTGCCATTCCAGTCGGCCACATGAACAGCGACCGGCGTGGCGATTTCTTCGAGAAGCCGGCCGGAGTCGGCCGCGATCACGCGGATGCGTGGCTGGCCATCGGTGACAATCAGCTGAGTGGCCTCGCGATTCCAGCGTGCGGAACGCAGGCCCTGGATGGCGGGAAGGGATCGCTGCAGTGCCAGATCCGGGCCAAGGATATGCAGAATTCCGGCATCGGTCCACGCGGCGAAGACTTCGCCCTTCCTGCCGGCCTGAAGTCCTCTGATCGTGCCTCCGGGGGAGCCCACTGTTCCGGCAACCTGTCCGGTCCATGCGAGCCGATGCAGGCGCGTTCCGGAGGCGGTGAGTGCGGCGAGTCCCTGTTCTCCGACGAGCCGTTGCAGACGCACGACCTGGTCGGATTCGGGGGCTGTAAGTTCCCAGTCGGGTTTCACGCGGTCCGCGTCGGTGGCCGGGAGCTGTTTGGGGAACGGAAGTTTCCAGCGTCGGAGCATACCGTCGGCTCCGGAAGTGACGATGCCTGATCCATCCGGGGTGAATTCGAGAGCATGAATGGCACCCTGATGTGCGGGAAGGAGTCCATCAAGGGCCCCGTTGCTGCTGTTCCAGACGCTGAGGACACCGGCGGCATCCCCGGTGGCGGTGAGGGCGTCGTCATGTCGCGGAGCCGCGGCGGTGATGGGCTGCTGATGTGTGGCAGCCTGACCCGCGGGATTCCCTGCGGCGTCGCGGAAACGCAGCGTTTTGTCGTCCGACCACGTGGCCGTCCATGCTCCGCTGGAGGCGGCAATCAGGCCACGAATGACGGCGGCGTGCCCCTGAAGTGGTTTTGAGGCCACCGGCAGTTTCCAGACGCGAATCGTACCATCGACGCCGGCACTGAGAATTCGCTGACTGTCGGCGTGAACAGCGATGTCTGAAATGGCTCCGGTGTGACCGGCAAGACGACCGGTCTGCACAGCATCGCCAATATTCAGCACGCGAATTTCGCCAGCCGGGGTTCCCGCAGCGAGCCATTGTGCGTTGGGTGCGGGTGCGAGGCAGGCAATCTCGGTCCCGGCGGCCGGAAATTCCCTCGTGCGCTCGCCGGTTTGAAGATTAATGAGCAATGGTGGGCGACCTGCTGCCGCCAGAATCGCCGTGTTCTGCCCGGGGATCAGTTCACAGTGAAGGGCTGCTGCATCCAGTGTCAGCAGCAGACGCCCCGGAGGTACTGGCATCTGCCATGATCGCAGCAGACGGTCGTCGCCAAGAGAAAAGAGCTGCTGATTGCCCTGGGTGAACAACAGCTGACTGACCCGACCTGCGTGGCCGAGGAGTTTTGCGAGCGGGGCATCGAGATCCGGCGACCAGAGGCAAATCAGGCCGGAAGCATCAGCGGTCGCAAATCCACCGGGGTCACTTCGCCAGGCCACGGCCGAACCTTCTGCTGCATGGCCGGTTCGAGTCACTGCGGTGGCGGAGGTGGTGAGTGGAAAGGATCGCACAGCGCCCGATGCTGCCGTTGTCAGCACGGAGAACCCGTCCGGAGCAAGAGCGACGCTGCTGATCGGCGGGCCGGGTTCGGTGTGACGTTTAATTGGCAGCCGCATCGGCAGGTCCCAGACCCGCAGGGAGTTGTCCTGTGAACCGGTGGCGAGCGTCTGTCCGTCAGCACTCACGGCGAGCGTGTAGATCGGTCCGGTATGCTGGGTGAACGTCTGCAGCACGCGTCCGGCGGACACATCCCAGAAGAGCACGCGCTGATCGCTGCCGACGGTGACCGCACGCGAACCATCGGTCACAAATCCAGCCGCCATGACCGCTCCGGAATGCTCTCCCAGAACCACCGGTTGCTGAGCACCTGCTGTTGCGGCTGCGGCAAAGATCGCAGCAAGGATCCCGATTGAATGGACGCAGGCAGGGAGACCAGGCATGTCGGCGGGCCTTGTGCTTGAGGGGGGCGAGGTTTGTACTGCAGGAGTTGGGGAGGCTGAGAAGCCGAGGCATGGAGAGAACGAGCGAGCGGGGCGTTATTCTGAGTAACGAGCGGAGGGAACGCAACACTGGGGGAAGAGATGGTGCCTGAAATTCGGTGAGTGGGGTGGGAAGCATTGCGGGCGGAAGGCGAGTGACGTTGGCACTGTGACCAGCCGTGGCCGCAATCGATCAGCAGTCTCAGTCCGCCGAGGACGCTGTGGCAGTCGAACGCCCCGCAAGCCGCTGCAGAACGTGGAAGAACACAGGCGTCAGGAACACGCCAAAGATCGTTACGCCCAGCATCCCCGCGAAGACTGCGGCTCCGAGTGTCCGCCGCATTTCCGCCCCGGCACCTTCGCCCAGCACCAGCGGCAGGACGCCGAACACAAACGCCAGACTGGTCATGACAATCGGACGCAGCCGAAGGCGGCAGGCCTCCACTGTTGCCTCCCTCGCCTCGGTACCCGACAGGCACAAACTCCTCGCATATTCCACAATCAGAATGGCATTCTTGCAGGCCAGCCCGACCAGCACGATGAAGCCGATCTGAGTGAAGATATTGATATCAGTTCCCACCCAGATAACGCCCGCCACTGAACACAACAAACACATCGGTACGACGAGAATCACGGCGAGCGGAAGCAGCCAGCTTTCGTACTGCGCTGCCAGCACAAGAAACACAAGCACCACAGCCAGCAGAAACGCATACATCGCTGTGTTCCCTGCCAATTGCTGCAGAAAGGCAAGTTCCGTGTACTCCACCTTCATTCCCGGAGCGAGGCCACGCTCGGTGGCTGCGTATAACGCCCGAATCGCATCTCCGGAACTCACACCCGCTCGCGCATCCGCATTCACATACGCTGCCGGATACAGATTATGCCGATAGATCATCAGCGGCCCGGGAATCGAACGAACCCGGATAAAGGTGGACAGCGGTACGCTTCCTGCCGTGGGCGAGCGGACAAACATGCGCCGCAAATCCTCAGTCCGCATCCGGTAACCGGCATCCGCCTGCACATTCACCTGCCACGTGCGGCCAAATCGATTGAAATCGTTCACATAAAGCGAGCCAAAGTTCACCTGCAGGGCGCTGAATACATCGCCCAGTGACAGGCCCATTTTGCGAACAGCATCCCGATCAACCTCCAGATCCAGCCACGTCGTGGTGGCTCGGAATCCGGAAAACAAGTCCCGCAATCGTCCGTCCGCAAGGCCCTCATCAACCGCTGATTCACTGACCGATTCCAGCACCTCCAGGCCGTTTTCACCGCGATCCTGAATCACCACTCGAAAACCGCCGGCTGCCCCCATACCTTCAATCGGTGGAGCCCCCAGCAGATGCACTTCGGCGTCCGCGACCTCTGATTCCAGCAACGCCCGAACCTCCTCAGAAATCCTTTCAGCCGTCTGGCCTCGAGGGACCCGTTCAGAAAAATCGTCCAGCATCAGATACATCGACCCAAAGTTGGCAGCAGCTGTGTTCAGCAAGAGTGACTGACCAGCAATCGCGACCGTATGGCGGACTCCCGGGACTTGCGCCGCCAGTTCTTCCACACGACGCATCACAGCCTGAGTGCGGTCCAGCGCGGCGGAATCGGCAAGACGCACATTCAGCACCAGATAGCCCTTGTCCTGTGGCGGAATAAAGCCCGTCGGCGTCTGCCGAAACAGCTCCCAGGTCCCGCCAACCAGAGCGGCGTACAGAAGCAGCACCAGCGGACTGACTTTCAGCAAACCACGAACAATCGCTGCGTAGCCGTTCGTGCTGAGATCAAAACATCGGTTAAATGCTGTAAAAACACGTCCCAGCAACTGGTTGATGAGCCTACTGCAAAGGCCGGCTGACAGCAGTCCCGCCAGAGCGAACAGGAGACGACCAGGAGTCTCCGCGAGCCAGACAGGCAGGCCACCGGAGGCAATGTGCGGGAGCACGGCCGGATACAACAAAGTCGCTGCCAGCCAGGCTCCCAGCAGTGCCACGCCCGGTCGCGGGAGCGATTCCCGCGAGTGGCCTGCCGAACGCGGACGCAGTAATAACACGGCAAGTGCCGGACTGAGCGTCAGCGAATTGAACGCGGAAATCAAAGTGGAAATCGCGATGGTGACGGCAAACTGCCGGAAAAACTCGCCAACCACTCCAGTAATAAAAGCACACGGGACGAATACGGCAGTCAGTACCAGCCCCACAGCAATCACTGGACCTGCCACCATGTCCATCGCCCGCAAAGCTGCCTCACGCGGCCGCATTCCTGCTGCCAGATTATGCTCCACGGCCTCCACCACCACAATCGCGTCATCCACGACGATTCCAACCGCCAGAACCAGCCCGAACAGCGTCAGCACGTTCAGACTGAAACCAAACGCCAGCATCGCAGCAAACGTGCCGATAATCGCCACTGGCACTGCCACCAAAGGAATCACCGCAGGACGCCAGCCCTGCAGAAACACCAGCACCACAATTCCCACAAGCACCACCGCGTCCCGCAGCGCCGTCAAAACCTCCCGCACCGATTCGCGAATGAAGGGAGTCGTGTCATACACAATGCGGTAGTCCACACCCTCCGGAAACCGCTGCCGCAGGTCTTCCATTCGCTGACGCACCGCTTCGGCAACCTGCAGAGCATTGCTGCCGGGAAGCTGATAAATCGAAAGTGCGACCGAGGGCTGACCATCCAGTGTGCACACCTGGTCATAGGCTGCAGCCCCCAGCTCCACTCGCGCAACATCCCGCAGCCGCAGCATCCGACCCTCACCGTCAGATCGCAGCACCATATTTCCAAACTGCTCTTCGTCCGCAAGCCGCCCCAGAGTGGTCATGGTGTACTGAAAGATCTGGCCCGATGTTGTCGGCTGCTGGCCAATCGCACCAGCTGCCACCTGAGTATTCTGCTGTTCGATGGTTCGCAGGATGTCCTGAGTACTGATGCCGCGGATGGCCATCTGCTGCGGATCCAGCCACACTCGCATGCTGTAGTCCCGACGCCCCAGAAATGAAATGTCACCAACGCCCTCGACACGAGATAATTCATCCCGCATCTGGATGGTCGCGTAGTTACTCAAATAAAGGTTGTCGCGAAGCCCGTCCGGAGAAAACAGGTTAACGATCATCAGCACTCCGGGAGCTTTCTTTCGCACAGTCACTCCGCGACGCTGCACCAGCTCGGGAAGGGTCGGCTGAGCGAGCGCGACGCGGTTCTGCACGAGCACCTGAGCGAGATTCAGGTCGGTGCCCGGTGCGAATGTCACAGTGAGCGTCCAGGCACCGTCGTTGGTGCACTGAGACGACATGTAGAGCATGCCCTCCACACCATTCACCAGCTGCTCAACAGGCGATGCCACCGTGTCAGCCACCACCTTCGCGTTCGCACCCTGATAAACGGTGGACACTTCCACCGTGGGTGGTGCAATCTCAGGATACTGAGAAACCGGCAACACAAACACAGCGATGCCACCCGCCAGCGTAATCACGACGGACAGCACGGTTGCGAAGATCGGACGATCGATGAAAAAGCGGGAAAACATGATCTCAGGGAGGTTAGCGGGAGCGGAAGGACCATGCAAATGCAGAACTGCAGCACAAAACACGTTTCCGCAATTCCCGGCGAACGGGCGAAAGCACAGTAGCCGTGACTTTCTGACAGGACGGGGTGCCGGAAGGGCGAAGCCGGGATGGGGAAAAGATGGCAGACCGGGGGCTGGCAACCAGCGAACTTCTCAACCAGCACTGCACGAGCCGAAGTCGCTGTCCGGGAATTTTCCTGGGCGAGCCCTCGAGCGACCGAAAAAACGCTGTTTGAGGCAATTCAGGGGGATTTGCAGTCAGTCGCCGCTCCATAGCGGTCGCCCGAGGGTTAAGTTCCGCTGCCAGCTGCGGTTCTCGGGAATGTCCCAGCGTGACTCGAAATCGAGCCACATTCCGTTCAGAATACCGTCGTTCAGGGAAATTGCTCGTGACCACCACTCTTGCGCCGCCGAAATCCAATTCCATGACTGACGAACAGATTCTGATCCGCGTGGGCCATAGTCCGGACCCGGATGACGCCTTCATGTTTCACGCACTTGCGAACGATGCGTTTGACACAGGGCGGTACCGGTTTGTGCATGAATTACAGGACATCGAAACGCTTAACCGCCGCGCCTTCCACGGCGAACTGGAACTCACGGCGGTCAGCATCCATGGATACGCCTTCATCGAAGACCAGTATGCACTGTGTGCATGCGGTGCCAGCATGGGGGATAACTACGGTCCCATGGTGGTCTCCCGTGGACCGCTCAGCATCGCGGACCTGAGAGGCCGAAAGATCGCTGTTCCCGGAACGCTCACGAGTGCGTTTCTGTCGCTGAAACTTCTGCTTGGGGACACCTTTGAGTACGAAGTTCAGCCGTTTGATGAAATTCTGAACCTCGTGGAAAAGGGTCAGTACGACGCGGGTCTGATCATCCATGAAGGGCAGCTGACTTACGCGACTCAGGGGCTGGACCTTGTCGTGGATCTTGGAAAATGGTGGTACGACGAGACGGGTGGGTTGCCGCTGCCTCTGGGGGGTAACGCGATTCGTCGTGACCTCGGACACGATGCGATGCTGGAAGTCACTTCGCTGTTGAAACGCAGTATCCAGTACGGTCTGGATCATCGGGAAGCGGCTTTGAAGCACGCCATGAAATACGGTCGTGATCTCGATGCTGCCAAGACGGATCGATTTGTAGGGATGTACGTAAACGACTGGACGCTTGATTTTGGAGTCCGTGGTCGCGAGGCCGTGCGGTTGCTCCTGCGGCGCGGTTTCGAGCAGGGCGTGATTCCTCGACTGGTTGTTCCGGAATTCATCGGCTGAGATAACCATTCCCGGGAAGTCGTCTGGCGTTGATTTGCGGCATCTGCAATGATCCGGCGAAATCTGCCGAGCAGGGACTGCTGGCAGAGTTTGTTTTTCGGGTTCTGTTGTCGGCACGGGTGTTGTTCCCTCCGGCACGGCGGAGACATGGATGTCGCAAACCAGATTCATTGTGACAGGCGCGTGGCGTCTGGGAAGCAGTCTGGCAGGGCTCACAGACAGTCCTGAGTGGCTTCATCGTGCAGCGGTTTCAGCCGTGCGGCAATCCGTCCAGAACGCGCTGAAGGCCGCTGAGACCCACAATTGCAGCTTCGTCCTTGTGGCGGGACGAATCGCTTCCTGCCAGAACTTCCCCGTGGCTGCTGCGTGGCTCCGCGAACGGGCAGCAGGGCTCAAACGGCATGGAATCCGTCTCGCGCTGCTCGGACACGACGAAAGTGAACTGCAGCAACTGCAACCGCTTGACGTTGTCCAGTTGCCAGCACACACCCGCTGGGTATGGGATGGAGGCGCCGGAGGAGGGCTGCAGTCTTCCAGTTTTTCCGGTGCAGTGGCATTCGAGATCGAGGATGTGTCCCACGCGAATGGCCGGGCGGATGCTCGTCGCATCCGCATTTCAGCATTGCCTCAGGGAACAACGGGGGCAGGCTTCAATACTGAGCTGTCATCAGCGGGATCCCTGCAGGTCACTGCAGTGAGTCCCCAGCGACTGTCGGTCGATGAACAGTATGCGGGGTGCTGCCAGCTGGTTACGGCAGACGTTTCGGGAGGATCACTGGCTGTTCAATCCATCCCGACGGAGGTCCTGGAATTTCAGCAGTTGGAGGAATCTTTTGCGGCAGGGACGACTCTGCCACAGATGCTCAGTCAACTTGCCACGCGAAGTGTGAAGTTATTTTCGCACAGTGCCGTACAACTGCTGGACTGGCGTATTGGAGGTCAGGTGCGATTGTCACTGTGGGACGACGGGCCTCTGCGTGAGCGTGATTTGCTGCAGGCGCTGCGGAAGTTGTTGAACGCTGGGCACTCCGGTGCGTGGCCGTATCGATTGCGATTTTCGGATGAGTTTCGGGTGGAGTTGTGTTCGAGAAGTTCGGCTCTGATTGCTGGTCTGACGGATCGGAAGATGTTTGCATCAGAACCGCAGAGCGAGATTGCTGAATTGCTGCATCAGCTGCAGCGGGTTGCCTGAATTCAATTTCCATTTGTGCTGTGTGATTGGGGAACAGCGATGTATCTTCAGGACATTCGGATTCATGACATTTCCGGGACGAATGCTGCGGCCACGACGGGCATGTCGCGTGGTCTGACTGTGCTTGCCGGGAGTTCGACAACGACGTTGAACGGGTGGCTGCAGTGTCTTGCAGGTCTGCTGCAGTCTCTGCAGGCGACGGGTCGCGGCGGGCGGGGTGCTCGGTATTTTCCGCAGAGTACTGGCCGTACCGCTACAGCAGTGACGGGCGAACTGCAGCTGTTCTCGAAAGCGCGTCATTACGTGCTGCGGCAGCAGCCTGGTGCGATACCTGAGCTCTTCCAGTGTGAGGGACAGGGCCCCGTTGAAAGCCTCTCAGCGTCCGCTTCGCTGATGCCGCGATGGCTGCAGTCTGAGGAATTGAGCAGGTTCTGCTGTGTGGATGCAGTGGAGCCGGACGATTTGCGGATGCTTCACCGGTTGGCTGCTGCCGGCGAAGTGGAATATGGATCTGCGCGGGAACTGGAACGAGCCCGTCAGGCCCTCGCACAGGTGCTCAGTGATCGCGACGGTAACGGTCTGGAGGGCGGCATTGTGCATCGAATCTCAGAGCTGCGTCGGGCTCAGGGCGAATTGCAGCGACGGATTACGGTGCTCCGCGATACCGGGGCTGAAGTGAGAAAGCGAGTTGCGGAACTTCGCAGGCAGCTGTCAGACTGCGAAGCACAACTGAAGGCACTGGCTGAGCAGTCTTCCAGCGTGGAATCAGAGCGGCGACAGTTGCTGAAGATTTCAGCGGGCAACTCTGTGGTGACTGGAGTCATCGCAGGCACTGCGGGGACTCGCTCAGATATGTTGCAGCGATGGCAGAAGCTGCGTGCGGCAGCGGTCGCAGATCTTGAGTCACTGCGGGAAACGGGTGGGGCCTGCCTGATGCTCACCAGCGAATCTCTCAGCGCCATGCGGGAGTCGATTCTGCGAATGGAGGAGCGGTTCCGGAGACTCTCCGAGGCAGGCCATGCTGGTGGAATTGAAGAACGGGACATGGGGCTGGCAGGTTCATCGCTGCAGCAGGTTCGCCAGGAAGTTGCTTCACTCAATAATCGGCTTGCGGACTATGAACAGCAGCTGGAGCGGCAGCGGCCTGACGATCCCCTGCAGCTGCAGATTGAACAGGCAATCGTGGCCATCGATGTGGTTTTGTCCGGATTGAGCGATTCCGTGCGTTCGGCAGAGGCTGAGACGGTGTTTGAAGCCGGTCAGCAGGAGACAACAGCACTCCAGCAGCTTGACTGCAGACGTAACCAGCTGGATCAGGAGTCTCACCGGCTGCAGCGACGACTGGCGGAACTCACCGCCGCACTCCAGTCCCCGCCTCCGGTGACGCTGTCTTCGCAGGCTCTTGAACAGCTGGATCAGCTGCAGGCTGAGTACGGTGCGCTCGATGCCGAGGTGCAGCGTCTTGAGGAACAGCGGAGGCAGCTGGATGGAGCCGAGCGCAGGCTCCGTGAGGCCATTGAACAACTCGCCATGACACGGAGCCCGAGTGTGCTGATGCTGGCCTCGTCATTCCTGCAGCGACTCACAGGGGGAACACTGCGAACTGTGCAGCTGGAGCTGAACGAGCTGGCGGTGGTACCGACCGCGGTCTCCGGAACAGTGACTGCACCATCAATCGTAAAACTGGCGGGACTGCCGCGAACCCAGCGATTGCTCGTTGGCCTCGCACTGCGGCTGGCGCTGCTGAGAATCTGCGGGGCCATCGATGGAATTGTCCCGCTGTTTCTCACTGACGAACTCCTGCGCTCAGACTCTCAGCTGGCAGCTCCGCTGGTTGAACTGCTGTGCGAGTCGGCCGAGCAGGGACAGCAGCTGCTGTGGCTGATAGAAGATTCCCAGCTGCCTGCTTTGCAGGGTGACCACCCGCTGGAAGTTCGCCAGCTTTCTGCGACATCGGCGGTTCGTGAACTGCCACCACCCCTTCCTCGACTTGTACTGCATACTGTGGAACACGCTGATTTCACGGAGACTGCGCCCGTTCCGGTTTCAGCTGTTCCAGTTCCGCAAACTCCAGTCGCAGCAGCCGCCAGCCAGCAGCTGCCGGAAGTACCAGTGGCGTTGACATCCGATCTGCCTCAGCATAGTGGCGCCAACTGGCTGTTCTATCTCGAACTGGATCACGGCATCGAAGATCTCGCCGGTATCAGTCTCGGTGAACTTGAGGCGCTGCGGGCTGCGAAGTTCATGCGAGTGATCGATCTGCTGGACAGGACAGTTCCTGAGCTGGAGGAGTCCATTCGTCTGCGTGGTTATCTGGTTCCTGTAGAACGACTGCAGGCACTTCGCGGTCAGGCCGAGCTGGCGACTCGCGTTCCGATGCTTCGCCGCGGGGATGCCGCTCTGTTGTTTGCTGCCGGTATCACCTCCGCTGACGAACTCCGCAAACTTCGGCCTGAGGCTGTCTATGAAAGGATCACCGCATTCCAGCGATCAGATGCCGGGGCGCGCTGGCGCCGCAGTGGTCGGCTGATCGACCGCCAGCAGGCGCTCAACTGGGCTCGTTTCGGCCAGTTTTCAAGGACGCCGGAAGAACTGCAGGCAGCCCGCAGCCTCGCGAGGGCCGCTGCTGTTCCCACAGGGAAGTCCGTCCGCAAACCGGTGCTTGCGGCAGATCCCTCAGACACTCCCGTTGAGACGGCCGCAGCCGGGCAGACAGCTTCCAGCAGTCGCGTCATCGTGACTCGTCGCCGCAAACAGGTTGAAGTTGAACCGGCAAGTGCCGCTCGACGTGCCAAACGCGTGGCCCGCCGAGAACAGCTCGCGGCTCAGCTCAGAGTTGATCCGCAGGCGGCAAACGCCACGGACGGGCAGCCCGTGGAACGCATCGGCGGTATGCGATTTTTTCTGAGTCGTACCAGCGATGTGGTGCAGGCACCCTCGATCGGTCCAAAGACTGCCGAGATTCTGCACGGTGCGGGAGTTCGTACGATTGAAGAACTTCTCAACGTCGCCCCTGAGAGAATCGCTGAAAAGCTCAACCAGAAGCGACTCACAGCTGACATCATCCGTCGCTGGCAGGTTCAGGCCCAGCTGGTCTGTCGGATTCCCGAGCTTCGCGGACACGACGCCCAGATCCT
Organism: Planctomycetaceae bacterium; assembly: GCA_046074645.1. GTDB lineage: Bacteria > Planctomycetota > Planctomycetia > Planctomycetales > Planctomycetaceae > SXXK01. The sequence goes on along the minus strand of JBJTOP010000035.1, from coordinate 26,690 downwards.
TGCTGCCTGTGGAATCAGTACCCCGGAATCACTCGCCAGTCGCACGCCGGCGGAACTTTTGGCAGCCATGAAACCATTTCTTGAGACGGCGGAGGGGCGGCGAGTGCTGAGAAATCAGAATGGTCCGGATCTGCAGGAAGTGACGGAGTGGATTCAGTGGGCAGCCAACGCGCGGCCACTGCGGGCAGCCTGACATCACACAGGCTGTCTGATGTCAGTCAAACCACTCATCGGCCGGATTGAATTCCGGAATCACGACGATCAGGACCTTCATGCGGCCGACTGCGCGATGTCGGACGCCGGGGGGGATCACAAAGGCCTGCAGAGGCCTGACTGAAATCAGTTCACCGTCCAGTTCGAGTTGTGCGTCATCACCACATTCGAGGATGACGTAAGTTTCCGTGAGCGTTTTGTGGTAATGTCGCTGAGCGTTTTCGCTGATTTCTGTGACATGCAGTGTTCCTGGAAATTCAGGCACGCCGTGAAAGGCACGGCGTGCGGTTCCGCAGGGGCAGGGGACACCGGGAATCTGTGTGAAATCGGCTGTCTTCCAGCGAGCGTCGGGGGCCATGGCTGTGGTAACTTTGAGTTGGTGACGACCTTGTATCAGCCGATGACCGTTTAACGGTGCGACCGTTGCTCGAACCCGCTGTATCGCTGCCAGCGCGGGCACACACCGTTATCCGGGATTGACATTTCGTGCAGAGCTTTTGGCGGTGTTACTTCTTCCGCGCGGCTGCCCAGTCATCAAGCATGGCCTGAATTCGAGCGGGGTTGAAGTCGCCGGGGACTTCAAAGTCCTGATTGGCCATCAGGTCCTTCACGTTCAAGGCCTTCGAGGGCACTCCATTTTCGGGAACGTCTGCATGGGCTGTCCATGCGATGGCGTTGAGCATCAGGGTGCGGAAGTCATCGTTGCCCCAGTTCCAGTGGACATGTCCGCCGGTGAAACCAAAGCCACGTCCGGCGTCAGTGCGGGTCACGGCCCAGGCAACGGTTTGAGATTCCTTTCGTTCAATCACTGCGGCTCGGACGGCCGGATTATTGCTGTGGGGGCCATCACCGCGGGCGAGGCTGCCGTCTTCGCGAACGAGCGTTCCTCGAGGTGGCAGGTCTGCAAGCACGGGAATCAGTCGGGAGTTTTGTTCGGCAAACCGCATGTGGTAGTACCACTCATCGTTGACGCTGAACGGCTTGACGCCGCGGGTGATCGGGTGCTGGGGGAAGTTGGCGAAGTTGCCGGTCCAGTGGGGGTTGACGGACCAGTCAGTTTCGAAGTAGCCGCCGATCCATTTGAGGAATGCATCGCCGGATGGGCCTTTGGGGACCTCGACGCCATAGTGGATGCAAACCATACCGACGCCGCGTTTCTGGATCGCCTGGAGCCGTTCGAGGTGTTGATTGAAGGGATGGCCTCCACCTCCGTCCGCGTAGATCACGATGGCATCCACGTGATCCAGAACGGATTCATCTTTGGGCCAGCCGTCAGTGTGGACGGTCGCTTCGATGCCGATGCTGGCGGCGTTGAGTGCATCGGCGAGGAGCATGGAGCCGGCGCGGTGTTCGTGGGCTCCGTAGCCGTGGCTGGGCCGACCGGCGATGAGTGCAACCTTTTTGGGGGCTGGCAGTTTTTTCAGACGCACGTTTCGGAACTGGACAGTCATTGGTGGGCCGACGTGTGCCTGGAAGGCGAGCAGGCCCACGGCGCGGCGGTCCTGGAGGTCATTGTCGGTCACATCCACGGTCTTCATGCCGTTGATGAAGTGCTGGAAGTGGAAGCCATCGGCGACGACGCGGTACTTGTTCCAGTCTTCTTTTTTGATGGCTTTCTGGATTTCGGCGGAGTCTCCGACGGAGCCTGTGACTTTGACTTCGAACTTACCGTCGTTGCGGAGGAGTTCGGTGGACTGTCCGCGCTGGGCCAGAATGCCCCGAAAGGCTTCGCCGTAGAGAATACCGGAGTAGGTATTGCCGGCTTCGAAGTCAGCCTGGTAGCCGCCGATACGCCATTTTCCCGGGAGTTCGAAGCTGCGGTACTGGATGCCGGAGTTTCCGCCGACGATGCGATATTCCAGTTCCAGTTCGAAGTTATCGACTTCTCCGCCTTTCCAGACGATGAAGGTGTTGGCATCGAGTTTGACCTCGTCGCTGGTTTTGCCGGTCATTGCGCCGTCCTGGACGGACCATACCCTGGGGTCGCCGTCCCAGCCATTGAGTGTTTTGCCGTCAAAGATTTCCTGCCAGTCATCGGCATTCAGGGAGTTGCAGGCGGTCAGCGCCAGCAGCAGTCCAAACATCAATCGCCCGGTTCGCATGGTGACTCCATGGTAGTTACGTGGTGAATGCGATCCCGGCGGGACCGCGAGGTGGGAACGATTTCAACCTTCCGTTGTGCGTCCGGCGCGGGTGGAGCCTTCGCCGGCGATGGACTCGCGCATCCGCGTGTCAGCCTGCACGTTTTTGAGCTCGTAGAAATCCAGCAGCCCCAGCTGACCGCTTGAGAAGGCTTCGGCGACGGCGCGGGGGACTTCGGATTCGGCCAGGACAACAGCGGCGCGGTTTTGCTGGATGCGAGCGATCATTTCCTGTTCGCGTGCGCGAGCGGCTGCGCGGCGTTGTTCGGCCTTGGCCTGGGCGACACGCATTTCGGCTTCGGCACGATCAGCAGTGAGTCGCGCGTCGATGTTTTCGCCAACGTCGATATCCGCGATGTCAATGGACACGATTTCGTAGGCAGTTTGCGCTTCCAGTCCCTGTTCGAGCACTGTTTTGGAAATCGAATCGGGGTTTTCAAGAACCAGCTTGTAGGACTTTGTCGAACCGATGGCCTGTACAATGCCCTGACCGACGCGGGCGATGACGGTTTCTTCGGTGGCACCGCCGATGAGCTGTTTAATATTGGTGCGAACGGTCACGCGGGCACGCACGCGGAGTTCGATGCCGTCTGCGGCGACCGCGGACAACGTCCCCTGATTGCGTCGCGGGTCGGGGCAGTCGATGACCTTCGGATTGACGCTGGTCGCGACTGCTTCGAGGATATCACGGCCGGCAAGGTCAATGGCCTGAGCGGTGTTCCAGTCGAGTTCGATGGAGGCTTTATCGGCAGCAATCAGTGCCTTGATCACTTTCTGCACATCGCCACCGGCAAGCACATGCGATTCCATCGCCCGCGTGGGCACTGAGTATTTTTCCAGCAGACCGGCCTGGACGGCCATCATACGGCTGCGGACGATCACTGCAGGATTGACCCGCTTGAGGCGCATGAGCACCATTGTCCAGAGTCCGATACCGGCACGTGTGGCAAGGCTTTGAAGCCAGAGACTGGCAAACTGGATACAGACGACTCCGACGACCAGCAGCACAATCATGAAAAAGATCATGAGGTACCACTGGGTCGGTGTCAGTGCGAGAACCAGCAGATATTGCATGGAAGTCTCCGGAATGTCACAGGAATCAGACCGCGGAAACTTGGTTTATCCGGGGGGCAGCTCGAAGTCAAGCGCCTGAGCCGTCCGCGGGGAAGAAGAGTCGGTGTCTTTCGCATGGGGAGGAGCCTGAGAATCCGTGTGGGCCGCCAGCTCGTCCCGGCGCAGCGGGCGAACCACGACTCGATTGGAAACGGTTCCGATCACAATCACAGGCGTTCCTGGTTCCACCAGAATTCCCGGTGACTCGGCATGCAGTCGCTGACCATCCACGACAACAAGGCCTCCTGGAGTCATCAGGTTGGCTGCTTTGCCGATTTTACCGATGAGCGACAGTTCTTCAGGCCGAACGAGCGGTTCCGGGGCGGGGGGCTGAAGGACGAGCCGACTGCCCGCGGAGGTCTTGTGCAGAACCACAAAGGCGATTGCGAGGCTGGACGGAATTCCAAAAATCAGCGCCGCAATGTATGTCCAGAAGAACCCGGGATCCCGGCCCCACCAGGCCTGCACTGCCGACCAGAATGAGACGACCAGCGAAATCAAGGCCAGCACCAGAATCATGCCGAGGCTGGGAATGAAAAATTCCAGCCCGAGCAGAAACAGGCCAACCAGCAGCAGCAAAGTCGCCAGGATGCCCGCGTCCGGCATGAAGAATCTCCGACTGAATCGACGTTGAAACCCTGACGTATCATAATTTGTCAGCGCGCGGATTTCGAGCAGTCTTCAGCGGGATTCCTGAGTTGCTCGCTCCGGCAGTCGGTAAAGCAGTCCGACCGGTACCAGCATTACTGCGAGCGTCAGAAACATGGCCCACTGCAGCCGCTGATCTCCTGCCTCGCCGCCAATCAGTCGCAGGATCGCCCCCACAATCCACGAATAAGCGGCTGAAAACAAGATCCCAATCCACGTGGCAAGATTCTGAACGCCGAGCAGCCTGCCTTTGACGTCCGCGGGCGGTGCCTGCTGCAGATACACCTGCACCGGCACCACAAAAATGCCGGCAGCAAATCCGAGCAGCACCATGCTTGCTCGCAGTCCCCATTCCAGCGAATCGGCCACCAGCAGACGCTGCCAGATCGGTTCGGACGAAGCGTCCACCCCCGAGCTCGCCGGCCGCCCCACGACACCTGAACCCAGCATCCCCACCAGCGACATCGAGACCACCAGCAGCCAGGCGCCGGCGACCGTCCAGCCACCCCCACTCCCCGGACGCCCCAGAAATCCAGCCACCACACATCCAGCGGCGATGCCAATTCCCATGCCCGCCGCCAGCACGCTGGAACGCGTGCTGTTCAGCTCCAGCGTCTGCTCGCCCAGGGTCGTCACTGACATCTGCGTCACACCACCCAAAAACCAAAACAACGCAGACACTGCAATCGCCGATCGCAGCCCGCGATTCGACCACAGGATCTCAGTTACCGAAGCCGGCAGAAAGAGATTCTCGGGGCGAAATCTGAGCGCCGGTTCCGCTGCAGGGACCCCGGGAATCAACGCTGCCGTGAGCGTTCCCAAAACGGCCGGGATCACCGCCAGCAGACTTCCAATCCACAAGCGACCACCGATCTCGTCCAGAGCGATTCCCGCGGCAACCATCCCGAAAATGATCGCCAGAAACGTTGTCATCTGTACGGCACCATTTACCGGCCGCAACTGATCCTCACGGAAGAGCTCCGGCAGGATCCCGTACTTCGAGGGACTGAAAATTGCACTGTGCGTTCCCATCAGTCCAAGCATCGCTATGAGCAGCGATAACTGTAACTGCTGCGTTAAACCCGGGATCACCAGCAGTGCCAGCCCCAGACACACAATCAGGATTTCAGCGATCTTGCAGCCCACAATGACCGTGCGTTTCGAACAGCGATCACTCAGGAAACCGCCAACCCCGGAAAACAGCACAAACGGCAGCGCAAAGGCTGCCATGGCGATTTCCTTCCACGGCACCGTCATTCCCGCCCCGGTTGATACCGAAGCTGTGACGCACACCAGCAGGACAAGCTGCTTGAAATAGTTGTCGTTGAACGCTCCAAGAAACTGAGCTGTCAGAAAACTGTAGAAAGCCCTGCCGCCGACTCCGTGCTCAGGACGAACAGAGGACACCATTGGGACGCTCGCTGCAGGTTGAATGGAAAAGTCAGGCGAAACCGGTCAGCCAGATGTCCTTTTAGCACGATGGATCAGTTTCGCCCAGACAACCCCGCAGCTTTCTGGCGTGCTCCGTTCAGCGATTCGAAGCACTGGCGGGCCGCCGCGCGGGCGTCATAACCTGGCTGCCCCGATACCTGTCCGCTCACCTCCACACAGACCGGTCCCGTATATCCCAGCTGCTGCAGCAGTGAAAAGTACTTCACGTAGTCCGTCCCACCCGCTCCAGGAAGTAAAAACCGGAACTTTTCCGCTGTTCCCTCGCTGTCCTTGACGTGAATAAAACGTGTCCGAGGAAGCAGTGGCCTCAGCGTTTGCTCAAGGTCCATCCCCTGCAGCTGGAAATGGCTGTAGTCATAGGCGATGTGCAAAGACGGCGACGGGACCTGTTCCAGCAGCCAGAGCAGGCGTTCAGGGGAATTCACCGCGCTGCCGATGTGAGCCTTCAGTGCAATCGCCGTCCCCGCCGACTCCGCTGCTTTTGCCCAGTCCTGCAGTCGGTCCGCCATCAGACTCCGCTGCTCCGGCCACTTCGCAGGGCTGCCGCCGAGTACCGTTTCCAGAATGGGCGGCTGCGCCGGAACCACGTCCACCGCCAGACGGCCCGCCACAGAGATCAGTTCCAGCGATTTCCGATGGGCCTCGTCGTCAGCCGTCAGACTCATCAGCACCATCAGACAGGGCACTGCCAGTCCCAGCTGCTGCAGCTGTGCAGCCGTGGCCATGCGGGACTGGGCGGAAAATACAGTCGGTTCTGACGGAAACCCGGAATTCAGACACAGCTCTACATGCTCGTATCCCAGTTCCCGACAAAACGCCAGTGATTCGGCGAGCGGGATCGATTTCATGCCGTAGAGGCTGAATCCCAGTGAAAATCCGGCCTGAGCGAGACCTGTTGAAGCCTCGGCTTTCAGCGGCCGGACAGCCTGCCCGAATGCAGTGGCAGCAGTACATACCCCCATGACTGACAAAAACCTGCGGCGCGGCAACATGGATAACGATCCTGATGAAAGTACTGGCACCCCTGTCAGGACCTACTCTATCACTTCCCGTGGAAAAAGACGAGGCAGTGTGAGCCGGGTGTCGATTGGGTGACCAGGTTTCCGGGTGAGCTGGTGAGCGGAAACCCGCCTCGATTTGCCGTTTCCGGACGTCGTCAGAGGCGGAATATCCCCATACATCCGGCCAGCAACTTTCCGCCGTCTTTCGCTTCCCGAAAGCAGCCAGCAGGTTGACCCTCTGCGGGAGTCGTTCTAGAGTGGGGGGGACAGAAGCTCACGATTCCCCGAATCCAATCGAGAAAACTCATGACTGGCGATCAGCAGCCCCCTGCCAAGAAATCCCCCAACGAGGGAGCCCGTAACCCGAAAGGTGGGCGGCGGGAACGCGGGACGTCAGGAGGTGGTTTCTGGTACCTGCTGATCCTTGGGATTCTTGGAGCGGTACTGTTTTCCGTGCTCTCCCGTTCGTGGCAGGGCGAGCGGATGGAATACAGTGATTTCCTGCGGAAAATTCGCTCCGGAGACCTTCCCAAAGAACGCGTCTGTCAGCTGCAGTTCTCAGAAGCCTACCTCACGTGGCAGGATCATTCGCGTGAAGAAATTCTCGCTAATCGCAATCTGTCGTGGAAAAGCTACTACACGCCTCTGCTCAGTGCCAGCGAGCAGGCCAGAGACGACCTGCGGAAGGAGCTGGCAGCGAAGGAGATTGCCTACGGTTTCGACGAGCCAGCGGGTGAGTGGGCGCAGATGGTTCCGTTTCTGGCGACCACGGCCCTGCTGATCGGTGGCTTCATCTTCATCATTCGACGGCTGGGAGGAGCTGGATCTGCGATGTCCTTCGGGCGCAGTCGCGGCCGACTCTATGCCCAGGATGACGTTCAGGTGACATTCAAGGATGTGGCGGGGATTGACGAAGCGGTGGAAGAGCTCAAGGAGGTTGTGGATTTCCTGAGAACGCCGGCACGCTATCAGGCACTGGGTGGCCGAATTCCCCGCGGAGTGCTCCTTGTGGGACCTCCGGGCACTGGCAAGACGATGCTGGCAAAGGCGGTTGCGGGCGAGGCTGGAGTTCCATTTTTCGGTCTGTCCGGTTCGGACTTTGTGGAAATGTACGTGGGTGTCGGAGCCGCTCGCGTCCGCGACATGTTCCAGCAGGCCCTGCAGCGAGCTCCTGCCATTATTTTCATCGACGAACTGGACGCGCTGGGAAAGGTGCGTGGCAGCGGTGCTCCGGGTGGTCATGACGAGCGCGAACAGACGCTCAATGCTCTGCTGGTTGAAATGGATGGCTTCGGAACTGACCACAGCGTGATCGTCATGGGAGCCACCAACCGCCCCGAAACGCTCGATCCGGCACTTATGCGGCCGGGCCGTTTCGACCGTCACGTGCTGGTGGATCGGCCGGACATTCGGGGCCGCGAGCGGATTCTGGAAGTGCACGCGGGAAAAGTGAAGCTGGCGGACGACGTGGATCTCAAACGCCTCGCCCGGCTCACGCCCGGTTTCGTCGGCGCAGATCTCGCAAATCTCGTGAATGAAGCCGCACTGCTCTCAGCCCGCAGAGACCACAAGCGGGTCACGATGAAGTCCTTCGAGGACGGCATTGAGCGTGTCATGGCAGGGCTGGAGAAGTCTTCAAGAATCATCGTCGAGGAAGTCAAGCGCAGGGTTGCCTGCCATGAATCGGGCCATGCCCTGGTCGCGGCCAGTCTGCCCCACACGGATCCGGTTCACAAGATCTCCATCATCCCTCGCGGCATGGGTGCCCTCGGCTATATGCTGCAGCTTCCCGAGGACGACCGCGAACTGCTCACACAGGCCGAACTGCAATCCCGTCTGGCCGTGCTTCTTGGCGGAGTGGCGGCCGAACAGATCATCTTCGGCGAAACCTCCACAGGCGCTCAGAATGACCTGCAGCGGGCCTCCGATATTGCCCGCCGGATGGTGACCGAATTCGGCATGAGCCCGCGGCTGGGAAGAACGTACTACAGTGAGTCTCAGCGGTCGCCTTTTCTTGCAGGCTCCGGAGGTGTGGTGTCGTCTTCAATGCACGCGGAGGCGACGCTGCGAGAAATTGACCTTGAGGTAAGAAGACTGGTGGATGAAGCCTGTCGCACGGCCCTCGAAACACTCACTTCACAGCGTCAAACGCTCGAAAAACTGGCTGCTGACCTCATGGAGATGGAGACGATGTCAGCAGAGCACATGCATCGTGTCATCGAACAGACTCGAAAGGCTCCGCGGCTGATGGTGGTGCCCTCGACCACCGCCGGAACAGAAACCAGCGAACCCCGGCTTGCGACCGAAACAGCACTGCAGGACGTCAATGCGACGGCCGATGGAAACTGCGGGTGAAGCCTGCCATGAATCCGCTTGAAATTGCCACAGCAGAACTGGTGCGTCTTGAACAGGAGGAAGCGCGCGTTGACGGGGCCAACTGGAAACGCTGGGGTACGTACCTGTCAGAGCGTCAGTGGGGCACAGTCCGCGAGGATTATTCCCATGACGGCACGCCCTGGACATCCTTTCCTCACGACCACGCACGCGGCCGCGCTTATCGCTGGGGCGAAGACGGACTGCTGGGACTCTGCGATCGTCAGTGCCGACTCTGTTTTTCCGTGGCCATGTGGAATGGTCGTGATCCGATTCTGAAAGAACGATTCTTCGGGGTCAACGGGCACGAAGGCAACCACGGCGAGGACGTGAAGGAAGAGTACTATTATCTTGATGCAACCCCAACGAACTCCTATGCGAAGGCTCTTTATAAGTACCCACAGCAGGAGTATCCGTATTCGCGGCTGGTGAACGAGAATCAGCACCGCAGCCGTCAGCTGCCTGAACTGGAACTTGCGGACACCGGGATCTTCGACCGCAATCGCTGCTTCGATGTGTTTGTGGAATACGCCAAAGCCAGTCCGGATGACATTCTGATCCGCTTGCGAATCGTGAATCTGGGCCCGGCACTCTCGCAGCTGCACGTCCTGCCAACGCTCTGGTTTCGCAACACATGGACGTGGGGCTGTACGCACGAAGGCTGCTGGCCCAAACCGCGGCTGTACCTTGAAGACGGTCGGCAGGTGATCGCCGAACACATGACTCTGGGCCGATACGAATTGACAGCGGACCTCGGGCCTGACGGGCGACCGCCTCTTTGGCTGTTCACGGAAAATGAATCGCACCCCAGATATCTTGCCAGTGGAGTCCATGCCGGACGCTGGTACAAGGATGCCTTCCACGAATATCTGATTGGTCGGCGGATGGACGCGGTGAATCCGCAGCACTACGGAACGAAGGCAGCCGCTGTCTATCGGCTGTCGCTGCGCTCCGGCGAATCAGCGGTGCTCCAGCTGCGGCTGCGTCCGGCAGACACCGCGGCAGCTGCGGAGCCCTTCGGCGCCGCCTTTGCTGGCGTCTTCGAACAGCGAATTGCCGAAGCGGACGCCTTTTACGCACGAAAAATCCCCACGTCGCTGCCGCCGGAAGTCAAACCGATTCTGCGACAGACTTATGCAGGCCTGCTGTGGACGCGGCAGTTTTATCATTACGTTGTCGAGAACTGGCTGGAGGGCGACCCAAACCTGCCTCCGGTGGCACAGTCGCGTAAACAGATTCGAAACGCTGACTGGCCGCATCTGTTTAATCGTGACATTATATCAATGCCGGACAAGTGGGAGTATCCGTGGTATGCCGCCTGGGATCTCGCATTTCACATGCTCCCGCTGGCGGATGTGGACAGTCATTTTGCGCGGGACCAGCTGCTGCTGTTTCTGCGTGAATGGTATATGCATCCAAACGGGCAGATCCCGGCCTACGAATGGAACTTCAGCGACGTGAATCCGCCCGTGCACGCGTGGGCCTGCTGGCGGGTGTATAAGAACACGGGCGTCCCCGGTCGCCGGGACCGCCTGTTTCTGGCCCGCAGCTTTCAAAAGCTGCTGTTGAATTTCACGTGGTGGGTGAATCGCAAGGACCTGCTGGGAAAGCACATCTTCAGCGGCGGTTTTCTGGGACTGGACAATATCGGAGTGTTCGATCGTTCGCGGCCACTGCCAACGGGGGGACATCTGCACCAGGCCGATGCCACTGCGTGGATGGGATTCTATTGCGCCCGAATGCTCACGATGGCACTGGAACTGGCCAGTGAAAATCCGGCTTACGCAGATATGGCATCCAAGTTTTTCGAACATTATATCGAAATTGCCGATGCGATGAATTCGCTCAGCGAAATTGGTTTATGGGATGAGCGTGACGGATTTTATTACGATCATTTATATAACAACGGACAGCACATTCCGCTGCGAGTTCGCTCGATGGTCGGTATTATTCCGCTGTTCACATCGATCATACTCAGCGATGTTGTGCTCAATAAGCTGCCCGGGTTTCGCAGGCGGATGGAGTGGTTTCTGGAGCATCGGGCGGAGCGGGTCCAGAACATGACGTTCATGCAGGTGTCGCGTGACGCTGACGAGCTGCGGCCCGCGCACGCACTGCGACTGCTGGCCATTCCAACCCGGGAGCGTATGGAACGAATGCTCCGTTACATTCTCGATGAAAACGAGTTCCTGTCGCCCTGGGGAATTCGCTCGCTTTCACGAGTGCATCTGCAGCATCCGTTTGTGTTTCATGTGAATGGGCAGGAGCATCGGGTGGGGTATGTGCCGGGTGATTCGGATTCCGCGATGTTCGGGGGCAACAGCAACTGGCGCGGGCCGGTCTGGTTTCCCATGAATTACCTGCTGATCGAGGCGCTGGAGCGTTACGATGAGTTTTACGGCAAGGATTTTCAGGTGGAGTGTCCGACAGGTTCAGGAAACCTGATGACGCTCGGCGAGGTCGCAGAGGAGCTCATGCGGCGGCAGCTCCGCATCTTCCTGCCGGGACCGGATGGCCATCGGCCATGTCACGGCGGAGATCCGCGTTATCGGGATGACCCCGCGTGGAGCGAGCTGCTGCTGTTTCACGAATATTTTCATGGTGAAACCGGGCGAGGGCTGGGAGCCAGTCATCAGACCGGCTGGACGGCGCTCATCGCCAAACTCGTCCAGAAGCTCCATCGACGCGAATCGGGGATCCTGTGATGAACCCTGATTTGTCCCCGGAACGACCACAGTTTGTGTGTCCGGGGCAATTGCAGCCGGTCAGTGCGGCCGTGCATCGGGCTCGTCTGAGTTCCGGGTGGAGTGTTTGTGATGAGTGTGACTGGCGACTGCACACGGAAGGCTTATCAGAGCGATCAGCCGCGCAGGCTCTGTCCATTCGACAGCATCGCGTGACGGGGATCGAACGCACTGAGTTCGGGGTGCGGGGCCTGTGGCTGAACGCGCTGACTCCGGCCGCCGTCAGAACTCTTGCACAGATCCTCTGTCTGAGTCTTGTGAACAGCCGTCAGCTGCAGCGGGAGTCAGCCGTGCAACTCGCAGCAGACCGGACAGCGGGATCAGCAGCGACCGCCCTGCCAGTGGAGTGGGCTGCGGCTCCCGAGTTACTGATGGGCTTCGACAGCCGCGGATTTTCCGCCGAGGTCTTCGCTGCTGTGGTCACCGCCGTACGGGAGTTGGGGGTGGACGTTCTGGACGCAGGCCGAAGCACATCGGCGTCGCTCCAGGAAGTGCTTCGGTGTTGTCCGCGACTTGCGGGCGCTCTGTTTGTGACGGGTGCGGGAGCGGCGGCGGGCTGGAGCGGGCTGGATGCAACGGATGTCGCTGGTGACGGTGTGCAGGTGGTCTGGCGTGATTTCGGAGTGGTCCTGCGATCAGCGGCAGCTGATTCCGGCCAGCTGCCGGCCGCGGCAGCGCCAATGCGGCTGAGTCTTGAGCTGCCGGAGTCGGGGACTGGCGGACGTCCGCTGCGACGATTTTCAAGAACACTGGGGCGCTATGAGACCCTGGATTTTGAGCCGCGGTACCGGGAGTGGCTGCGGGGCTGGCACAGGGGAACATCCATGCAGCGGCTTCTGGTGGGAGCCGACGACGTGCTCGTACAGCAGCGCGTGCAGTGGCTGGCGGAGAACTGTGGCTGGACAGTGGCGGCTTGCAGCCTGGCGGAGGCGCGGCGGGCGGGTTCGGGGCCAGCTCTGGAAGTTCACGACAACGATCGCTGGCTTGTGTTGCGTGGAGCGGGCGGGGAACGCGTGGATGCTGGGCTCCTGGCGGCGCGTCTGAATTCCGCGACGGCTGCCGCGGCCCGTTCTTCGCAGCTGACCGCTCACGCCGACAGCGTCACGGGACGTCTCTGGTTCACCGATTCTGCCCGGCCTGGCACTGTTGGGCTGACGGAAAGGATCGAGGATGCGCTGGCGGTGGTTGGCACGTTGCTGGGAGCAGATGCGGTTTTGGCGGAGCTGGAACCCGGGAATTTCCAGCGGAACCGGAGTTCCACGCGGCCTCCGGCCTGCTAGAATCCCAGCTGTGGTCGGTGAATCGACATTTTTGGCGGTTCCAACATTTTTCGCGGATATCGGGCCATGCAGCGGCAGAACTTCATCTGTAGCCCAGCAAGCAGAATCTGGCTTTGGCTCTGGCTCTGGCTCTGCCTTTGCCTGCCAGGGCTCGGGGCCTGTGCGGATCCGCCGCAGACAGAATGGCCCGATGTGGCCGTAAAGAAGGTGGTTTCCGCATTCGAATTACTGCCGCCAGAACCCGGCAGTGGATCGACTCAGGCCAAAACAGCCATTCGACTCACATTGACGCTGGATCTGAAGAATCGGACAAACCAGGCTTTTTCCATCTCTGCTGGAAACTTTCGCCTGAAGTGTGAAGGTGATTACGAACTTCGCGGTCAGCATCGTCCACAAAAGCTCCAGCTGGATGCGGGAGCGGCCGGCGAACTGCAGCTCGACTGGAGCATCATACCTGTGCCAGTTGAGGCAGAGCAGCTTCTGTTAATCTGGGGACAGCTGCCGGCGCCATCCGAAGTTCCGGCAGAGAAGGTTCTGGAAGGTCAGCTGCAACAGACAGGATCGCTCTCCCTGAATGCCGAAATCAGCAGACTCCAGGGTATTTCCGTGGAACGCATGGGGCCGCAGGGTGCTCTGGCTGTCATCACAAGCCGTCGGGAGCTCGATGCACTCTCTCTCTGGTTCCTCGATTCCTCCCTGCGACAGCTCAGTGCGGCCGGGGTGGAGCGAGTTCTGCTTACGGGCGCAGACTCCGGACGGTTAAGCGTTTCGGGAGAAGCAGGGAATTGGATATCGCTGCTGTCTGCTGCTCAGACCAACACACTTCAGCGACAAGTGCTTCCGTTTCGCAAACCTCAGTCGAGCTTCAGATTTGCGGCGCTGGCGATGGCCGAAATTCAAATGGGTGGCAGCCCGTTTCGACAGCGTTCTTCAGTGAAGATCTATGAAACGCGCGAAGACGCGATTGCCGAAGGGCTGTCGGGCGTCTATCGAATCGCCCCGGTCGAACAGGCACTGCGGGATCTTGAAAGCCCCAGTGCCGGAATTCGCCGAGCGGCGCTGGAAGGGGCGGTGGATCGTCTGACCGAACAGCAGGCAGGCGCGATCCTCAGACAGGCGACCACGGGAACGCCCGCACAACAACGCGAATACGCTCGATTGCTCAACCAGCTGCCAGGCTCCGACGCCGTAACAACTCTTCGCGAACTTGCCATGTCCGACGACCGGGACGTTGCTGCTGCGGCATTGAAGGGAATCGCCACCAGCCAGGATGAATCCGCCCTGACTGCCATGTCGATCATCTGGGAGACCGGTGAATCACGTCCCCATCTGCAGACTCAGGCCGTGTCAGCCATGGTCGCATCCGACGACCAGCGCTGGACGCCGCTGATTGCCGCATGGGTGAAAAGATCCGTTGCCCTGACGACAGCAGGACAGACGGCGGGATTTGGACGTGAGGAACTTGAAGCGGCAATCCAGACTCTGCTGCTGCGACGACATGAGTCGGCGTGCCTGACCCTGCAGAACAGTGTCTCAAAAGTGGTGCTTACCGAATACCAGGACTCCCTGCTGCGACAGCTCGTCCAAACCAGGAACCCCGATGATGCGGCAGCCGTAAGACCAGTCGTCACCACACGGCTTCGAAACGGCTCCGTGTCACGCGAAGTACTGGAGGCTGCCGGGGCCATCCGAGCAGCCGAGTGGGGGCCGCTGCTCCTCGAAGCATTCTGGCGAAGCCAGGAAAATCGTCGGTCTGGTATTCAGATACCCCTCTCTGTCGTGCTTGCATGTTCCAGCCAGCAGCAGATTGAAGAGTTAATTCGTGAATGGGAGAAGCTGGAAGAAGACAATCAGACTGAGCTGGTGGGATGGCTGGCCCGATACAACCACCCCGAATGGCGACGTTTGGCGACAACCATCATGGAACATTCCCCGAAATCGCTCCGGGCGACAAATTCAATCAATTCTTCCCGCGGCGTCATTCAGCTGCTGGCCGAAGACGCATCCGACGAATCTCTGCAGATACTGCTTTCGGCGACCCGTAACTGGGTGGGCAGGCTGAGGGAAGCTCCAGGCAGCTCGGTCGAAGCTCAGAACGTGATCCAGCTGATGTTGTCACAGCTGGCCGTGTTTTCCCATCCCGAGTGTCGTCGATTGCTGAACCAGCTGTCGAAGAGCGACATTCCCTGGCTCCGCGCACAGGCAGACGACTATCGCCAGAACGCCCGAGGCAGGTCACCTGCATGGCGTTTGATTGTTGAAAGTTATCAGAAGAAAAAGGCGGGTGACGATGCTGCCGCCGCGAAAGCTCTGGAAATGGCTGTCCATTCAGATCCGTTCTGCCCTGACGCACTCGTTCGCCGAGCCTCGCAGCGAATGCACGGTGGCCGCTTCGACGATTCCATGACCGATCTCCGCCGCGCACTCGAACTGACACCTGAACACGAAGAAGTGCTCAGCCTGATGGCACTCGTGCAGGTGCGGCAGGGGCGGGTGGACGAGGGTCTCGCAGCCGCTGAAGAACTCATCCGCCAGATTCCCAACGACATCTATTCCCTGTACAATGGGGCCTGCACCTACGCTCGTGCGGCCGAACGCGCAGATACCACTGCCGATCGCCGCTCGATGTTCATCGCCCGCGCCATCGAACTGCTCAAACTCAACAACGCCGCCGGACATGACGACCACGAGCACATGAGCACCGATCCGGACCTGATCATTCTCCACGACCATCCCGCCTGGCAGGAACTCCTTGAACAGGCCCGGCAAAACGCTCTGAAACAACCCAACCCCAACAACTAAGCCCCCCCTCTTTTTTTGCTCCGAAGATACTGGAAGACTATGACAGAGGCGATTCTGGAGCTGCGTCACCACGACGAAGCGCTCGCATTATTCGGGGCTCGGGATGAACATCTCAGACTGCTCTGCGACCAGACCGGCGCACGGATCGTGCTGCGCGGCAGTCAGGTCCGAATCCTTGGCGACGATGACCAGGTGCGTCGCTGCGAGGAAGTGCTGAAACGCTGGCAGCAGGTCGTCCGCAAAAATCGCGAACTCACCCCCGCAGATCTTGGACTCAACAGCGACGAAAGCCAGCCGGAAAAGCTCAAAGTTGAACCCCAGGAAGTCCTTGCCACACCCCCGCCCTCCGCCTTCTCACCGGGAGCCTGGTCGGTCCGTGGTGTGCCGGAACTGCGAACGGGGCGGGATCGCATCGGACAGATTCGCCCCAAAACGGATGGACAAAAAGTCTACATGGAGGCCATCCGCCGCCATGAACTGGTGCTCTGTGATGGCCCGGCAGGTTCCGGCAAAACCTATCTCGCCGTCGCTCTCGCCCTCGAAGCGCTCAGAGCCGAATACGTTCGCAAGATAGTACTGGTACGCCCTGCAGTCGAAGCCGGTGAAAAACTTGGATTTCTTCCCGGAGACATGTTTGCAAAGGTCAACCCATTCATTCGACCCCTCCTCGATGCCATCCACGATATGGTTGATTTCGATCAGGTCCGTCGCTACCTGTCGAACGACGTGATCGAAATTCTGCCGCTCGCGTTCATGCGAGGCAGAACGCTCAATGACACCTTCATGATCCTCGACGAAGGTCAGAATACAACGGTTACTCAAATGAAAATGTTTCTGACGCGCATGGGTCAGAACTCCAGAATTGTCGTAACGGGTGATTCCACCCAAACCGACCTCGAAAAAGGCGTTTCTTCCGGATTCCGGGATGCAATTCGCAGACTTTCCCCCATTTCCGGAGTTGCGACAGTGCAGCTCACAGGCCAGGATATTGTCAGACACAGGCTGGTTCGGGAAATTGTTTCGGCGTACGAAACTGAACAGCAGCGGTCCTGAGAAGACCTCCGCGTTCACATTCTCCTGGACTCGCCAGCGCTACGGACGCTCATCCGTCGGCAACCAGTCCGATGTCCTTTTTTGGAACACGGCGTCCGCGGCAAACCCGCATCTACCGGCCTTCGCCCACCTTTCGTGATCGGCTGCTCTCCGGTTTTCGCGACTACCGCATCCTGACGCTGTCAGTGATCGGCATCCTCGCAGTGCTCGGATTGCTCGTTGCCGGCAGTGCCGGCAACCCCGGCGCTCCGTGGCGCAGCGGGCAGGTCGTATCGACGGGTATTCAGTCCCGCGTGGCCTTCAGTGTCGAAAACGAGGAAGAAACGCGACGGGCCATGAACGACGCCGTCCGTCGCGCACCCGTTGTGCTCCGCCAGGACACCAGCGTCATCGATCGTCTTCCGTCATTGCTCCGCAGTCAGCTCAGTGAAATTGCCAACACCGAATCTGTCACCACCATCGCACCGGAAACCGTACGGGCATTTGGTATCGACCCGACAAAAGGCGATGTCGCCTCCACTGCCTACAGCGTGCTCCGCAACCAGCTCCGCGACCCCGATGATACTCAGGGCAATCGCATCGACGAACTCATCCAGGCCTTCACGCTGCTCACTGCTGACGCCCGCAGTCCAGGCCTTGTGGACGCGACAGAATTGGCCGCCATCCTTCGCAGCACGGACGCCGAAGAAAACCCGGATCTGGCGCGGCCAATCGAAGTTCAGGACGAATTCGGACAGATCATAAAACCCGGTCTGTTATCGGATGTGCTGCTGCAGGAGCAATTGCGGGAAACCGGTCGTATCGGCAAGAACTGGGCAGCCGCCGGTCGCCTCGCTGTGCTCAAGCCACAAATCGAAACCTGGCTTCAGACCTCCGTCCGCGGACAGCTCCGCCGCGATGAAGCCCTCACCGAAGAACGGCTCGACGCAGCCCGTCGCAACGCGCCCCGGAAGATGGACGCCTACGTTCTCGGCGAAATCCTCATCCCCGCCGGCACTCGACTCAATGATTCCCATCGCACTCTCCTGCAACTGGAACACAACGCGTTCGAAAACAGTCTCAACAGCCGCCAGCGCAGCCTGCGACTTCTCGGACGCGCCCTCCTGATTACCCTCATCGTGACCCTCTTCTCAGCGTTTCTCCGCCGCGTCTCCATGCAGATGCTCAAAGACACTCCGCGGCTGATCGTGTTTCTGGCCATGTGCTGCAGCACCGTCTTTCTTGCCTGTCTGTTCAGTCGAGATCCGCTTCGCGCAGAAATCATTCCACTCCTGGCTGCCGTGATGATCTGCGCTATCGTCTATGGACAGACCATCGCCTGTGTGGCTGCCTTCGGACTGTCACTCATTATCTCGCTTTCCACCGTCGCTGATCTGTCACACTGCTTTACGCTGATCGCCATCTGCGTTGCCGGTGTGCTCCCGCTGCGGCGAATCAAGTCCCGACTGGTCATCATTCGCGCCGGATTTCTTGTCGCCTTTGTCGCCTTTGCCACCGTCTGGGCACTCGGACTGCTCCAGCAGCCCGATGACGTCGATGCATGGAAAAATCCTGTACTGCTCGTCCCCGCCCTCAAATTCGCCGGCTGGGCTCTCGTCTGCTCCTACTTCGTCGCCGGCAGTCTTCCGTTCATCGAACAGGCCTTCGGCATTGTCACCGATATCAGTCTGCTGGAGCTGACCGGCGTCTCACATCCACTCCTGCAGGAACTGGCTCGCAGAGCACCCGGCACCTACAACCACTCAATCATGGTCGCCTCCATGGCCGAAGCAGCCGCCGAATCCATCGGCGCCAACGGACTGCTCGCCCGCGTCGGAGCCTACTTTCATGACATCGGCAAGATGATGAAGCCGGAATACTTCATCGAAAACATGACGGACGGCAGCGAGAACCCCCATACGGCGCTCGCACCCGCCATGAGCACCCTCATTATCATCGGGCACGTCAAAGACGGACTGGAACTGGCCGAAGAAAACAATCTCCCGGAACCCCTGCACCCCTTTATCACTCAACATCACGGCACCACACTCGTCGAATACTTCTATCGCGAAGCCACCAGAAAGGCTGATGTTGACCATCGCACCGATGCCAGCGAATCCAGCTTCCGCTATCCGGGACCAAAACCGCAATCCCGCGAAACCGCCGTACTCATGCTCGCAGACGCCGTCGAAAGCGCCAGCCGAACACTCAAGGAACCCACGCCCAAACGCATTCAGTCGCTCGTTCATGAAATCACCATGAAACGACTGCTCGACGGACAGTTCGACGAATGCAATCTGCAAATGTGCGAAATCCGCCGCATCGAGGATTCGCTGGTGAAATCGCTCCTCGCTGCTCACCATGGCCGCGTTCGCTATCCCGGACAGAAAACAGCCTGAGCCGTCCGCCACGGGCTGGGATGGTGAATCGATTTCTCCAAAGATCTTCCCCCAAAGCTGCGTTCGTTTTTCCCTATCACGCAACAGGCCAGACTCTGAGTGACGTCCAGTCAGATTGTTCAGGACACAGAGGTTTCCTGCGGAGGATTCTTCAGGAGCGCGGCGATGATGGTTCCTGGTTGTCCATCGAGCAGACTGGCGGTGCCGTTGCCGCGGCGGAAGGCCAGCTGATTCGGACTCAGTCCCAGCAGGTGCAGCAGAGTCGCGTGGTAGTCATAGTGATTAACGATGTCGGTGACGGCTTTGTGACCAATTTCATCAGTGGCACCATGGATATAGCCACCGCGGAAGCCGCCGCCAGCCATCCACTGGCTGAACCCATAGGTGTTGTGATCGCGGCCGATGTTCTTTTCGTTCTGTATGACCGGCAGCCGGCCCATTTCTCCGCCCCAGTGAACGATGGTGCTGTCAAGCAGACCGCGCTGTTTGAGGTCCTGGACAAGAGCCGCTGCCGGGGGAATGGTGCGGGCACAGACCGCCGGAAGCCCCTTGACGATCCCGCCATGATGGTCCCACGTCTGGTTCCCCGTATGCAGCTGCACAAAGCGAACTCCCCGTTCGACCAGTCGGCGAGCGATCAGGCAGCGAGTTCCGTAGTCGCGAGTTTGGTCGTTGTCGAGCCCATAGAGTTTTTGTGTGGCCTGCGTTTCCTGAGTGATATCGAGCGCTTCGCGGGCGGCCGTCTGCATGCCGGCCGCAAGTTCGTAGCTCTGCATCCGGGCACTCAGATCGCTCTCGCCGGGCAGCCGCGAGAGCTGCCGCTGATTCAGTTCCGTAATGAATCGCAGCATTTGTGACTGCGGCGCGCCAGCCAGTTGTGGCGGCGGGTCAAGATTCAGAATTCGCGGTTCCTGGGGCCGCACCACCGTGCCCTGATAAATGGAAGGCAGCCAGCCGTTCTGCCAGTTTTCCACGCCCAGTACCGGCAGACCGGAAGGATCCGTGAGCACAAGAAAGCCAGGGAGTCGGGAATTGCGGGACCCGAGTGCAAACGTCAGCCACGCTCCAAGAGCCGGGCGGCCAGACAACTGCCGACCAGTATTCAGCGCATTGATGGACTCTCCGTGATTATTGACTCCCGTATGCATGGAGCGGATCATGCAAAGATCATCCGCCACAGCTCCCAGCGCCGACGCCGGTTCACTGAAGTCCATCCCGCATTCGCCGTATCGCCGAAATCGCCATGGGCAACCAAACAGACGGCTGCTCGCTTCCCCCGCGTTGTCATACTTGATCGACCCGGTCCACGTCTGCATGTGCAGGCGGTTGAGTTCCGGTTTGGGGTCGAACAAATCAATATGACTGGGCCCGCCCTGCATAAACATCGAGATCATCGCCGTCGCCACGGGCCGCTCCGCAGCCGGTTTGGGCTGCAAATTCCAAACCACCGGCTCCAGCGCCGGCTTCGGCGGCTCACTGGCACCAACCCGCCCCTGCACCCAGGCCGCAGCAATCCCCGCCAGCCCAAACACCTGCTGCTGCATCCAATGCCGTCGAATAAAGTGCAACATCACACATCTCCAATCCAACGTCCAGGAATCAACACAAAGCTGAACACTTTCGTCCAACCTTAATCAGAAAATCCCACTGCAACTTTTCGCGTCCTTTAGCATCTTTCGCGGTTCCCAATCCCCCGCACAGCACTGGCAGCGTTCAAAACCACGAGTGAACAGGAATTCACACGAATCTGAACTCTTTAATTCTGACTCCCATCAAACAAGCCCTTTGCGACCATTTGTGTCCATTCGTGAAATTCGTGGTCCCAACCCCCACATCGCACCGGCAGCGTTCAAAACCACGAATGAACACGAATTCACACGAATCTGAACTCTTCAATTCTGACTCCCATCAAACAAGCCCTTTGCGACTATTCGTGTCAATTCGTGAAATTCGTGGTTCCAGTCACCTGCATCGCGTTGGCAACGCGCAGATCCACGAATCACACGAATGCACACGAATCTGAACTCTTTAATTCTGTCTCCCATCAAACAAGCCCTTTGCGACTATTCGTGTCAATTCGTGAAATTCGTGGTCCCAATCCCCCACATCGCGCCGGCAGCGTTCAAAACCACGAATGAACACGAATCTGAGCTCTTTTTGCCTGAATGGAATCAGGAATTCTCACTGCAACTTTTCGCGTCTTTTCGCATCTTTCGCGGTTCCAAGCACCGCATGTCACTTGCCTCCGTGGTTCTGATTTACTCAACGTACAGAAATGAATTGCTGCAGAACATGGCGTGGCAGAGTTTACCAAGTGGAGTTGTGTTGGGGGTGGGTGCCGGGGTGGTGGCTTCGCTGAGGAAAGTGATGGCGGATTGCAGGTCGATGCCTGAGGGCGGATGGCCGAAGATGATGTTCCAGGCCAGCTCGATTTGCGTGGTGGTGTCGGGGGAGGTGGCCTGGAGGCGTTTGGCAAGTTCTTCGGCCTGCTGAGCGGGGAAGGGGTGGTTGAGCATCAGCAGGGACTGGGATGGGGATGTCGAAAAGGCTCGGAATTCGCAGTTGGGGGTCATCCGCGGAAGGTCGAACGGCTCAAGGACTCCCAGTGGCATACTGCGACGAACCTGGATGTAGATGCTCCGACGAAGGTCGTCACCGTTGAGCGATTCCACCTTGCCGCTGGGACGTCCGGCCGAATCGCGAGTGTCGATGGCAATCACGAATTGTCCGATGTCATCGGGGCTGACAGGGGCCGGTTTTCCGTACATGCGTGTGTTCAATTGTCCGCTCATAGCCAGCAGAGAATCGCGGACAGTTTCGGCCTCCAGTCGGCGGATTGACATACGTCCGAGCAGTCGGTTATCGGGGTCGATGGCATCAAGTTCGGGGCGACGAGCTGCCGACTGCTGCCAGACGCTGGAGCGCAGGATCAGGCGATGCAGGTGTTTCAGCGACCAGTTGTGATTCATGAATTCGGAGGCGAGCCAGTCGAGCAGTTCGGGGTGCGAGGGGCGTTCGCCGCGGACTCCGAAATCGGCGGGTGTCGCCACCAGTCCGCGACCAAAGTGATGCAGCCAGAATCGGTTCACCAGAACGCGCGCGAGGAGCGGGTGGGAACCGTCAGTGAGCTGCCTCGCCCATGCCAGACGGCGGCCGGAAGTTGGCAGTGCAGGGTCATCGGCAGGCAGCGGGGAAGTGCGTTGCAGAACTGTGAGTTCTGCGGGATCGACTGCCTGTCGTGGCTGGAGATGGTCACCGCGGAAGAAGAGCTGTGTGGGCGGCAGTTTTCCGGGGACTTCTGTGGTGCACATGACCAGATCGTCAGCCGGACGTCTGGCTTTGGCGGCTGCGGTCGTGTCATCCCATTTCTTGTTGAATCCGGTGAGCCGATCGGGGAGGTAGAGGTAGACGGAGCCGCGATCGACGTTGAGGAATGGAAATTCACGAATGAGCGCCTGTTGTTCGGGCGAGCGTTTTGCGGCCGGCGTTTCCCGGACTGCACGGGCTTCGGCATGTCGTTCGGGAGGCAGTTTCCCAAGTTCCCGTTCAAAGGTGTCTTTGACGATCCCATCTAGTTCCTCCGTGCGGCGACGGCCGATGTCGGCGATTTCCTGATCAACGGCCGCGGCAACCTGCTGAGTTTCGGCGGACCAGAGCGACACCAGTCGGGCGGCTGGAGGACGCCAGTTGGCCGTGTCAAAGGCCGGCTCGAAGACGGCTCGCAGGCGATAATAGTCCTCCTGCGAAATCGGATCATAGCGATGCTGGTGGCATTGAGCGCAGCCGACAGAGAGTCCAAGGAGCGAGGTGGAGACGGTCTTCAGAGTCTCTGCGATCACATCGTTGCGGGCAGTGGGCTGATCAACGCCCCCGTCAGCTGTGCCATCGGGGGCCATGCGGAGGAAGCCGGTGGCTGTGAGCAGATCGGCGTTCTCCGGACTGAGGTTCTGCAGGGGTGGGGTGAGCAGTTCGTCGCCGGCAAGCTGCTCGACAAGGAACTGATTCCATGGTTTGTCGGCATTGAGTGAGCGAATCACGTAGTCGCGGTACTTCCACGCCCACTCACGTTCGGGGTCTTTTTCAGTGTAGCCATCACTGTCCGCGTAGCCCGCAGCATCCAGCCAGTGCCGCGCCCAGCGTTCGCCGCAGGCGGGTGATGCGAGCAGATTGTCGATCACGGTATTCCACGCTTCGGCGGACTGGTCTGCGACAAACTGATCGATGGCTTCCGGAGTGGGCGGGAGTCCCGTGAGGTCGATGGTGACGCGGCGAATCAGAGTCCGGCGGTCGGCTGTGGCGCTGAAGCTGAGCGATTGCTGTTCGAGTCTGTGCAGCACGAATGCATCGATCGGGCTCCGCACAAGTTCAGGGTGCTTCGTTTCCGGAATCGGGGGCTGAGTGATTGGCTGGAATGCCCAGTGCAGGCGATCTTCATCAGCAATCACGGTTCCCGGGGGAGCTTGTTCCGGTTCGGGGCGGAGCAATGGGGCACCGGCATCGATCCACCGTGCGAGCAGCTGCAGTTCGTGGTCGGGGACTTTCTTTTCACCCGGAGGCATCTCGCCGGACTGAATCCGCTGATGCAGCAGGCTGGAGCCGTGCTGGCCGGGCACGAGAGCCGGACCGGATTCTCCACCGGCAAGCAGAGTGCGGACAAAACGGGCGTCGAGTTTTCCCTGCAATTCGGTCTCTTCGCCGTGGCAGTGCCAGCAGTGAGCTTTGAGGATCGGACGAATGTGCGTCTCGAAATGCAGCGGATCCTCGCCGCGGGCAGCCGGACAAACAATCGTTGCTGCTGCAGCGAATACAACACAGAGGGCAATCAGGCCGACAGCAGAAGACCGTCGAAACCGGGAAGGCAGGGCAGCCATGGCGGGGTCCCTGAGGAGAGCGGCGGGGAGGGAGTTAACAAGCGGGCACCGGGCCGCTTGCCACACCATTCCGCCACGGGGTGGGAAGGCGCGACAGAGATCCGGTCTGGCATATCGAAAGCATCGGCATCGCCGGGCAACCCGGTCCAGCCGCTTCCTGGATTCTACCAGCCGCTGCGGGTGGCGGGAAAGCAGGTTCTGAAGAAAACGGGGGAATCGCGACCTGCAGGGAATTCGAGAAATCCGCGGCGGTCTGTTCTTGACAGAATTCCACGAACCGGGGAAGGTGACGGCAACAGCTCACCGCTGTGCCCACAGATTTTCAAATCTTCCCGCCTGTATCTCACGGAAGCAATTCCAATGCCCCAGCGACTGCTCTGTCTCCTGCTTCCCGTTCTGTTGTCTGTCGTCGGTTGTCAGGAAGGGCCCACCACCGGTCGACCGCTCGGCAATGCGCCGGATGGTGTGGTCGAAATCCTGTCACTGGACAAAGACGGCAAAATCCAGCACGTGGAAGGCAAGTTCCTCGAAGCGGTGAACCGCACCGATTCACGACTGGTGCTGGTTGACTGCTGGGCTGAATGGTGCGGCCCCTGCAGAAAACTCGGGCCGATCCTTGAAGAAGTCAAGAAGTCCTGGGGAGACAAACTGGAGGTCGTCAAGCTGGACGTGGACCAGAACCCCGAAATCGCTCAGCACCTGCGAGCTGAGTCAATTCCGGATGTCCGCATTTACCGCAGTGGCACGCAGATCGGAGAATTCGTGGGGCTGATGCCGCGGGCCGAGATCGAGGGATATCTGAAGTCACTGGAATGACGCCCGCAATCGGTACCGGTCCCCATACCGTCCCGGTCTCCGTCAGGCGTCGCGTCTGGTTCCGCGCGGCTGCGATGCTGTTGTCGCTGCTGCCAGTTGCTGGTGCGGAACTGGTATGTCGCTTAGTCGGCTGGGGGGCTGCTGATATGGCGGTCGATCCGTTTGTCGGCTTTGCTGCGGTACGACCGCTGTTTCAGAAAACAGCCGACGGCCTTGAATATCGCACGGCCCCGGAACGTCTGCAGTATTTCCGGGAAGACCGTTTCGCCTCGGTCAAGTCGGACCGGGAATTTCGGGTGTTTGTCTTCGGCGGATCCACCGTTCAGGGGCATCCGTTTTCGATCGAGACCAGTTTCCCCACTTTTCTTCGGCTGATCCTCGAAACCGCTCAGCCGAACTGCGACTGGCAAGTCGTCAATTGTGGCGGAGTGTCCTACGCCAGCTACAGGCTGCTGCCAATCGTCAAAGAGTGTCTGGCGTATGACCCGGATTTAATTGTATTCTGCAGTGGTCAGAATGAATTTCTGGAGCAAGTGACTTACGGATCGCAGCGGCAGGCTGCGCCTCTGCTGGGACCACTGTGGTCGATGGCAGAGCACCTGCAGTCGTTTCGAGCGGCCGTGCAGGTGTTTCAAAGCCGCCGCGAGTCAGTCGCTGCGGCACAAACCGACACGCGACCTCTGCTTCCCGAAGAAGTTCACACACTGCTGGATCAGGACGGCGGTCTGGAGCGGTATCACCGGGACGATCAGCGCGCGGCCAGAGTGGCCGAGCACTACGGAAGCAACGTGCGAAGACTCGTCGCGTTGTGTCAACAGCATCACGTGCCCCTGCTGGTGATCCAGCCGCCGATCAATCTGAGCGATTGTCCACCGTTTAAATCCGAGTTTTCAGCTGGAACGTCGGATCTGCAGCGGGCTGAGATACTGGCAGACCTGAAGCGGGCCGTTCAATTGTCGGCCAGCGATCTTCCCGCGGCGGTGCAATCAGCAGAACGCATCGTCCGCATTGATCCTCGCTTCGCGCTGGGCTGGTACGAGCTCGGCCAGCTGCTGCTCAGCGCAGCCCGCTGGGAAGAAGCAGCGCGGGCGCTGCAGCGGGCGGCGGACGAGGATGTGTGCCCACTGCGAATGACAAGCCCTCTGCAGCGAATCCTCAGAGAGACGGTGACGGCAACGGGCACCGAGTTTCTGGATGCTCAGGCCCTGATGTCAGCGGAATGCCGGGGAGGAATTGCGGGGGAGCAGCGGCTGGTGGACCATGTTCATCCGTCATTCCGGGGACATGAGGATCTGGCAGTGGCGATTGCGGAATGGATGCAGTCTCAGGGCCTGCTGCAATCAGCTCAGATCGACTGGCACCAGCCCGGCCGAGAACGTTGTCAACGTGTCGTGCAGGAGCTGGACAGCGCCTACTTCCTGCAGGGACGTCGCCGCCTGCAGGTCCTGAAAAACTGGGCGGCAGGCAGAGCGACATTGCCGGACATGGCACGGTAAGCGATGCGGCGGATCACCAGCGCGCGACATCTGCGTGAACGCTGCCCATAGTTGCGTATCGCTCCGCGAAACGAACACCCAGCCTCTTCCCTGCTGACAACCTCAAAACCTGACCTTGTACTCACTCTAGCATAAAACGCCTCTGAACTCCCATATTACCACCGCTTTGTCGTCTCAGGACAACGCCGGGATACGGCAATGGTGTGACGTACCCTTTAAGAACCAGTTCCACCCACCACGCATGAAATGCGAGGTCAGACGAAAGCGTCCCGGCCACGCGTTTTGGGCTAATCCTGCTGCGGATAAAAC
>JBJTOP010000034.1:0-1909 GCA_046074645.1 Planctomycetaceae bacterium | reverse complement strand
TCTGCAGGAAATCCGATAGACGATTTCAAGTGTCCTTAACACCGTTTCGTCATCCCAGGGCGAAGCTGAGATGACGAGACGGCGCGAACACAGGCAAATTCGGAGATTTCAGTTCCGACTGCCAGTTGACATCCCGCGGCTGGTTCGATTCACAAAAACGCAGCGTGGCGTGCGGTCGATGTCAGCAATGTGGCGTGCTGTCGATGTCAATCGGCCGGTCAGGCTTTTGTGCGCTCCCGATGCGGTTCTGACCGCGTTGACACGCACCGCCCCGCCGCCCATGCGCCCAACGATTCCCCGAAACTCAGTTCAGCCTGGCCGCAAAGCCCAAAACGGAGAGGGAGGGATTCGAACCCTCGGTACCCTTGCGGGTACACCGGTTTTCGAGACCGGCACATTCGGCCACTCTGTCACCTCTCCGATTGCCAGACAGTCTGAACCGCCGGACTCCACGCAGTTTACCGTGGAATGCCACCCCGAATCAACCGTGGCACGTTCCACGAAGACAGCAACCACAAAATCGCAGAACCCACAACACTCATGAGAGCGATGAACGGCACTGTGGAGCGGGAGTGAACTCCTGGTGCTTCGTGAGTCCCCGCTCATCCGCCGCCCCCCCAAAAAAAAATGCCCAGCAAGCGCCCATTTACCCGCGGACTGACGCGCGGCGGATCATCAGCAGCTTTTACATCTGCCTACGGCCGTCCCTCGACCACTGTGATTCCCTGATTCCATGCAGGTTGCAGTGTTTGATCTTGTCCCGAGGGCCAGATGATTTCCAACTGGGCGTTGGTGGCATCGTCGGGAACTGCAAAATGGACGCTGCTGCTCTGGGATGATCCGTAGCTTCCCCCGCCGCGAATGAAGCGGCTTTGACTGTTTCCGGGACCGGCGATCAGACGCACAACGGCTCCTGTCGGGTGCCGCGACGATTGGAGGCCCACCAGCCGCACGGAGAGCCAGCGTTTGCGCATCGGGGAAGATGCATTTTCCAGAACCGCTGCGGGTTGGCGTGTGCGCGAGATCGCCAGATCCGCGTCGCCGTCTCCATCAAAGTCCGCAGCCACCGCGCCACGTCCCATGTGCTGTTCCTTCAACCACGGTCCTGCCTGATCGGCTCGGTTGACAAACCGTCGACCAGCTTCGTTTTCAAGCAGTAATGGAACCTGAAACAGGGCGGTGTTCTGCGGGTAGCGAATTACGTGGCCGTTGGAGACGAAGATATCTTCGTCTCCGTCGCTGTCGAAATCCTGAGCCGTCGTGCCCCAGCCGACATACATGCCTCCAACAGCATTCAACCCGATCCGCTGACTGACGTGCCGAAACACCATCCCGCCCGCATTCTGATACATCGCGTTGGTTTCGCGCTCATAGTTCACAACCCAGATGTCCGGCAGTCCGTCGTTGTTGAAGTCGCACACGTCCACTCCCATGCTGCCGTCCGGCACACCAGTACTGCTGAGACTGGCGCCGCTGTGGAGTGACACATCCTGAAGCCGGCCTTCGCCCGTGTTCTCGTACAGGAAATTCGCCACGGTGTCGTTCGTCACATACACGTCGTTGTCACGGTCTCCATCCAGATCCGCAATCACCACTCCCAAACCCTTGCCTTCCGGAGCAAGCGGCGCAGTGTCCGTCTCTTCCCGAAAGGTGCCGTCTCCGTTGCTGAAGTACAACACATCCCTCAGCCCCGTGTAGCTTCGTGGCGGACAGATTTCACGACCACCAGCAGGACCACCCGCACAAAACGGATGGTTCTGCCATGACCAGTTGACGTAGTGCGCGATGTAGACGTCCGGATGCTGATCTCCATTCAGATCGCCCCACGCCGCACTGCTGCTCCACTGCTGATCCATGAGACCACATTCAGCACTCTGCACAACAAATGTTCCGTCCCCTTCGTTATGCC
>JBJTOP010000033.1:0-14768 GCA_046074645.1 Planctomycetaceae bacterium | reverse complement strand
GGGGCCGGGGGTGAGGGGCAAAACGCCCCTGCCAACGCCGCACCAACGCCCTCGCCCGTGCGCGCACCTTCGGTGCGAAACACAGCCTGGGGCTCCCGCCCAACCGCTTGCTGCATGAGCCGCATGGCGGCAGCCTGCGGGCAAAACGTCCCCTGCCAACGCCGCACCAACGCCCTCGCCGGCGCGCGCACCTTCGGTGCGAAACACAGCCGGGGGCTTCCGCCCAACCGCTCGATGCATGAGCCGCATGGCGGCAGCCTGCGGGCAAAACGTCCCTGCAAACGCCCCACCAACGCCCTCGCCAACGCCCTCGCCGGCGCGCGCACCTTCGGTGCGAAACACAGCCGGGGGCTCCCGCACAACCGCTCAGCTGGATGTGGTCCCATCATTCCGCAGGACAATGAACAAGGTTGCCGCGCAAAAAACACCACACCGCCATTTCTTCTTCGTTTCACCATTCCATGGCGAGGCTCACGGCATACCGCACAGCTGGTTTCAGGTCAGTGGAGCCGTCGTCAGTTCCTGCTGCAGCATGGCATACAGGCGATCTACTTCCGCCAGCGTTTCCGCATCGGCGTCCCACGATGAAGGGCTGCGGCGTTTCAGAGACGGAAACAGACCTCGACGAACGAGCAAGTGTTTTTCAATGGCAAGGAATCCATCGAGCCCTGCCTGAAGCTGCAGGGTGACCAGACCGCAGATGGGAAACCAGAGGCGGTACGCAGTGGCATCATCGCCTCGCTGGAGCGCCTTCCAGAGCGCTATGATGCCGTCAAGCAGGTCCATGCCAGGCATTGTGCCGGCGATACCGCGGCGATGGCTGTCAATCAGAAGTATTCCGCCGGAACCTTCGAAGATTCGAGCTCGGCCGTCCGTCGCATCCCGCAGTGCGGAAAGATTCGGCCCGATCGGCGATGCCTCCGGCTTAAACAGCATTTTGTCCGGTCCGTAAGCTTCGAGAAGCCGACGGCAGAGCTCGAGGCTGACCGGCTGCCC
The DNA here is from genome assembly GCA_046074645.1 of Planctomycetaceae bacterium. Taxonomy (GTDB): domain Bacteria; phylum Planctomycetota; class Planctomycetia; order Planctomycetales; family Planctomycetaceae; genus SXXK01. The sequence continues at coordinate 13,772 of JBJTOP010000033.1, read as the reverse complement.
CGTGTAGCCGGAGGCGTCCTGAACAATCACCGGGATCGGAATTGCATTCGCAATGGCGCAGAAATAGCCTTCCAGCGCGCCGGCCGGCAGGCGGGTTGTCATTGGAGGGACCGCCATGACCGCATCGCAGCCAGCCTGAGCCGCCGCGCGGGCCAGTTCGACAGCCTGCTTCGAACTCTCAGCACTCACAGAAGCGAACACCGCTCCTCGACCAGCAGAATATTCTGCGAGCCGTTCTGTCAGTTCCAGCCGTTCTGCAAACGTCAGCCGGTAGGTCTCAGACACCATGCCGGTGCCGATCCCGTCCGCTCCCAGCGAATATGCCCAGTTAATCTCAGCTTGCAGAACCGGCAGATCGATGCAGTCATCGGTGGTGAGTGGTGTCTGCAGAATTGGCAGAACGCCCTGAAGCGTGCGCGGCATGTCGCCCTGATCCTTATTTGGCGGCATCGAGGCGATACACGCCCTGGCCGTTGACCGTTTCCAGCATGTAATACAGTTCACCCTGCTCGTCTTCGCCGAAGGCCAGCACCGGGAAACCGGTGGAGGCGATGCGGTAGTTGCCGGTGACTTTCTTCTGAGCGGCATCGTACTTCAGGGCCCAGATGCGACCACTGATGAAGTCCGCGTAAACATACATGCCCTGCAGTTCCGGAAGCCGACTTCCCCGGTAAACAAAGCCACCCGTGATGGACTTGCCCAGCTGGTGATCATATTCCCAGACCGGCGGCAGCAGCGGATCGCTGGCGGTCGCTGGTGCACTGCTGAACAGATGCGCTCCCTCGCGAATACTCCAGCCGTAATTCCCGCCAGCCTGCACAAGATTGATCTCTTCCCAAAAATCCTGACCAACATCCGGGGCCCAGATGTCGCCGGTCCTGCGGTCCACTGAAATTCGCCAGATGTTGCGGAATCCGTAAGCATAGATTTCGGGGCAGGCACCAGCCCGATTGATGAACGGATTGTCAGCCGGAATTGCGTAAGCGCGTCCTTCTGACTGCCGATCAATATCGATTCGCAGGAGCGACCCCATCAGCGTACCCAAATTCTGACCGTGTCCCAGCGGGTCATTGCGGCCACCGCCGTCGCCGAGAGCAATGTACAGGCAGCCATCGTGACCAAAGGCAATCGAACCACCGTTGTGGTTGGAGAATGGCTGAGGGATTTTCATGATCACCTGTTCACTGGAAGGATCCGCTTTGCCGGGATCGGAAGCCGAAACCTGGAACCGCGAAATGATCGATGTGCGTGGCTCTCTGGAGGAGCTGTAGCAGACGAAGAACTGGCCGTTGGTCCGGTAATTCGGGTGAAAGGCCAGTCCCAGAAGACCTTCTTCCGCGTCCTTGCGGAAGTCCTGAACTCGATCGGTGATGTCGAGAAACGTCGTTGCCTGCTCGGCATCCGGCGAATTGGGAAACACATAGATCCGGCCAGCCTGAGACAGCACAAAGCAGCGGTTGCTGGAATCAGCCGCATGGGTCAGAGCCAGCGGACGCAGGGTTGTGATCTTTCCGTCTTCGTCTGCACCTTCGAAGGCTTCCCATTTGAGTTTCGGGAAGGCTGGTACGCCCTTCACAGCGACGTCGCCATCAACGGGGTCAGTGACTGTGCCGTCTTCCGACAGCTCGCGGATGCGAATGTTGCGGAAAGCCACGACGTCACCGTGATCCTGCAGGCAGATGTGTCCTTTGTCCGCTTTTGCAAACTGAGCGAACGCGGCGAACTTGCTGGCGGCCACACGCTGATTCCAGTCATCGGTGCCCATGCGGAAGTAGTAGTAGCTGACGCCATTCACTGCCACCTCACACTGCTGTGGCGAGATTCGCAGGTACACGTGGTTCCATTCGCCGGCCGGTCGTGTGGCATCATCGACGTCGGTTCCCTTGAAGCCGACCTGCTGTTCGAACCGCGTTGCCCACTCGGGTTTCACAGGTTTGTAGAGCTGGTACAGCCAGCCGGCCTTTTGCGGATCACGGCCATCGACGTTGTCCTGGATCTGCACTTCCGGTCCCGATGCCCAGGGACGTCGATCGTCCTCCGTCACGCGGAACATGATCCCGCTGTTACCGCCTTTGGAAATGCGATACTCCAGAGCAAGTTCAAACCAGCGATACTGTTCGGTGGTGACAATGTCTCCGGCACCTTTGTCGGCGCGTTCCAGAATTCCATCATGGACCTTCCAACCGGAGTTGAGCTCGGTGCCGCGGTAGCTTCTCCAGCCAGTGGTGGTCTGGCCGTCGAAGAGCGGTCTCCAGCCACCGCGAACTTCGCCGGCCGTTAATCCAGCGGGTGGATCATCGGCGAATGCACCCGAGCACACGCTCAGATGAGACACAACGATGCCCAAAAAGACAATGACACCGTGAAGACTCGCAGAGAGGTGCATGGATGACTTCCTGTGACGGTCGGACCGATTGCTCAGGCCGCCCGGGCGACTGTCTCTGTCTGACCATAACCAGCCAGACGGGAGATCGGACCCAGCCGACGCGTGGTGAGCAGAATCATGAAGGACGGAACCATAATCGGACGAATGACAAATGTATCGAGAACCACACCGGTGGCGAGTGCGAGCCCGAGTTGATCCATGCCAACCAGACTTCCGGCGAGCAGCGAGCAGAATGTTCCAGCCATGATAATGCCGCAGCTGGAGATAATGCCGCCGGTGCGTTCCAGAGCGACGGTAATCCCCTTGAGCGGACCGTGGATTTTCTGCTCTTCCGTGATCCGCGCCATCAGAAAGATGTTGTAGTCCTCACCGACCGCAATCAGGATGGTGAACAGAAACATCGGCACCTTCCAGTCCAGCCCCGTAAAGCTCTCCGGGTTCATTCCGCGAAACCACAGGAATGTAAAACCGAGAGTTGCGAAGTAGCTGTAGAGAACGGTGAACATCAGATAGGCACAGATACCCGGTTTCTTCAGAAGCGCGACAAGAATCAGATAAACGCCCATCATCACAAGGGCATCGATACGAATCTGATCACGATCGGTGACGTCCTTCAGGTCGCTGATTTCCGCCGTGTTGCCGACAAACCAGATGCGGGCTTTGCGGAGCGAATCGGGCAGCAGATTGGGGAGCTCGCTGCGGAGGGTGCGAAATTCGGCAATGCTGCTGCGGGCGAACGGGTCATTCTTCGGGATCAGGCTGATGCGAGTGATGGAGCGATTGCCGGGGCTCACGAAGTAGTCGCGGGCGTGACGCTTCTGAGCAGAGCGAACCGCGATGCTGGTCGTGGACGGCTCCGCTCGCCCTTTGGGTCGTGAGAGCGACCTTACGGAGTGCAGACCCAGCTGGTCCTTCTGTCGCAGCAGTCGATCGGTGAGATCCCTGACGGCGTTGAATGACTGACCGCGAACAAGGCTGAAATCGAGATCTTCAGCTTCGATCATGATGGTAATGGGCGAGACTTCGCCAGGCGGGAAATGCTTGGCGGCCGCGGCCGCACCGTAGACGCTCGCGGAAGTCTCAGGCAGCTCAGACAACAGCCCGTAACTCAAATTGCCAAACCACACAAAGCCCGCAATCGAGAATGGCAACAGCAGGAGGATACTGCTGAGAAATGCGGTCCACGGACGCTGCTCCAGCATCCGCCCCATGGTGCTCCAGCCGGCCTTCAGAAGCTGAGTTTTCTGCAGTCGCACAAACAGACTGTTACCCGTCGGGAACGTGTCGCGGGACTGAGCAATTCGGGCAGGCCAGAATGCCCAGCGACCGGAGATTCGAAGAATCGCCGGAGTCAGCGTCAGCGAGGCAACCAGACAGATGGCCAGTCCGAATGTAATGGCAATCCCAGCCTGGCTGAACTTGCCGAATTCTGCAAAATACATCATGCCAATGCCGCACATCACAGTGCAGGCACTGGCCGTCAACGCCGCCCCAATGCGCTCCATCGTTCCCGAAATCGCCTCTTCAATCGTCTGACCACCATCCAGTTCTTCGCGGTAACGTGCAATCAGAAACAGACAGTAGTCCACCCCGGCTCCGTAAACCAGCACTGTCACATAAGTCTCAATCCCGTTGAAAAGATTGATGATTCCATGCTGAGCAGCCACCGCAAGGAGCGATCGGGAAACCGCAGTTGCCACCGCTACTGTGGCCAGCGGAATAAAGGCCAGCATCGGTGCGCGGTAAATGCCAATCAACAGCACCACGACCAGAATCACGGTCCAGTGTTCCGTTGACTTTGCACTCTTCGCCGATTCCAGCATCATGTCACGCCCGAACGTCGCACTTCCGCTGATTGAAATTTCCAGACCTGCCGGGAGCGAATCAGGTTGTCCGGACGGAATCCGGGACAGATCCCTGATGAATTTCTCCACGCTGTCCACCAGCGGTCGGTTCGCCTGATCAAGAAATTCCGTCGTCATCGAAAGCACGATCGAGGTTGCCTGACGGTCTTCGCTGATTAACAGATCACCCACCTTGCGATCTTCGAATGACATGATCTCCTGTACAAGCTGCCTCGTTGCGTTTTTTCGGGCCGGTGCGTCAGGGGCGGCCTGCTTCGCAGTTTCCGAAACGGCTTCGCCGCCTGTCGCGTTCTCGGTCGTCGATGCTGCGGCGTTCGCATCAGTACTCGCGTCCCCGGACGCGGTCTCGTCATCCCGCTCCCGCGGAACACCCGACATGCGATGAAGCTCCGGAATCACATGTTCGGAAAGCCAGGCAAAGTCGTCGTCGAGCAACCCTTCGCCACCACTTTCGCGACGTGCCACCAGAACCAGAGTGCTGCGCATCTGGTCGCCGGGAAATGCATCGCGGAATGCCGCATTCGCCACTCGACTTGGTGAATCCTGTGGCAGGAATGCGAATTCGCCGTTTTCGACAACCGAGTCCCATGATGGCGCAGCAGAAATACTGGCGACCACCACTGCAACCCACGCTGCAAGGATGAGCCACGCATGTCTGGCTGTCAGGTCTCCCAGACTCTTAAAGAGCATGAATCCCGCCACCCTTCGGAAAAAACAGAATCTCCGTAACAGAACGCACGGCGGAAATTACTCTTTCAGCACGGCGAATTCAATTCAAACATGCTGGGCCGGAGATTCGAAACGAAATCTCGTTCGGACTGCGCAGAGCAGGTAAAACAGGGGGGTTTTTGTGTTCCCGGCCGGCATCGAAATTCTTGTATCGCTTCACGCTCTCTTCAGGTTCCTTTGCATAGACTTCCACCATCGCCGTTTTTCCATCTCTGCCGAATCTCCCAAATCCCCTCCCTCAACTCTACCAGACCACCATGCGAATACTCGTCGTGGAAGATGAACCGGATCTGCTGCGGACCATCGCTCAGGTGCTGCGTGAGGATGGTTACGCCGTCGATGAAGCCGCAGACGGTCGCGAAGGACTCTACAAAGCCACCTCCTGGCCCTACGACGCCATCGTTCTCGATCTGCTCCTGCCACATCTCACCGGCTGGGAACTCCTGCAGCAGCTCAGAAAAACTCACGCCGTACCCGTGCTCATACTCACGGCCCGCGACGAAGTCTCCGATCGAGTCAAAGGCCTGGATGCAGGGGCCGATGATTATCTCACCAAGCCGTTTCATCTCGCGGAACTTCGAGCCCGTCTGCGGGCGCTCATTCGACGCTCAGCAGGCCAGCCGTCCTCAGTCATCCGAATTCGCCAGCTCTGCATCGACCTCAATACGAAAACGGTGACCCGCGACGACACTCTGCTGCCCCTCACCCCCCGCGAATACGCCCTGCTCGAACTGCTCGCTCTCCACCGCTCACACGTCGTGACCCGAACACAGATTTACGAACATCTGTTTGACGAGACGGAGGACAGTCTTTCAAATCTGGTTGATGTCCACATTTCCAATCTGCGTCGCAAACTGGGGGCAGACTTCATCACCACACGTCGCGGTCAGGGATACATCCTCCATGATTAAATCCATGCAGCTGCGACTCCAGTTTTGGTACGGCTCCGTACTCACTCTCACACTCCTGCTCTTCGGCAGCCTCGTGTACTGGCGAGCCGATCGCGATCTGCGCGAACGCTCGGAACGGCAGGCCGTGGCCGCTGCTGAGTACCTCGCAGTCAGCCTGCGTCCGCCACGTTCGCAGCCCGGCGGCCCCGGCTTTCCCGGTGGCCCCGGCGGCCCCGGCGGCCGACCTCCGCGCGCACGCGGTGATCTGACGCATCCTGGCGAAGGGGGCGGGGCACGTCGCACTGATGCTCCGCCAACACTCCCCGAAACACCACTCCACAGCGGTCCCGCCAGATCCGGCCCCCCGGAATCCCGTCGAGGCCCTCCACCCATGCCTCCTAGACCGCTTCTCCCAGGTTCGCTTCTGGGTGATGTGCCACCCCAGCCTGCACCAGAATCTGAACAACCACTCCCCCCGCGTCCCCCGGCAGATCGACTGAACTATGTCGTGTGGCACCCCAATTCCCCTGAACCCATCGTCGGCGGTTCAGCTGCCTCCGCATTCATCAGTCAGCCTCGACCCGCCCCCGGCCCACCGCTCGAAATTCGCCGAAGCGCTTCCGCTGTGCAGGTGATCCGTCGAGCTGGTCTCTTGCTGATTCTCGTCGATCGACCGCTCACAGAAGACCTCGCCGAACTGCGACTTTTCGGTGTCTCCATCGGCCTCCTCGGCACTCTCGCCCTCGTCATCAGCCTCGTCGGCGGTCACTGGGTCTCCGCACGCATGGTCCGCCCGCTCGCCGTCATTGCCGAAACGGCCCGCGAAATTTCCGCAGCTCAGCTGCACCGCCGCATCGAACCGCAACTGCTCGATCAGGAACTCGTACCGCTTGCAAAAGTACTTAACAGTGCCTTCGCCCGCCTCGAACTGTCCTTCCGCAGACTCAGCCAGTTCACCGCAGACGCCTCCCATGAACTCAGAACACCACTCGCCGTCATCCAGTCACAGGCTGAACTCGCGCTTCTGCAACCCCGATCCCCCGACGAATATCGCTCCGCTCTCGAAACCTGCCTCAAATCCGCAGACCGCATGCGCTGTCTCACCGACAATCTGCTGCTTTTGGCTCGCAGTGATTCCGGCAGACCTCCTCAGCCTGCCGAGAATTTCGACCTGCGATGCATCGTCGAAGAAGCCACGACAACACTGCAGGATCGCTTCACAGCCGCCCACATCGAACTCGACTGCGAAACCCCGGAACACCCATTGCCCATCGCCGCTGCTCCAGGCTTCCTCCGACAAATCCCACTGAATCTGCTTGACAATGCCCTGCAGCACACACCACCCGGCGGACGAGTTTCAATCCAGCTGCTCTCTATGGCCGACAATGCTCAGCTGATCGTCCGGGATACCGGCTGTGGCATCCCCGCTGAGCATCTGCCCCGAGTGTTTGATCGCTTTTATCGAGTGGATACGGCCAGAAGTCGTCGCACCGGCGGAAGCGGGCTCGGACTGGCCATCTGCCAAAGTCTCGCAGAAGCCCACGGCGGACAAATTCAATGCGAATCAGTACCAGGTCGCGGAACAACAATGACCGTCATCCTGCCACTGGCTGACGCCGCACCAGCCTCGGCCAGCCCCCGTCCGATTATCCTGCCTGAAGGTCAGGCCCGACAAAGCAGTTCAGATCGTCAGCAAGTTGACTCATGAAAGGATCCGGTATCGTGCGTTCCTTGCCTCGAAATGCCTGCATCACTGCTGCACTCCTGCTGCTTCCGGTGACTCTGCCCAGTATCGCCGGTCAATCGCTTTTCGCCGACGAAACAATGCCGGTGCCCGAAACTACACCCGCAACTGCAGCGAAGGTCGTCGATGAACCGACCGTCGCTGATGCCAAAGCCATCGGTGGCAACTGGTTCGTCACCAGCAGCTCGCCACCCGTCTATCTGTATCAGGACGCTGAACGTATGGTGGACCTGTTTTCGTGGCACCAGCGCGATTCGAACAGGGACGGAATTGCCAACCTCAGACTCAGCCATGACGAAACTCATCTGATCATCGATAGTCAGGGCTATCCCAATCATCCCACGGCGATCTTCCCGAATTCCGGCAACCCCAATTCGATTGCCGTGCAGAACTTCCGTTTCCGCTTTCCACTGCAACCCCGCCGCAGCGATGTGATCACGCGACTGCCCATGGGCCCCATCGGCATGGCACTCAATGGCGTCGTATTCTTCAACCCGTTTGAACAGGGAGGGATGAATGCGGTGGCCGGCTACTCAGAAGTCTGGCTCGATTCCTGCTGCGGTCATCCTCAGCAGACAGGCGTCTACCACTACCATAAATATCCAGCCTGCGTGAAATCGCCGTTTCGGGATGATGGCAAACAGCATTCACCGGTGATCGGTTTCGCGTTCGACGGATTTCCTGTGTACGGACCATGGGAGTCAACCGGTGTGATGGCGAAGGATGTCACCGGAACAGAATCGCTCGATGTCTGTAATGGTCATTCCGACACCCAGCGCGGCTACCACTATCACGTCACGCCAGGACGGTTTCCTTATGTTCTGGGTGGCTATCGAGGACTTGTCGAACGCTCCAATCTCCGTCAGCGCGGTGCTCTCGCCGAAGGAGCCATCGAAGACAATAGCTCCGGCGAAAGTCGACAGCCTAAAGTCATCACAGGCGTACTGCCCGGCAGCGCTCTCAGAGGCCAGAAGCATCAGCTCACTTTGATACTGGACCCCGCGAAAGCGACTCGCGCGCCGCTCCCCGATGCCGCTCCCGACTGGGTCCAGATCGGTCCGTTCGAAGCAGCATCCATCTCGCGAAACGGCAATGAAGTTCAGGTTACCGTCTCCATCCCCGAGGATGCTCCAGCAGGAATACTTCTGGATTGTCACATCGAATTCAGCACCGCAGGGCGACGACAGGTGTTTAAGTTGAATGAGGCCTTTCGAGTCACGGTTGAAGGTGATGAGTAGTTGCAAGTAGTATTCGAAAGTCAAGTAAATTCTGTTCTTGGTTTTCAGTTGACAGTTTTCCGTTTTCCGTCAGTGTCTCGATTTGATTTCCCGGTTGTTTGGCTTTTAAGAAAGGTACAGCAATGAAAATGAAACGCTGGATGTTGTCCGCGGCTGTTCCCGCAGTGCTCGGACTGGCCGTCGCGGCCGCTCAGCCCCCCGGAGACGAAGGCCGCCCGCCGGGCCCGCCGGACGGTGGTCCTCAGGAGGGCCGTGGGCCCGGTGGCCCGGGTGGCCCAGGGGAAGGTCGCGGTCGGCGTCCTTTTCCAAACCCGCTCATGGAAGCGCTCGATGCCGATCGCAACGGCGAAATCTCTGCAGAGGAAATCGCCAGCGCCGCAGATGCCCTGAAAAAGCTCGATGGCAACAGCGACGGTCGACTCACACAGGAAGAACTGCGCCCGCCGGGCCCGCCGCCGCGAGGACCTGAAGGACCTGAGGGACCACGGGGGCCAGAAGGTCGCCCACCAGGCCCTCCGGATGGTGAAGAAGGTCGGCCTCCCGGTGGTCGTGGTCGGCCACCAGGCGGACCGGAAGGGCGGCCACCTGGTCCTCCGGATGGCGAAGGCCGGCCTCCTGGCGGTCCCGGCCCCGATGGGCCAGGCCGACCTCCCGGTGGCCCGGAAGGTCCCGGCCCCGATGGCCCAGGCCGACCTCCCGGTGGTCCGGAAGGTCCCGGTGGCCCGATGACGCCGGAACGTTTCGCAGACGATGCGATGGCATTCGACGTTGACGGCGACGGTAAGCTGGACCGCGCCGAACTCATCAAATTCGCCCAGTCGCGTCCGCGTCCGGGCATGGGCGGACAGCCCGGCCGTCCTGGGCAGCCTGGCATGGAACGAGGTGGACGTGGGGGCCGCGGTGGCGAACCTGGTCGTCCCGGTGCCCCGGGTGGTCCTGGTGGTCCTGAAGGTCGCGGTGGTCGCGGTGGCGCTGGTGAACCGGCCCCCGAGCGTCCTCGACGTCCCGACGCTGAATAGCCACCTCACTGACTTGTGAACTCACAAGAGCGCGATGACATTCGCGCGGCTTACTCTGCGGGGGCCGATCTGTCGATGTTGTTTGCTGCTGATGCCGGAAATCTGATAGCTTTCCCTCAGCCGTTTCACAACACCGCAGCAGGCCCCCGATCCCAATGTCGTCCCAAATTGTCCTTGAAGGCGTTCGCGTCAACAATCTGCAGAATCTCACTCTGCAGATTCCCCACAAAGCCATCACAGTGCTCTGCGGGTTAAGCGGCTCCGGCAAAAGCAGTCTGGCGTTTGACACGCTTTACGCGGAAGGACAGCGGCGGTATGTCGAGACGTTCTCCACATCGGCGCGCCAGTTTCTGGATCGACTCGAACGCCCGGCTGCTGATCGCATCACAGGGCTCCCGCCTGCAGTGGCCATTCATCAGCAGGCGTCCGGTGGAGGTCCCCGCAGCACCGTGGGAACGCGCACAGAAATTCTGGATGCCCTGCGAACGCTCTTTGCCGCCTGCGGGAACCAGTCCTGCCCGACATGCGGTCTGATCGTTGAATCTGCTGACCCGGAATCAGGGGCCATGGCCATCCTTCGCGACTTCCGTGGTCAGCGGTTGCTCGTTGGAGTCCCGGCTGCGGGCAGTGCCGACGGCCCAGACTCACCCTCGATGTGGCTCGCCACGGGACTCACCCGCGCCATCGATGCCGGCCAGCTGCGTCGTCTGGAAGACCTCGTCAAATTCGAAACTCCTGAGCATTCGCTGGTGATTGTGGATCGGCTTCGAGCGGAAGACAGTCAGCTGGGCCGCATCGCAGAAGCTCTTTCCACAGCATTTGCATTTTCCGACCAGTGCCGAATTCTTGTGGAAGCAGTGCCCGATGCTGATGTTCCGCACGGGATCGGGGCCGGGGCCATGACGCTCGTGGACGGTGCCGCATGGTGGACTCGAACACTCTCCAGCATTCGTCGCTGCAACAGCTGCGGCACTGCATTCCACCCCCTGCAGCCGGAATGCCTGAGCTTCACGTCGCCCCTTGGTGCCTGCAGCAATTGTCGAGGCACAGGAGAAGGCCGGCAGGAATTGAGCGGGCGAGCACGTGGCAGGCGGCCGCTGACCACTGCTCCGTTGGGCAAGTGTCAAACCTGTGCCGGCTCGCGGCTCAGCAATGCCGCCGCCGCCGTCCGCTGGAATGGGCGTTCGCTTCCGGACGTCTGCCGCATGGAGCTGCTCGACTTCTCCGCATGGCTCGAACATCAGCTTGCCTCCACCGATCCGCAACTGCTCACAGCGCTCACACCCGCTGCCAGCCTGATTCGTCGCCGGCTCCAGCTGATGCTCGACATCGGACTTGGCTACCTGTCACTTGAACGCAGCATGGACAGTCTTTCCGGAGGTGAAGCCCGCCGCACTCTGCTCGCTGCCGTGCTGGGCTCCGGACTCACCGGCACCCTCTACGTTCTCGATGAACCCACGCAGGGACTGCACAACAATGACACGCGACTGATCCTTCAGATCCTGCGCCGCCTGCAGCAGACCGGCAACACCGTCGTCGTCGTCGAACACGATCTCGCAGTCGTCCTCGCCGCAGATCACGTGGTCGAATTGGGGCCAGGTGCCGGCGCCGAGGGAGGCCGCATCGTTTTCTCAGGTCCGCCCACAGATCTGCTCAATGCTGACACCAGCACGGGACTGGCACTCCGCAACCAAACATCAATCGCCAGGGCCGAAACTGCTGCGAACAACCGGCCCACAGACGAATCCTCACCTGAACACTGGCTGCGACTCACCGGCGTCTCCTGCCACAATCTGCAGCAGATCGATGTTGAGATTCCACTGGGAGTGCTCTGCGCAGTCACCGGTGTGAGCGGCAGCGGCAAGAGTTCACTTCTTGTCGAGACACTCGTACCCGCACTCAGAAAACAACTGCGACTGCCCGAACCTCCTGAATCCAGCAGCCAGGCGGCCGGCACGGTGAAAACGCTCGCTGGATATGAACACCTCGAAGGTGTCCTTCTGCTGGATCAACAACCGCTCAAACGCAGCCTGAGAAGCATTCCGGCGACGTGGCTTGGGGTCTGGTCGGATATCCGTCGACTGCTGGCTGAAACCCACGAAGCACGTCGTCGCAACTACACTGCCGCCATGTTCAGTTTCAACGCCGCCAAAGGCGGCCGCTGCCCGGTTTGTGAAGGCCGCGGACAAGTCACAGTGCCCATGCAGTTTCTGGCCGATATCGATACCCCCTGCAGCACCTGTGGCGGCCACAGATTCCTCCCCGAAATCCTCGAAATTCGCTACCGCGACCGTGGCGTACATGAGATTCTCCAGATGACCTGCGACGACGCGTTTCGCTTCTTCCATGGACAATACCGAATCCAGCACCGACTCAACGCCATGAAACAGGCCGGACTCGCCTATCTGCCACTGGGGCAACCCCTGAGCACCGTGTCCGGCGGTGAAGCCCAGCGACTCAGAATCGCTGCCATCCTCGCAGGTGTTCCCTGCGACCTTGATCCCGTCTCAAGCAGTTCTACCCCCCGCCTGACCCGCTCCGGCCGAACCCTCTTCGTTCTCGATGAACCCTCCTGCGGACTCCACCCCGCCGACGTCGATCGCCTCGTGGAATGCCTCCGGTTCCTGCTGCAAACCGGCCACTCCATCGTCGTCATCGACCATGATCCACGACTCCTGCAACACGCCCAATGGGAAATTCGCCTCGGACCTGGCCCAGGACGCCACGGTGGAAAAATCATCCACAGCGCCCCTCTACGCTCATCCTGACCGCCAAACACCCCCAAAGGAGCGCCGCAGCAGTACGACGGACTTCCAGTCCGTCGCCCCCTGCATGCGGTCGATGTCAATCAGGCCGCGCTGCACGTGCCATGCACCTCAGGGCCGTGTCCCACCCCCTCGCCAGCGCGCGCACCTTCGGTGCTAAACACAGCCGGGGGCTTCCGCCCAACCGCTGATTCCAAACGCAATCCCAGCCGCATGGCGGCAGCCTGCGGGCAAAAGGCCCCTGCCAACGCCCCACAAACGCCCTCGACAGCATGCGCACCTCCGCTGCATCGCACCTCGATTGCCTTCCCTGTTCGTTTTCTCAGGATCTCTCAACAGACCAGCGTCTGAGTCCCGTGTGACGAGCGCAGCGGCTGGACATTATGGGGCGCTGGCTTGCGGGGTGGGGGAACGAACGGGTTGCGGAATGGAATCAGGCGTCGCGGTGATTGAACTGTTGCTGCAGCTGCGCCAGCATCTGGTCCAGTTGATCCAGATCACAGGTGGTGAATTGTTCGTCAGTGCTGACGGGCAGTCGCAGCAGTTGCTGTAACTGCACGATTTGTCCCTGCAGCATTCCTTTGCGAATACCGCGGGCCTCTCCGCGGGCCTCTCCACGGGCCTCGCCAATTTCGATACCACGCGCCTCGCCGATTTCGATCCCACGGGCCTCGCCGATTTCCAGTCCCTGCTGCCGGCCGAAAATGATCCGAGCCTCTTCGTCGCGCTGAGCTTTCAGGCGAGCATTGTATTCCAGCAGTTGTTCGGGGGTTTTAGCAATCATATCGAGGACTTTGGTGGCTTCGGTGAATTCCTTGTCTGGCAGTAACAGGTTCAATTGCTCGGTGGTCAGTTCCTGAGCATGACGCAGAAACCAGCACCAGCGTTCGACCGGCGACGCATTATACAACGTGTCGGCAGTGACCTGAAGATGATTTAGCTGCAAAAAGTGGATTTGCAGATGGTCTGTCAGTGTCAGATGCAAAGTTTTCTCACGGAGCCGGAAATCCAGATGCAGCTGCGCGGGGTCTTTAATCAAAGCTCCCGCGAGCACGCAAATGCTGATCGACGGCCGCAGCTTGTCGTAACTTTGGCCCTCCTGCAGACCTCTGATCCAGGTCTCGGCCGTATAAAGC
>JBJTOP010000032.1:0-23101 GCA_046074645.1 Planctomycetaceae bacterium | reverse complement strand
CGCGACTACTACGAAGTTCTCGGCGTCGACCGCTCGGCGACCCCGGAGGAGCTGAAAAAAGCCTACCGGAAGCTGGCCGGCAAGTACCATCCGGACCGCAATCCCGGAGATGCCGAAGCGGTGGCTCGATTCAAGGAGGCTTCCGAGGCTTTCGAGGTGCTCAACGACGCTCAGAAACGAGCCCGGTACGACCAGTACGGGCACGCAGGTGTCAAGGGTGCTGGTGGTGGCGGTGCTGGTTTTCAGGACATTGGCGACATTTTCAGCGCTTTCGGAGATCTGTTCGAGGGCTTTGGATTTCAGTCTTCAGCTCGCGGCGGTCGGTCGCAGGGGCGTGGCGGTGATATTCGGATGTCGCTGACGGTCGATCTTCCGGAAGCCTTTAATGGTTGCCGTCGGGATATCAGGATCGCCAGACTGGAACCCTGCGAAAGCTGTCAGGGATCCGGCTGTCGTCCTGGCACTTCACCCATGAAGTGTGGCACCTGCAAGGGTCACGGTCAGGTGGTGCAGCAGCAGGGTTTCTTTCGGATGCAGACTGCGTGTCCGGCCTGTCGGGGGCGAGGCACTGTCGTTCGTGACGCCTGTCAGGACTGCAGCGGCCAGGGCCGTCGTCGCCGGGAGGTGGTCCGCAACGTGACGGTACCGGCGGGTATCGACACTGGGATGCAGCTGTGTTTGCGGGGCGAGGGTGAAGCTGGGCCCAACGGTGGCAGCAGGGGCGATCTGTACGTTGATATTGAAGTCCGTCAGCATCCGCTCTTCGACCGCGACAACCAGGATTTGTTGTTCACACTTCCAATTACATTTGCGCAGGCGGCTCTGGGAGCGGAGATCGAGATTCCGACTCTGCGTGGCCGAGAGTCGCTCAGGATCCGTCCGGGTACACAGCCCGGGGAGTCAGCGCGTCTTCGGGGGTTTGGAATGCCGGACCCCAGCGGAAGATCGACACGGGTGGGCGATCTGGTGGTACGAATCCAGGTTGAAGTGCCGCGAAAGCTGACATCTGAACAGGAAGATCTCCTGCGAAAGCTTGCCGAGCTGGACCATAAAAACGTAATGCCCCAGAGAAAGTCCTTCATTGATCAGGTGAAGGCGTTCTTCTCTGGTGATACTGCAACTGAAGAATAACCAAAGGTTGAATTATGACTTCTTCGAATCCGCAAAACGCTGCTCCTGCCGGAGCAGTGGACGCGGCAGCCGCAGCCGCGGATGCTGCCGCTGCCGCAGCAGAGCACGATCCGGCTGCGGCCGCTGCGGCTGCACAGTCTGTGGAAACAGCACTGCTCCAGGCAAAGCTGGACGACCTTCAGTCTCGTCTCGTGCGAACGCTCGCAGACATGGAAAACATCCGTCGAAGAGCGCAGCGGGAACTTGAGGATTCGCGGAGATTCGAATCTCTGCGTCTGCTCCGCGACCTGCTCCCTGCACTCGACGGACTGAATCGGGCCATTGGCACGGGTGAGCAGACCGCGGATCCTCAGGCACTGCTCAGCGGCATTCGCATGGTTGCCCAGCAGTTCCGTGACATTCTCAGGGGGCATGCGGCTGAACCGATCGATGCACTGGGGCAGCCTTTCGACCCGAATCTCCATGAAGCTCTGACGCAGGTGCCATCTGCTGATCATCCGCCGATGACGGTGATTCAGGTTGTTGAAATGGGCTATCGTCTGCATGACCGGGTTGTGCGGCCCGCGCGAGTGATCGTTTCTTCAGCTCCACCAGCAAGTCCCTGAAACCGACGGTGAAACCATGCCAACGTATGAATATCGCTGCAATGCCTGCGGTCACAAATGGGACGAATTTCAGTCCATCAAGGCCGCGCCGACCCGTAAGTGTCCCACCTGCAGGAAGCTCAAGGCAGAGCGTGTGATCAGCGCAGGTGGCGGGATTATCTTCCGCGGTTCCGGCTTCTATCAGACAGACTACCGCAGTGATTCATGGAAGAAGGGCGAAGAAGCCGCGAAGAAGGCTTCCGACTCCGGGACCTCGTCGGGCGGAGCGGACAAAACATCAAAGCCGGCTGCCGGTTCGGGGTCATCCGGCTCGGGTTCATCCGGTTGCGAAAAGTAGTCCGCCAGGAGCTGCTCGATGACTCAGTCGCACGACTCACTATTCTCCGTCACCGGACAGATTGTCCTTGTCACTGGCGGCAGTCGCGGGATTGGCCGCGCCATTGCTGAGGGCTTTGCTGCTCGCGGGGCAACAGTGGTGATCTGCAGTCAGAGCCAGCAGTCGGTTGAGGCGGCTGTGGCTGAAATGCAGGCTGCGAACCTGCAGGTGACCGGGCTTGTGTGCGACGTCAGTCGGGAAGAGCAGATAGCGGATACGGTTGCTGCCGTGCTGGGTACTCACAGCCGCATCGACACGCTCATCAACGTCGCTGGTGTGAACCGTCGCAAGCGGGCCGAGACAGTCACTGTCGAAGACTACGACTTTATTCTGGACACCAATCTGCGGGGCGCGTTTCTGATGGCTCAGGCTGTCGGACGGCAGATGATCGAACAGAAGTCGGGCGTGTTGATCAACGTGGAATCACTGAACACATGGATGCCGCTCCGAGGTGTGCTCCCGTATGCCATCAGCAAGTTTGGCATGCAGGGAATGACGCGGGGCCTGGCACTTGAATGGGGCCGGCATGGGATTCGCGTGAACAGTCTGGCTCCAGGCTTTATTTTGACTGACCTGACTCGGAAACTCTGGTCTGACACCGGGATGCAGGCGTGGAACTCACAGAACGCGCCGCTTGGGCGACTGGGGCAACCCGGAGACATGGTGGGGACGGCCGTTTTTCTGGCATCACCGGCATCCGCCTTCATGACGGGCCAGACGCTCTACGTGGATGGCGGCTTTTCTGCCGGCTGGAACTGGCCAATTCCGCTCACGTGATCGCGGGGGGTTGCGAGGCGATCAGCGGGACACGGCCGACGCCAGTCGGCCATGTCCTGCGGTGAAGGTCTTAACGCAGGTTGTCAGCTGCCTGATTAAGAGGAGCGGGGCTGTTCGTCCCTGGAAGAGTCCCCTTGGGTTCTCCAGGCCATGGTGGTCGGTTCGGCGACTTTGCGATAGCCGAGGCTCATGACAACTTCAAGGACTTCGCTCCATGTGGGGAACGGGCGGCCGCTGCGGCGTTTATAGTCGTCCATCGCGCGCATGAATTCAACCTCGGGAGAGGAGTAGTCACGTTCGCAGGTGGTGGGGTCAATTTGTCGGCGTCGATCATGGCGGCGTCGCTCGATAATTTCCCGTGTTTCTGAACCTTCGTCGCAGCGAATTTCGGGGGTTGAGGCTGGGGGGGAAGGAGCGGACGTGGAATCGTTAAACTGGATTCGCGCCGACTTCAGGGCTTCGGCTGTGCGACGTTTGCGGATGAGCCGCCTGCGTTCGCGGTCTGTGAATTCGATCGTGGTATCCGGCATGGGCTGTCCTTTTTCTGCGTACCGCATGAGCACACCTCCTGCTGATAAACAAAGTGCTGAAACCGGGCGGCCCGGAGGCTCCTCCGCTCGGTAGGATGACAGTCTGAGTATTGCACCTGAAATCGGGGTTCCGGGAGATCTGCCGGATCGGAGGGAAAGTTCACTTCAGGAAACATGAGAGAATATGGGAAAAAACCACGTGTAGCGATTTTGCGGGCACGGCGGGGTGTGGTGGCTGGATTGGTGCGTGGCTGATGGGAATTCGGAGAATGAGCTCAAGTTGCTCGGCTGGCGGCCTGGGCTGACGAATGCTGCCAGTTTGGTTGTTGGGAAGTTAATTTGATGGGGAGTCGCCCCGCTCCGGTCTGCTGGCTGCTGTCAAAATGCAACACGGAAGTTGTTTTCTGAAAACGACTTACAAGCATTCGCGAGAGCCTGGCAAAAAAAACAGCGGTCGCGTGTTTTCGGCATGTTTATTGCTGTGTGATGCATTCTGGGAGAAAATGGCAGGTGAGCGTTGCCTGTGGGTCCTGGCTGTGGCGTGCCGGTCGGGGGCGTTCAGGGCCGGCTGGGGGCGATTGGGATCAGTTCAGCTGGGGAGACGGGGGGATGCCAATTTTTCGCTTTGGACAGGCGTGGGACCCGTTTGGCGATTTCGAGCGGCAGTTGGATCGGATGCTGCAGGGGATGCAGCTGGCGTTCCACGGAGTTCGTTCAGGGCGTCGTTTCCCGCAGTTGAATGTCATCGAGCTGGAGGATTGCTACGTCATCACAGCAGAGATCCCCGGTGTGACTCCGGGGCAGATTGAAGTGACGACGGATTCCAGGTACCTGACGATCCGAGGGGTGCGTCAACCACCGGAGGAAGCGAGGGAGGATTCTTTCCGTCGTCAGGAGCGGCATCATGGTCAGTGGCAGCGTAAGATCGAACTGCCTGATCGGGTGAACGAGGACGGTATGAAAGCGGACTACACGGCCGGCATTCTCAGAATTACTCTTCCCAAGGCCGCATCGCTGGTTTCTCGTCAGATCACAGTGAACGAAGGGCCGTGAAAGGTTGGTAGCTTATGTCCAGCGAGAACGCGTTATCGGGGGAAGGTGCGAGCCTTGTGCCTTCCGAAAAGCTGCTGCCCTCAGCGATTCAGTCTGCCGCGGGAACACCCGCAGTTGCTGTGTCGGCGGATGCTGAGCCCCGTCTGCTTTTCACTCCGCCCATTGACATTTACGAAACCGCGGACGGTCTGGTGCTGTACGCGGACCTTCCCGGTGTCACGGCGGACGGTCTGGATCTTCAGGTTCAGGACAAGCGTTTGACGTTGTATGGTCGTGTGCAGCAGCCGGTTGGTGTGGCGGTTCGAGTGCTGCATCAGGAGTACCAGACCGGTGACTTTCTGCGATCGTTTATTTTGAGTGACGAGGTGGACCATGAGCGGATTCAGGCGAAGCTGAACAATGGTGTGTTGCGAGTCGAGCTGCCGCGGGCTGCTCGATCAAAGCCGCGTCGCATTGATGTTTCGTCCGGCTGAGCAGTGTGCGGGAGTGAGTGATGCCCAGCCGTCGGGAAAAGCTTGAAAAAATGCTCGAATCATCGCCTGGGGATCAGCTTGCGCGCTACATGCTGGCGATGGAGCTTGGCAACGGTGGGCAGACAGAAGAGGCACTCGGGCATTTCACGCAGCTGATGCAGTCCTCGGCGGCATACGTGCCTGCATTTCTGATGGCAGGCCAGTTGCTGATGCGGGAGGGTCGGGTGGAGGAAGCGCGCTCGGTCTTCGTCGCGGGAATCGCGGTGGCTCAGCAGCAGCACAACAGCCATGCGGCCGGCGAGATGGCTGGCTTCCTGTCATCACTCGGAAACTAGCCCGTTTGCGGCCTCCGGACCGCGACAGAGTTCGACAGCCAGTCTGACAAGTTGCCCCATCTTAGGCGGGCTGGCTTCACCGTGGACTGGCAGTCGGGCATCTTTGAGTGCTTCGCTGCAGGCGGGGCCGATGGAGGTGACTTTGAGATTGGTGAGTGCTGCGTTTCGCAGGGCCTCCTCAAGTCCTGCCTGGCGAGCGATCTGCAGAACATTTGGGATCTGCCCTGCGCTGGTGAACAGCACTGCGTGGACGCGTTGAGCGGCAATTTCCTGAAGTGCGTGAATCAGCGGCTGTGGATCATCGGGCAGGGCCCAGCGATACACGGGGACGGGAAACACGATCGCGCCGCGTTGTTCGAGTGCAGCATAGAGCTGGGGATTGGGGACTCCGTATTCCTGAACGGCCACTGGTTGACCATCGAGTGAGATTCCGGAATCATCGATGGCCTGCAGCAGCTCGCGCCACGTATTTGGCTCGGGTGCTCGCACGGCATACCTGAGGCCGAGTCGGGCGAGTACAGCAGCGGGTTTGGGGCCGCGAATGATGAGTGAGCAATGGCTGAGTGCCTGCAGGAGCTGTTGTTCGAGTCCTTCAGTGCGGGCGAGTTCCAGCAGCGCCTCGGTGCCGACTCCGGTGAGCAGAATCACGTGTCGGAATCTGCCGTTGATGAGCTGTTGAATGGCCTCGGAGGCAGCGGGGTTCCGGGAGATTGGAATTTCCCGCATTGACGGGGCCGACAGGGGAACGGCAGAGTGACGTTCGATCAGTGAGCTGATTTCGGTGGCCCGTCGACTTTCGAAGGCGCACAGCACAGGTTGATACAGCGTCATCTGAATTCTCCGGTTGCCGACGATCTGAGTCGATGATGTGAGCAAGTCGCGTGGTTTTCTGAATTCTTCTGCTGGTTTCAATCCGGCAGCCGTGCGTGCCTATAATACAGTCGTTCGTTCACCGACCTCGCAAACATCCCGGATTTTCGCGGTTGAGTCCGGACATTCTCGTCCGTGCTGTGGTTATCAGCCCGGCTTTTCTGCCCACGCGGCATCTCAGGGCTCTCCCCATGGATTCTCCCGCTTCTCCGCCAAAACATTCCGGCGGAATCATTCATACCTACCAGCAGTACGACCCAGCCACCATTCCGCCACCGTCCGCTGCCGCTCCTGACCTTGTCTCGCCGGTCTTCGAACATCTGCTCGAATGGGGCTCGATGCGGGAGCTCAGCGAAGAGGAACTGGCAAGGGCCATACGTCTGGATCCGGGCCAGTTCGCGGGGCTTGGTCCCAGCCTTGATTCACTCATTCGCATGCTCAGGGAACGCCGGGAGAAGATTCTCAGCACGTGGGAAACGGAGACGGTTCGCAAAAAGGCTGATCGTCGAGTAGCCGATGCAGCCCGCGAGGCTCGGCCGCCCGGTCAGTTTTCCAAACCCTTCTGGAACGCCCTCAAAAGCCAGCAGATCTACGCTCTTGAAAACCTCTGGTACCGAGCGGAAAGAACGGCCCCTGACTTTGCCGCCAGACTCACCGGACTGATCGATGTGCTTGGTCGCAAGTACCTGGTTGACATGCTGGCCTCCAGCTACGAATTCACTGGCCGAAAGGCCATGTCGCCGGATGAAGCCGTCGAAATCTACGCGGAACTCAAAAAAATCGACGAACTTCTGAAGCAGCTCGAAGATGCCCGCAAAAACGCGCAGCTGGCCGTGATCGATCTGGAAGACCTCAGCCAGTTTGCTGATCCACAGGCCGTGGAAGATCTTCGCAAGTTTCAGGAACAGGTCGCTGACCACCTCCGCAGGCTGCTGGAACGTGAAGGGCTGGGAGACGGCAAAGGCGCCTTCCAGCTGACGCCCAAAGCCTATCGGCTGTTCCAGTCAAAACTGCTCAGTCGGATTTTCAGTGACCTTGCTGCCAGCCGTTCCGGAAGACATCAGCAGGGCGTTATCGGCGAGGGCTCTGTGGAGCTGCAGCAGACGCGCCCCTGGGAATTTGGAGATCCGGTTTCGCAACTGGATATTCCTGCGACGCTGATCAACGCCATGCTGCGTCAGGGGACTCAGCGACCACTGCGAATGCAGGCTCGCGACATGGAAGTGCATCGCACTCGCAACAATCCTCGCTGTGCCACTGTGGTGCTGATGGACATGAGCGGTTCCATGCGTTACGACGGGCAATACGTCAACGTCAAGCGGATGGCTCTGGCACTCAACGGTCTGATCACATCAGAATTCCCTGGCGACTTTCTGCGGTTTATTGAACTGCACACGTTCGCCAAACCGGTGCAGCCGGGCGAACTGGTATCGCTCATGCCAAGAATACCCACGATCACCAACCCCGTGGTCCGACTGCGGGCCGACATGAGTCGTGAAGATGTCACGGAAATGCACATTCCACCGCACTTCACAAACATCCAGCACGGCCTGCAGATGGCCCGTCAGTTTCTCACCCTGCAGGATTCGCCCAATCGCCAGATTGTGCTGATCACTGACGGCCTCCCGACGGCTCACTTTGAAGGCAGTCTGCTCTACATGCTCTATCCGCCGGATCCGCGGACGGAGGAGGCGACGCTTCGCGAGGGGCGACTTTGCAGCAGGGATGGAATCACGATCAATCTGTTCCTTCTGCCCGGCTGGTCGCAGACTCGCGAGGACGTGCAGTTTGCTCACCGGCTGGCAGAGAGTACGGGAGGCCGGGTGTTCTTTACGGCCGGCAAGGATCTTGATCGCTGCGTCGTCTGGGACTATGTCAGCCACCGCAGGGAAATCCTTGGTGGCTGACATTCGCTGACAGCCCCTGAACCGGATCAGGGCAACAGGGTTCCCCCGTTCCTGTCGATGGCCTTTTGCCAGCGGTTGACGGCATCCCGCCTGCGGGACGCGTCTGAGTTTGGAAAGTAATTCTGGCGCCCGCCTGTCAGTCGTTCCATTTCGTAGATTGCCAGTGTCCTGAGTGCGAGTGAATCGCCCTGAAGGTATTGAAGCATTCGAGTGGTGATGAGTCGATCCCGGGCTGTTGTTTCGTTCAGTCCACTGATCAGTTGCATCGCAAACACCGCATCTGCCATCGACAGCCGCGTTTCGAGAGAGGCCGCAACCGCCGTTCTGGCCGGAACCGACGCCGCGACCGCCGCTCGCAGTCCATCGATGATTCTGCGATGAACCGACTCATCCAATCCTTCGAAGAGCCCGGCGAGTAACAATCCGGTGTCGGCCGTCAGGCACAGAACGTCAGCAGCAACGAGTCCCACCTGCGGATTTCGGTCGGTCAGCAGTGGTTGTACGAGTTCTCCCGGCACCCCGGGCGCTGAGAGGGCGTCGAGGACTCGCTTGTGCACAGCCTCGATTTCGGGAATCGGATCAGCATTTGATCGCAGCATCCATGCCGGAATGGTGGCAGGTGCCAGAGTGCTGCGTTCGACACCCGAACTTTCCTTTCCCCCAACGATGCGCCATGAGATCGCCTCGGATGCGTTCAGATTCACTGGCTCGGCAGACCGTGGTGCAATCACCTGCGCCGATCCTTCGAGAAGCGTGACACGAACGCTGAGGTCTGATTCAACCGGCAGAAAGAAACTGCTGGCCGGGTTCGCGTCGTCATTCTCCGCTGGTGGGACATCAGCAGCGTTGACCGTTGAGAGTGGCGTTGCCGTCGGACGTACTTCCACCGCCACGCGGGCCTGCTCAGACAGCAGTGTAATCGCAACCTGTTCAGTTCCGGTTTGCAGCGACAGCAACGGAGGCTTGCCCTCCGGCCACGCCTGTTCTGCGTCGGCCGTGAGGATGAGCTGGCCGGCCAGAATCTGCAGCTCTGCCGGGCTTTCGGGAAATCGAAACACTCCTGCCCCCACAGTTTTTGCCTGCCAGGCCTGGCCCGCGGCTCGAAGACCCAGCTCAAATGTTGCCGGCACGCCGAACCAGTTGTTGCCAAGGAGCGGTCGACAGTTGACGGCGTTGAGTGCAGGCACCACGGCGTCACCGCCGCGAATCTGCAGCAGATTTGTCCACTGGCCACGTTTGTCATCCGCCACCATCACAATCCGGTTTTCAGCCTGCAGGTAGAGACTTTTGGGGCCGGGAGGCAGGACGTTTTCAACTTCGGCGGGGGCGTCAGCGGGGGCGGGGGCGGGTGTGGCCGCCTCGACAGGTGGTTTCGTCTGGTTTTGTGAATCCGCAGCCGCTGCCACTGGCTGCTCGGGCTGAACTTCCGCCATTGGTGGCTCGGTCGGTTCCGCCCGTGGGGCTTCGAGGCTGCCTTCGGGGTTGGGGGTTGGCGCGGTGGCTGCCGCGGCAGGTTCCGCTGGATCGGCCACGGCCGCCGGCTCGGCCGCGGCTAATTGTAATTCGTTGTTCACCTCGGGCCTGCGAAACAGCGAGGAGTCAGTGGCCAGCAAAAGCAGCCAAACCACAGCAAGGACCGCAGCAACGAATGTGGCACGGTAGCGGAGCGGACTGGAGCGAGGGACTTCCGGCTGCCAGGGGACCGCAGCGGAGACCGACGTCTCGGCTGATGTCTTTCCGGACGCCCGCAGAACATCAGTCACTCCGGTTGGATCGAGCGCATAGAGGCGGTCGCGAAGTTTCGGCTCCAGTTCAATCGGATCCCGAAGCAGCCCAAGGAGTTCGTGCGCAGATGCGACCTCGGCCAGCAGCGGATCAGATGCCAGCACTTTCTGTTCAATTCGCTGCACAAGGTCGGGAGACAGCTGGTCATCGAGGTACTCGGAAATGAGATTCGCATCGACGGTCGGAGTATTTGCGGCCGCCGTCGCAATCCTTCGCCGCCGCTTCACTTCGCGGATCCGTTCCAGCAATTCTCCGGCAAACGCGCTTTGAGCGATTTTCAGGCCGATCTCACGCGCCCTGGCGGGAGGCAGACGGTCGTCCATGTAGGCAAGCAGGGTTCTGAGCGTCAGACGCATGGCGAGATACTTTCAGGTTTACATTCCGCTGGCAGGAAACTGCATGTGCAGATAGTGGGCCTGCAGGCGGGCTTTCGTACCAAAATCTTCGAAAATTTTGGGGTGGCCCTGCGATCCGCAAAGTCGCTGCGATCGCTCCAAACGTCTTTTCTTCACAAAAGATCGCTCATCAGCGACCGTTCCAGCGGAACCAGGGGCCTTTCATGGAATCCTGAGATAAGAAGACAAACAGAGTGGCTGAGCAGCTGCGCGGAATAGGGGAAATTGCGCCCGCCGGTTGCTGCCTGCCAGATTCCTCGACGGAGATTTCCATGACCCTGCTGCTGACTGCTTCAGCAAACAAAGCTGACCAAAACGCAGAGCCACTCCTGCTTTCACTCTGCGGCTCCCGGGATCACTCCTGGCAGCTTTGCAGCGAAGGTGAGTACTCCTGCGGCTCCTCGCAGCACGATGATATCCGCTTGAATGTCTCCGGAATCGACAGCGGACACTGCCGAATCGTCTATCGAGGTGGTCAGCTTCATGTTCGCAAAGGACGTGGTCGTATCTGGGTGCACGAACTTCCCGTGGCCACCGAAGCTCGAATCTGTGAGGGGGACGTTGTCAGTCTGGGCGGAATCTCTCTGCGGTTTGAGGGAGTGGTGACTGCATGGGTCCGCAGCGGTCGTCGAATCGACCTGAATCCGTCCCCTGAAACCCTGGAATCCGCGACTCCAGTCGTGCAGTTTGTTGGTAACTCTCACATCCCCTTCGGCCGCCTCGCTTCACTCTTCGCGGCAACTCAACCGTCCCCCGCTGCCAATACTGCCACCGAACAGATCCCCACGGTCAAAACCGAAACTGATACGGAGTTGCTGCGGCGCGAGCAGGAAGTTCGACGATCCGAAACTGCTGTCTCACGCATCCTCGAAGAATTGGAGCAAACGCGAAAAAAGCAGCTGGATCTGCAAAATCGTCTCCACGAAAGAGAAACCGCGCTGCAGGCCCGGCAGCACACCCTTGATGCCGTCGCCAACGATATCTCGACAACACAGCGCGCCGTTGAAATGCAGCGGCACCAGCTCAACGAGAGACAAACGCAGCTCGAGTCCAAAGAACAGGAACTGGTCGTCCTTCAGCAGGCATTCTCTGCTCGGAAGCAGGAATTTGACGCACAGCAGCAGGAATTCAACGATCTGCTGGAACGGCACACAGTAGACACCGCCAGTCACCACCGGCGACAGCAGGAACTGAACGCCACCGAACAGCGACTTGCCGAACGAAAGCGACAACTGGATGCCCGCGAACTGGAACTGGCTGCGTTACAAACCGCCTTCACCGCCCAGCAGCGGGAATTCGGCAGCCTGCGAGAACAGCTCACAATTGCCACGGCCAGCCATGTCCGGCGACAGCAGGAGCTGAGCCGCACCGAACAGCAGCTCACCGAACAACAGGCACAGCTGGATGCCCGCGAACAGGAACTGGTCGCGCTTCAGACTGCGTTCGCTGCTCAGCAGCAGGAGTTCTCCAGCCTGCGTGAACAACTGACTGCCGCCTCAACCAGTCACACCTCGCGACAACAGGAGCTGAGCCGCACGGAACAGCAGCTGGCCGAAAGACAGGCACAGCTGGATGCCCGCGAACAGGAACTGGTTGCGCTTCAGACTGCGTTCGCTGCTCAGCAGCAGGAGTTCTCCAGTCTGCGTGAACAACTGACAGCCGCCTCAACCAGTCACACCTCGCGACAACAGGAGCTGAGCCGGCTCCAGCACGAACTTGCCACCGAGCGTCAGACGCTTTCGTCACGGCTGCTGGAACTCAGCGCCCATGAATTGCGTCTGCAGGCCCGAGAGTGTTCGCTCGCTGAACGAGAAACCACTCGGCAGAACGTGCAGCAGCGAGTGCAGCCGGATCAGCTGGAGGCCGTGCATCGTGCTGCCGAGTCTTCGGAGCACAGCAGCGAAATCGCTCGCCTGCAGGATCGCCTTACGGACGCTGAGAACGGTCTTCGGGAAAGGGAAAAACTCATTCGCGAAATGTACTCGCGTTTATCTGCTCAGGAGTCGCAAAATCCACCTGAGAAACCTGCGATTATCGAACCCGTGCCGAGCACGCTCGCTCCTTGTCCCGCACCAATCGACCACAGCGATATTCAGGGCAGCTCTGAAGCTGCACGCGAGTTTTTTTCCGCAGCCGAGTTTCCTGAAACTTCCGAGCCTGTTTCAAAACTCGATTCCTTCACAGAGCCCGCTGCCAGCGAGGATCCTGCTGACGTCTGGACCGAAACGGATCCGTACGAAGGAACATCCGGTGAGCCGCATTCTCCAACATCGGCCGATGATATCCTCATGTACCGTCCAGGCGGTCTGCTCAGTGAAGAACTGATGTCTCTGCTGGAGCCATCTCCAGCTCCGCGGTTGTCATCCCCACCAGGTGATGGTGACCGATTCTGGGGAACGTCGCCATCCGGTGGTCTGCCGTTTGGTGAAAGGAATTTCGGTGACCCATCCGATCCTCCTCAAGGTGGGGGGGATTTTGATTCCCACAACTCTGACGACCAGCAAAAGCCGATGATGTATCTGGAAGACCCCACAGACGCCGAGTTCGAAAATCGGGATGAGGAAAACGGAACGGAACTGGTCTCTGCCCTGGCCCCGGCAGAAGAGGCAGCCCGCAGCTACGTGTCGCAGCTTGTGACAACGCAGTCCAATCGCCGGAATCCGCCTCCACAGCCTCCGCAGACCGGACGATCCAGTGACAGTCTTTACGCGGACCGCATCGTTCATCAGCTGCGGCACAATCGGGAAAAAACCAAGGCGCCTGTTCCCAGACCATCAGTTTCCTATATCGAACAGTTTCTGTCGGGGAAACGCAAGTTGTGGGAATCGGATGCGGATGTGGCCGAGGAAGGGGTTGCTGCGGAACCGGCACAGGTTCAGCAGACAGACTCACCTGCCACCAATGAAACACGACAGAAGATTGACGTTTCCCGGATTCGCCGGGAGATGGACAGCTTTCGCGAAGTGGCCTCACAGGTGGCGAATCAGGCTGTCGTGTCTCACAATCTCCGGAAATCGCGAGGTGGTCTGCTGCCGCGTGCGGGGCTCGTGTCGATCTTTATGGTCTCCACCGTTTTGCTGGCCCGCGGCCCGATGGAGCTTGGCCGTGTGTATCCACCGATTCTTTGGGGCAACATCGCACTGCTGTTCCTCGCCTCACTCGAACTGGCCCGCAAAATGACTCAGGTCATCTGGATGTCGCTCACGGCACCACGGGTGACTGTCAGCGAGCCACGTGCGACGGTGACATCAGACTTGACTGACAAACCGGCTGCTTCCGAACCGGACGGCTCTGAGCCGGAAGAGCCGATTTTCTGAGTCACGCGGTGAACACGGAGCCGCTCAGCTCCCCAGTGCTTTCCCCGAAAGACTCAACCGGAATCTTCAGTGCGTGCAGGATGCTCAGATACAGATTGCTCATAATCGCATCGTGACCGCGCCAGTAGGTGCCGTGCTTCAGTCCCAGATTGCTGCCGCCGGCAATGAGCGTTGGCAAATTGGTGGGGTTGTGGGTGGTACTGCAGCCGCTGCCGTAAAGCACAATTGTATTGTCAAGGACCGTCCCCGAGACGTCGCTGTAAGACTGGAGACGTGCCAGAAATCCGGCAAGCTGCTGGCTGAGGAACTGGTCGTACTTTGCGAACTCCAGCTGCCCGTCACGATCCGTGGCGTGCGACAGACTGTGATGCGTTCGCGTCAGGCCCAGCTTCAGTGGAAATGTGTCGCTGATACCCATCCCGTCTTCGCGGTTCAGCATAAAGGTGACGGATCGCGTTATGTCAGCGTCAAATGCGAGTGCAATCAGGTCAAACATGTTGCGGTAGTAGTCGGCCGGAGCATCTTCGTTGGTGACGTCGAGATTCAGATGGGAATGATCCTGAGGCTTGAGCGGCACATTCAGCCAGCGTTCTGAGGCTGTCAGGCGGCCTTCGATTTCATCAAGTGATGTGAGGTACTGGTCCATTCTGCGGCGATCGGCCGCGCCCAGCCTCGCGTTGAGCTGACGGGTTCCCTCCAGAACAGCATCGACCAGGCGGATCCGTCCCTCCAGTCTTGCCCGCTGCGAATCCGCCGAACCCGTGTCACCACGGAAGAGCCGATCAAAAACACGCCTCGGATTATTCTCCGCAGGCAGAGGTTTGCCCTGAAGATTCCATGAAATCGTCCCCGTGCGGGACAGGAATCCCACGCCCGCGTCAATCGACAGCACCAGTGATGGCTGACGACAATACTGGCGAGTATGCAGCGCCACGACCTGATCCAGCCCCGCCGTGTTGAACGTACCCGGTTTGGGATTGTGCAGGGGAGCACCCGTCAGCCACATGTCGGAACACATGTGAGGATCCGCCAGTACTCCCGCCGAATGGTGCAGACCACCAAGAAAACTGAGATGACTGCGGAAAGGGGCCAGTGGCAGAGTCGATTGACCAAATTCAAAATCAGCCCCCTCAGTCCGCGGGAACCACGACCACTCAGGTATCTTGTTATCGTCAGACGGCAGCGACATCCCGTTGGCCGTGTACATCGCGCAAAACCGCCGAGGAACCTGTTCCGCAATCTCTCGCCCCATAGCCTCCAGCGCCGGCAAAGCCAGACTGACACCAGCAAGGCCGCGAATCACAGAACGACGATGAAGTCTGGCCATGGAAGAACTCCTCGAAAGGAAGGCTGAGGGCAGTCGACAGAGAAAACAGGAAGTCCGGTATGTCATCAAATCATCAACCAGCCAGCTGACCGCTGACCAGCGTATCAGCGCGTGCGTTCCGAGACGAGTGCAAAATTGGCAGGACTCGATACGAATTCAATCCACTCAGACACCGTGTCAAAACTTTGGGAACCCGGCGAGATAAGTCTGAGAATACGGGAATTCCATGAGGAATGAAGCAACGGGATCTCAGGAAGCCAGTGCCGCAGCTGACCGGCATTGTATTCGGTGGACAAGTCGTGGCCGCTGTTGTCCGGAGGCTGAATATCGTTCAGGATGATGCCGAGCAGATTCAGGCCGGTGAGGCGCAGGAGTTCAGCTGTCATTCGCGTATGACTGATGACTCCCAGTCGGTTTGCGGCAACGATCACTGCAGGAGTTTGAAGTTCCCGGATCAAATCGAATACGGTGCAGTCGTCAGTGAGTGGGCAGTAGAGTCCGCCGGCACCTTCGATCAGGAGCAGCTGGCAGTGCGATTGCCAGGCAGAGATGGCAGCCAGCAGCTCGGGGCGGGTGATGGTGGCGTTTTCGAGCCTTGCAGCGAGGTTGGGGGCGAGTGGAGCGAAGAATCGGCGCGGGCAGACGAGTGATTCGGGGGGATTGAGCGAACAGTGGTCGCGGAGGGCATCAACGTCAGCCCAGAACGGACGGCCATCGCTGTGATACTCCGCTCCGCTGCAGACAGGTTTGCTGGCTCCGGCCGCGATGCCGTGAGTGGCGAGGAGTCTGAGCAGTGTGCAGGTGACCCACGTTTTGCCGACGTTGGTATCCGTACCGGTGATGAAGACCGTACGCATGGGTCACCCTCGAGGCCGTTCGTATTTGGGCACCGAGGGTTCCGGCACTTCGGCCACCAGTTTTCGAATGATGTCGTCCGCATCCATGCCCTCCGCCTGTGCCTGGAAGTTGGTGGCGATGCGATGTCTGAGCACTGGAATCGCCACGCTGCGAATGTCGGCGAGTGAAACTGCCGGGCGTCCGGACATGGCTGCCATCGCTTTGGCGCCCTGAATGAGATACTGGCCGGCGCGGGGGCCGGCGCCCCAGTCGACAAGCCGGCGGATGAATTCGGGGGTTGCAGCGTCCTTCGGACGCGTGGCGCGGACGAGTCGGGCGACATAGCTGAACACAAGTGGCCCGGCAACGATCTGGCTGATTTGTTTCTGCAGATACAGAATCGACTTGGCGGACAGCACGCGACGGACTTCCGGGCGCTCACCCGAAGTCGTGGCTTCGAGAATGCGCTCCTCTTCCTCCAGTGTCGGGTAATCGACTTTGACATTGAACATGAAGCGGTCCTGCTGCGCTTCGGGGAGTGGATAAGTGCCTTCCTGTTCGATCGGGTTTTGTGTGGCTATGACGAAGAACGGTTCCGGGAGCGGCGAGGTTTTTTGTCCGACGGTGACCTCTTTTTCCTGCATGGCCTGCAGAAGTGCGGACTGAGTTTTGGGGGGCGTGCGGTTGATTTCATCCGCCAGCAGAATATTGGTGAACACCGGACCTTCAACAAACCGGAATTCGCGGCGACCGGATTCGGTTTCTTCCAGAACGTTGGTGCCGGTAATGTCGGAAGGCATCAGGTCCGGAGTGAACTGGATGCGGCGAAACTGCACATCAAGCAGCCTTGCAATCGTGCTGACCACGAGTGTCTTGGCAAGACCAGGGACACCCACCAGCAGGCAATGGCCTCCAGTGAAAATCGCGGCAAGGATCTGATCGATCACGGCATCCTGACCGATGATGACCTTGTGGAGCTCCTCTTTCATCACCTCGTGATGGCGGTGGAATTTTTCGAGGAATTCATCGAAGTCGCGTTTTTCTGCCACTGTGGCTGTTCCTGATCACTGACGGGGGCTGCGGACGTGTGGGTGCTGAGAATAGCGTGGGGAAAGGAAAAAGTCCTGGGGAACGGCTGGAATTTCCGAAGCTCGCCCACCGGAATACTCGGCATTTTTCCCGGCCACCAACGCAATTTCGCAGCCGATAAGCCGGGTTGCGGTTGCAACGAGCGGCCAAGGGAGTAACCTTCCCGCCTTTCCACACCCCTCTTCCCTCTGCTCCATCTACGGTATTCACCATGCAGGCAAATCTGGTTCTCCTGCCCGGCGACGGGATTGGCCCCGAAATCGTACTTCAGGCTCGCCGCGTGTTCGATGCCATCGCGGCTCGCTTCGGCCACCAATTCTCCATGACCGAACATCTCATCGGCGGCTGTGCCATCGACGCCTGTGGCAACCCGCTCCCCGATGAAACACTCGCCGCCTGCAAAGCGTCCCACGCCGTGCTTCTGGGTGCCGTCGGCGGGCCGAAATGGGATGACCCCTCCGCCAAAACACGCCCGGAAGCCGGACTGCTGAAGATCCGCCGCGAATTGGGACTGTTCGCCAACCTGCGACCAACCCGTACCTGGGATGAACTGCTCGATGCGTCGCCGCTTCGCCGCGACATCGTCCAGGGGACCGATATCCTCTTCGTTCGCGAACTCACCGGAGGCATTTACTTTGGTGAATCCGGCCGCCGCGCACACCCCAGCGGCGAAGAAGCATGGAATGTCATGACCTATTCCACCGCCGAAATCGAACGTGTCGTTCGCGTGGCCGCCCAGGCCGCTCGACAACGCCGCGGAAAACTGACAATGGTCGATAAAGCCAACGTCCTCGAATGCTCTCGACTCTGGAGACAGGTCTCCGAACGCCTCGTCAAAGCCGAATTCCCGGACCTCCAGTACAACGTCGTACTCGTGGATTCCATGGCAATGCACCTCATCTCACGCCCACGTGACTTCGATGTGGTCGTCACCGAAAACCTCTTCGGCGATATCCTCACCGACGAAGCGTCCATGCTCCCCGGCTCGCTCGGACTGCTCCCATCCGCCTCCATTGGCTCCAGTGGCCCCGGGCTTTACGAACCCATCCACGGCTCCGCTCCAGACATCGCCGGGAAAAATATCGCAAATCCACTGGCCACCATCCTCGCCGTCGCCATGCTCCTGCGATCCTCGCTGGAACTACCCGCCGAAGCAGACGCCATCGAACAGGCCGTCAGTCGAGTACTCAAAGCCGGACACCGGACACGCGACATCGCCGGATCAGGAAAATTCCTGACCACTACCGAAATGGGTGACAAAGTCCTCGAAGCACTCCTGCAATCCTGAAACAACCGAATATCTCGCCCCCGTCAAACCTTTTCCCGCGACGCTGCCACCCGATGGCCTTGACATTCCTGAAAGACGGGGGGCCGGGAGGGTGAAGCCGGGAGGGTGAAGCGGCGCGAGAATGGGAAAGCTGGAGTGTTTCGCTCTTCCCTTCAGTTGACGTCTCTTCCGCTGCCGGTTGTTTTCAGAACTGCTGGTCTCACGCTAAGACGCAAAGGAAGGACAGAAGGTTCAAATTTCCAACAATTCCAGCTGTGCGCCTTGGCGCCTTTGCGTGAGGTAAGAGTCGGTACAGCAAGATGCCCGCCGGCGCGTCTGCATGAAATCCGAGAGACGATTTCAAGTGTCCTTACCACCGTTTCACCATCCCGGGGTGAAGCTGGGATGGTGAAACGATGCGAAGTGCCCATGAATTGTTGTTTCAAAAATGGTTCCAACGACCTCTGACGCGATCGATTACGGAGTCGCAGCTTTTGCAGTCCCATTGATTGCTGCTGCGTTTCCGGCCTGTAAGGACAGTTCCACCGGCTTCGCATGAAATGCCAGGCCCAGCGGTCTTCGAGACCAGTCGCCTGAGAAAAACGACCGCTTTCTGCAGCCCTGTTGTTTGTCCCAGCATCCCTGGAGCGGATGCGGCTCATTAATCGATCACACCGGCCTGTCTTCCAGCAGCGTCTGCAGCTGCTGAGCGTTAAGCTGCAGTTCGGCGACAGACAACAATCGGAGTTCCTCCTGTGAGGCGACGGGCTGCCGCAGGACTTTTTGCAGGGTGCGAATGGAACCGATCACGACGCCCTTTTCAAGCCCGAGTTCGAGTCCCTCTTCACGGCCCTGTTCGAGCCCCTGTTCGAGCCCTTGTTCGAGCCCCTGCCTGATACCCTTTTCGATTCCCCGTTCAATTAACGCATCATAGCAAGTTGGCATTTGTGCCCCCTGATCGATCTGTAGTCCGGTTCTGATCGCCTGTTCAAACCAATGCACCCTGTGCGCGTCGAACACCGTGCTGAGGTACTGAATAATATCCTTCAAAGCATCATTTTGGGAATGGAATTCCTGCCAGGCGCGCAGAAGCTGGAAAATGCTGACGACGGATTCGAATTGCAGTTCCGAGCGACGCACAAGCTGCAGAGTTCGAATGCGGGCCGCAAGTTCCGGAGCCTCCGGGAGGGATTCTGCGGACAGGCGGCTGAGATCCGCGAGGATCACCTGCATGTCGGGGACAAATCCTGCCAAATGTTCGCCCGCGTTGATCTTTTGCCGGAGTGATGTTGGTTCGTCCCACGGTTTGTCACCGTGGTAGATAACGATCGGAATCACCACACTGGGCCGCTGACCGTTCCGCTGAAGCCATTCCTGAATCTTCAGGATATATCCCAGCAACTGCAGGGCAATCTGGCGGTCGATGTAGCTTTTGTGTTCCAGAAGCAGGTAGATGAACACGGCAGTGTCGTCGTGGAAGCGGGCTGAAAATAACAAGTCCAGCCGCTTTTCGTGTTCGTTCGCTCCGAGGAATGTTTCCTGGGCGGGTTTCAGTGTTTCCAGCCGAAGCCTGTTGAGAATTTGCGAGGGCAAGTGTGTTTTTAGCAGAAAACGAGTATGTTCGACCACGCTGAAGGTGCGGCGAACAAAGTGATCATGCGGATTTGTAGGGTGGAATGGATTCATACCAACAAATCATCCAGTGATTACGTCCTGTGTCCAGCACATTCGAACGGAGCAGCTCCGAAAGATGGCCATCTTATGACGAATGTGCCGATTGCAGGGCCTGCACACGGCCACTTGCGGCTGAAGTGGCTGAACGGCAAATGGGGATGCTTCAGTTCTGCCTGCCAGTTGACAGCTCTCACCGCGATCCCTTGTGCAGGGACTGTTGGTCTCTCGCAAAGGCGCAAAGGAAGGACAGAAGGTACAAATTTCCAACATTTCCAGCTTTGCGCCTTGGCGCCTTTGCGTGAGGTAAGAGTTGCTACGGCAAGATGCCAGGCGGCGCGTCTGCATGAAATCCGATAGACGATCTCAAGTGTCCTTAACACCGTTTCGTCATCCCAGCCTCGCCCTCCCCCTCTGGCCGGACAGTCCAGGCCCATGGGCCACCGCCGCCGTCGCCGCGGATGCCTCCCCACAGGCTTGCGATCAGTGCCATTCCTGTGGACACTGCCGTCGCGGACTCATCAGCATCTCGTCTGATCAGTTCCCGACGACCATTCAGCAGGCCTTCATGATCAGGGAACACGATGCCCAGCTTCATTCGAGCGTTGACGATTATTTGTATGGCCGGAGCGTGGATCGCGGCCACGTCCGCGGTGGCTCAGGACAGCACCAGCTCCCCCGCACGCACGGACGGTAAAGCTGCCGACATGACCAAACCCGTGCAGGTGTTCATACTGCTGGGTCAGTCCAACATGGTTGGGCTGGGCAAGGTGAAAGGCAGCGACATTTCGCTGGAACATGCCGTCCGTCAAAAGCAGAAGTATCAGTATCTGATTGACGATGCCGGCGTATGGATCGTTCGCAACGATGTGCGTTACGTGCAGTACATGTCAGGTCGTGGACCGCTCAGAAACGAATGGATGACGGTGACCGGAGGCAACCTGGGTCCCGAGTACGGGATTGGACATACCCTTGGAAACGCGATTGATGCTCCCGTGCTGGTTCTGAAGTGCTGCATCGGCAATCGCGCACTCGGCTGGGACCTGCTTCCGCCCGGAAGTCCGCGCCGCGAATTTCTGGCAAGCGACAAGGCCGGCGTGGAAAAGCGGCTGGTGTATGCCGGGTCGGGGGATAAGCCGGAATACTGGGAGCTGGATCCGGCCAAAGGTCTGGCCACGGAACCGGGACCGTGGCTGGACAAGAACGGCAAGCCAATCGACTGGTACGCCGGCAAACAGTGGGATTCGGACACAGGCGACGCAAAGCGCGCTTTGGCGGATCTTGAAAAGCACTATCCGGGTGCGCAGGGTTACGAGGTGGCCGGCTTTTTCTTTTGGCAGGGGGAGCGGGATGCGGGGAACGCAGGCCATGCCGCCCACTACGAAAGCAACCTGGTCGCCTTCATCAAAGCCCTGCGACGCGAATTCGATGCTCCGGAGGCAAAGTTCGTGTGTGGCACTCTGGGCGAAACGACCCGGGATTCCAGCGGACCTTCTCGCCTGGTCCTCGACGGCCATCTGGCCGTTGACGGCAGTTCAGGAAAGTATCCCGAGTTTCAGGGGAACGTGCGCACAATTTACACACACCCTCTGGCTCAGGGCGGCAGCGGCAACGGACATTATGGTGGCAGGGCGGAAGTCTACATGGACGTCGGCGAAGCCATGGGCCGGGCGATGGTGGAGCTGCTGCAGGGGCAGCAGTAGCGGGCAGTGAATCAGAATTGCGCTGGACGTGTCTGCGATTCCGACCAGTCAGCCCGGGTCTTTCGTGCGGGGCTGATGGAACAATCCAGCATCCCTCGCTTGCAATTCGTTCCCGAATGTGAGATACTCCACACAACTCATCTGCCACGCGTAGAAGGAGTACCGAAGCCGTCCCTCCGGGGGCGGCTTCAGCCGTTTAAGCCCCCGCCAAATCCCGCTCGGTTCGCAGTTTTCTTTTTCTGGACTCGTTACCTGAATCTGTAGGTAACATGGGCGCCGCCCCTTCCATGGGACGGCCAGTCTCTGGCGTCCCTTGATTCAGAAGACAGCATTCCGCGGATCTGTCATGATGTTGATGTGAAAGAAAACCTCATGTCAGGGAGCCCGCGGAATGGAATTGCGAACGATCTTCAATCGCCTCCAGAAGTTCAAGGGATTCGTGTACGGAAAGATCAATTGGTCGCAAGGTGAGGAGCTGGCACTTGATGTTCACATTCGACCGCGGCGGGGAAGTCGGCCGGTCTGCTCGGTCTGCGGTTGCAAGGGGTCTGTTTACGACACTCAGGAGGCTCGTCGTTTTGAGTTTGTGCCGATTCTGCAGATCGCAGTCTTCTTCGTTTACCGGATGCGTCGTGTGGACTGTCGGCATTGCGAACGAGTGGTGACGGAGCAGGTTCCGTGGAGTGATGGGAAGTCTCCGATCACGCTGACGTATAGGTGGTTTCTTGCGGCATGGGCGCAGCGTCTGAGCTGGAGTGAGACAGCGAGGATTTTCAAGACGTCATGGCAGAGTGTTTTTCAGGCGGTGCAATTTGCGGTTTACTGGGGAATCGCCAATGATCCACGTGAGAATGTGGAATCGATTGGGATTGACGAGATCGCGTGGCAGAAGGGCCACAGCTACCTGCCGCTCGTTTACCAACTCGACGCTGGCAAGCGTCGGCTGCTGTACGTCGTGCGCGACCGCGCAAAGGAATCTCTGGAGGGTTTCTTCCGGCAGATGGGCAGGGAACGCTGTGAGCGGATCAAGTACGTGGTGAGCGACATGTGGCACAACTATCTGGATGTGGTCAAGAGTCAGTTGCCAAACGTGATTCACGTTCTCGATCGATTCCATGTGATGAAGAAGCTGAATGAGGCGATCGACGAGGTGCGTCGTTCAGAAGTGCGTGAGATGTCGGAGGCCGGGTACGAACCAATCCTGAAGAAGAGTCGCTGGTGCCTGCTGAAACGTCCAGAGAATTTGACCGACCAACAAACGGTGTCTCTGCAGACGCTTCTGAAGTACAACCTGAAGACAACTCGGGCATGGCTGTGCCGTGAGGACTTCCAGAGATTCTGGGAATACACGTCACCGACGTGGGCCGGAAGATTTCTGGATGAATGGATCACTCGAACCTTGCGGAGTCGGATTGACCCGTTGAAGAAAGTGGCGGAGACGGTGCGTCGTCATCAACCCCTTCTGCTGAACTGGTTCAAGGCACACGGGGAGCTTCCGGGCGGGGCAGTGGAGGGGCTGAATGGGAAAGCCAAACTGAGTATGAGAAAAGCGTACGGCTACAAGTCGTTTGAAGTCGCGCAAATCGCGTTATTTCACACACTTGGGCAATTGCCGACTCCAGAATTTACCCACAAATTCTGGTGAAGAGGCAA
>JBJTOP010000031.1:0-20125 GCA_046074645.1 Planctomycetaceae bacterium | reverse complement strand
TGCACCTTTGAGGGACCCACAGGATTCCAGAGTGCGGCGGTTCAGGTGCATGGCACCTGTGTGTCGAACTTTCGTGGAGGTCATCGGGAAAATGCTGGATGAACGTGTCGCGTGGCGAAACGCGACAATCGGTGGATTACTTCAGCGGGGCTGCCTTATCGCAGTTCGCGGGCAAATCTGAGATCCTCGTCCCGGACCTCTGAATACTCCGGTTTGAGTACTCGCAGTTCCCTCACCCGCGGAGCCTCAGGAGAGAGTGACAATCGCGTTCCGGCCACTTCAATTTCACGAATACGATAGAGTCTGTCCGGAGTGCCACGAAGACCGGCTCCGGCAGTTGCTCCGGGGCCGTTGAGTCCGGGAATGAAGGACGGCAGCAATCCGGAATTGCGACGGCGGCCACGTTCCCCATCAGCAGTCGCTGTCTCTTCTGCCAGCATCAGCTCGATTCTCGGTGTACCCGGATAGCGGAGTGTCATTCTCAGCGTTTCTCCGGGCGGTCCGGCTGGGCCATTGGAAAGGCTTGGGGAAAAGCTGGCTTCCATGCCATCCGCGGTTTCCCGCTGCCCCGCATATTCAAAAGTGCGACTGCCGTCGGAAATCACGGCAGAGGCGTCGCTGAGTTTCCAGGCAACGGCGGCAGCGACGGCAATCGAATTCCCGCGGCCGTTGGCCCGCGGCATCGCCGACAATGACGTGCTGAGATGTTCGAGGGCTGTCTTCGGCAGTTCGTCGGGACCGAGCATTCGAGCGCAGAGCAGCAGTCCCGGGACGGGAATCCGCCGCAGAACGGCGGCATCTGCCAGCATTCCCTTCAGCTGTCGTCGATTTTCAGAGTGAAAATAGAGTGAGACCAGCGCGACCGTGCTCTGCTCAACCTCCAGCTGCTCGTCCACATTACACAGAATCAACTCCTCAGCCTCGCCATGCCGACCGTGGCGACTGAGTATCCAGGCACAAACCAGATTGGCCTCCCAGTTTCCAGTCGAGTAATCAAAGGATCGCAGTGCTGTGGCAGCCGCATTTCCATCACCAGTGCTCTCTTCAATCAGAGCCAGATTGGCCATGCTGCTGGCAAGCATGTCATCCTGCCGGAAATGCCCCTGCCCGATTTCTGTCAGTCGCCGAAACGTGTCGGCAGCGGCGGAGGTTTCACCGAGCTGCTGCTGAGCCCTCGCGATGTAATACCAGTACGGCGGATAGCACTCCATAAATCGTTCCAGCCTGCGCAGAGACCGCAAACGCACCTCGGGATTCTCCACAGCCAGCGCTTCACCGAGCTTGTCGAGATCCTGATCGCGAAGCAGCCAGCGGTCCGGTATTTCGTTCTTGCGGCTGAGCTTCCAGAAGCTGTCCAGAAACGAAGAGGATCGCGTCATCAGCGACTGAAACTGATTCTTCTCTACCTGCCAGAGATCTGAATCCCGTTTGAGCTGAGTGGAACGGTAGTCCCACCAGCTGCTGGCACCCGTCTGAATCACCGAACCGAGCTGTCCCGTAGCGGCCTGAGCTCCCATCACGAAGAAGTCCGTGCCCATCTTTCTCTGCAGGCCACGTCGAAAACTTTCCGTAATCACAGTCCGCTCCCGATCGCTGATTTCCACCATGCCAATTTCATCAAGAATTGACCGATACAGCGAAATTACCTCGGGATCATCAATCTGGTTCAGATCCAGATTGTTCAGAATTCTCTGCTGCTCCTCCAGAAGCACCTGCCGCGATCCCGCGCGGCGGATTCGATGCAGGGCTGCGCGGCAGTAATTCAGCGTGACAGCCGTTTTGCGCCGCGCAGTTTCGCTCGGCGCTGCGTTTGGAACTTCCGTGAACAGCTGCGGCGACTGAGCGATGCCGGAAGCAGGCCACATCAGAATAACCAGCAGTACCAGACAGATTCGCATCGAATTACGCCAGCGATCGGAACCAGTTGGAGGAGGCGGGTTCTGTCTGCTTTGGCCGATGCTTCAGCACATCCGTCTGAAGACCATCATCCCCTGCCAAATACAGCACCCTTCCCGATGGTTCGAACCAGCCGACACCAGATCATCCGTGAACTGAGCAGCCGTATGCTCCATATTTCCGGCTGCGCCGGCAAAGACAATCCTCGAATGCAGCTTGCTCCAACTTCCTGGAACGAAATTTCCAACAGCTCCGGCTGCGAAGTTCCGGCAACTTGCGGGAACTGCCGTGGATATGCATGAAACGGCAGAATTTGCCGATTCACGAATCCATTGTCAACGGAAATTCATTCGATTACTTGCTGAGAAACCCATGACTCCTGAGTTTCGAGATGAGCGAGCGGGCGTGGGGACTCATTTTCCGCAGTTCAGCGGCGATGCTGGATGTGAATTCAGGACCGAGTTCCGGCCCCAGAGCTTCTCTGAGGTCCGTAAGCAAAATGACGGCGGTGTCGTATTCGACGGTTTTGCGGGTCGCCACCAATTCAGAGATTCTGGCAACGGTGGCAGCTGGACTGGCCGCCAGTTTTTCCAGTCGCTTTCGGCGATCCTCGGCATCTTTTGCAATTCGCTGCCGCTGCCACTGTTCCTCCATAAGTCGTTCAGCCTCCAGCAGCTGTTCTCTTGTCCGCATTGCCTCGACTGAAGGCCACGGATCGGAGTGGGCCGCTGCGCGAATCTGCTGCAGCAGCTCCCGTCGAACAGCACCCGCACTGTCCTGCAGCAGCCGCGTTGTGATCTGCTGAAGCTCCATCTGAGTTCTCGATACGATCCATGCTTCAAGGGGAGGATTTGATGGTGTCGTTTCCGGTGCTTCCGGAGATCGCGAAGCCGCGACAGCAAGCAGGGCAGCAGGAATTTCAAAGAAATCTGCCAGCTCCTGCAGAGCGGGAGTGAGCGTTTGAAGGCCAGCAGGTACCGGTGGCTCCAGTTCATTCAGTTCACCATCCGACACCAGCCACGCCAGATACAGGAGACGCGAGTCTCCCTCTGCCAGCTGTTCGCGAAGAGTGCTCAATGCGGCCATGAAAGAATCCATATCATTCCGCGTCGTCAGCTCGGAAACACTTTCCGGATCTCCAGCAATCTGCAGCACGCCACCGCTCCCGGCCGGCGCTGGAAACCATTGCACCTCTGTGTCACAGAAGTGCCTCTGGAACTGATCCGCACTCCACGGCAATCCGAGCGGCAGACGCAGCATGATGGTGCGAGTCCCGTAACTGGCCCACTCGACATGGATGTCGTATCCGCGGAACATCATTTTCAGAGCATTACCACCGAAGCTGCTGTAGTGATATTCGTTGATGAATTCGACCCTGGAGACCTGCGCACGACTTGACTGCTGCTGCATGAATTTGAGCTGTTCATCGTCCAGAGGCTTGTCAATTGCCTGAAAACGAACGTACTGGTGCGTACTCATTGCTCTACCTGAATTGATTTCCGGATTGGTCCGATAAGTAAAAAGGCGACGACTCCGCGGCACGTGGTTGAGGCTGGCAGTTGCGGCAGGACTTTTGGGGCGATGGATGACTGCGGGCGGCGCGCTGGTCGGGCGCTGACTGTGGACAGCCGTCCGGCGGTTAAGGGTGTCGATTTTTGCTTTGCCGACACAGTCATCCTTGAAATCGACGCTGCTCTCATGAAATCCTGCGAAATTGTTCGTCCAGTTTTGTCGCTGAAACGCTGATGGCGGTGCCCAGTTTCTGTGCGAAGAGCTGGACTCGGAATTCTTCCAGCATCCAGCGGAAGTGGAGCAGCATTGGATCAGTGCGTCGCTGCTGCTGATGTTCACGGACTTTCTGCTGAAACTGGTCCAGCCATGGTTGAAGTTCTGCGGTCGCAGCGAGTTCGTTTCGGAGTCCTCCGGAAGCAAGCCGGGTGAGTCGCTGGCGGATAGCGGCGAGGTATCTGGGGTATTGAATCAGCCATGGCCAGGGGGTATCGATCAGGAATGTGGGCTGGATGAGGGACTGCAGTTGCCGCTGCATGTCGGCAAGCAGTGTCTCCCAACCGGCTCCGCGGGTTTGTTCGAGCAGTCTGCGGGTGTCCAGCTGCTGCTGAAATAAACCTGGCAGGAACTGAGTGAACTCCTGGGCGATCAGTCCCAGTCGCTGGCGACCGAGTTCGAGGGTTTTGTCGAATGCGGCTCGGGAACGTGGGAGCGGAGCGTCGTGCAGGAAGCTTCGATCCGCCATCAGCAGTGACAAGTGCTGTGGGAAGTCAATGCCTTTGATTGTCGCTGCCTGCATCCGCATGGTGTTGGCATTTGGAAGATTGCCAACCTGCGTGAGCAGCCGTTTTTTTTCCAGCAGATAAATCAGTCTGCGAAGTCCGCGGCGGAGAACGAGCGATGCTTCATCGGCGGTTTGGCAGAGCATGAGTGCGACGGAGTCGTCATCATCACGAAGTGCGGGGAAGGATCGCAGGGGAATGCCGGCGCGGACGAGTGAGATATGATCGGGCAGATCACCAAAATCCCACGCCCTGAAGCCCGTCCGCATCCACTGTGCTTCTTCCGGTGCGGGTCCGTGCACAGCGGCGCGGTCATCGGCGGCACGTGCGGCGGAGCGGGCGCGTTCTGCAAGCGCGGTGCGCAGTTGTCGAAGTTCGCGACCTTCCAGAATTCGCCTGCCTGCAGGATCCAGAACGCGAATGTTGAATTGGAGGTGATTGGGGATGGCGGAGCGATCAAATTCGCGGGGGTCGATGCGTTCACCGCAGAGCTGTGTGAGCTTTTGTGCGAGGCTGACAAGGAAATCACCTTTGCCGAATTCGAGAGCGGCGGCGGCCTGTCGAGCGGATTCCGGAGCGGGCACAAAGAATCGCCGCAGAGGTTTTGGCAAAGCACGAATGCTGGCGAGGACTTTTTGTTCAAGGAGACCGGGGACGAGCCAGTCAAGCTGGGATTCGCCGAGTTGTCCGAGGGCTTCCTCGGGCACAGAAACGGTGACGCCGTCGGCTTCCTGTCCGGGGTCCAGCTGGTAGGTGAGGGGCAGCGTGAGGCTGGCGACCTGAAGGCGTTCAGGAAACAGGTCTGCGTGTTGTTTGCGCTGAGATTCGTCTGCGAACTGATTGATATCGAACTGCAGCAGCTGTGGGATGCGAGTGTGCGTGCGCTGATACCAGCGACGGAGTCGATCGCGATCGACGCATTCATCGGGAATGCGGGTCGCGTAGAATTCAAACAGTACGTCATCGCCAGGCAGGATGTGGTGGGAGCGAGTGCGAGCCTGCAGTTCTCTGAGCTGCCTGAGGACTTCGCGATTTTGTTTCAGGAAGGGGAATTCGTGCCCCCAGCCACGTCGCGGGGCGGGACGTCCCGGAGCGGCCTGCCGACCGGGGCGGACTCGCCACGCACCGCGGCTGAGCGCTTCTTCTTCATCTTCATACCCATGCTCCGGATCATCGCCGTCTTCGGAGAGTTTTCCGAAGAGGAGACCCCATTCGACGAGCCCATGCTGGATGAGCATATCGCGGGATTTGGCGGGGTCGATTCGGGCGAGCGAAATGCGGCGACGCGGGACGATCGGGAGTCCCCAGAGCGAAACCTTTTCGTGGATCATGGCGTTACCGGATTCTTCATCCCAGTGAGGTTCGAAGTATTCGCGTGTAACGAGGTGATCAGCGAGAGGTTCGATCCATTCAGGCTGAATTCGGGCTGCCGTACGAGCGAAGCGGCGGCTGGTTTCAATCAATTCGCCGGCGACAAACCATTTGGCACCTTTGGCTGCGAGTGCCGAGCCGGGCCAGAGTGCCAGTTTTCCGCCACCGGCGCTTTGATATTCGCCTTCGGGGGTCTGACAGCCGATGTTGGCGAGCAGTCCTGTGAGCAGTGCGCGGTGGGTGGCTGCAAAGTCGTTATGGCGAGGTTCTGCGGATGCGGGAATCGCGTTGGCAGGCTGCCCGGCCTTACCGGCCGGGACAGATTTGGGTTTCGTCTGCGAGTTCTGGGGGGTGGGTTTCGCGGGAGTTGGTTTTCCAGGTTTGTGGTGGGCAGAGAGAGCCTTCGCGGCTTTTGCAACGGAGGGATCGTCGCTGTCTTCAAGAAGTTCGCGCAGCTGGGCGTGTACGTCCACCCATTCCCGCATCCGCATCCATGAAAGAAAATGCTGGCGGCACCATTTTTTTACCTGGCTTCCGGAGAGTGATCGCTGCCTGTCGTGCCATGCGTCCCAGAGGTTCAGGATGGTGAGGAAATCGG
This sequence comes from Planctomycetaceae bacterium, assembly GCA_046074645.1. GTDB lineage: Bacteria > Planctomycetota > Planctomycetia > Planctomycetales > Planctomycetaceae > SXXK01. Next base: position 13,969 of record JBJTOP010000031.1, on the reverse strand, counting down.
AGTCGCGGTTGATGAATTTTGCATGGGCTTCGTCGGCAGCCTGTTGTTTGTCAACAGGCCGTTCACGGGGATCCTGAATTTCAAGGAAGGCGGCGATGGCGAGAACTTCGGGGAGTGCATGTTCTTCGACAGCAGCGAGGATCATGCGGCTGATTCGCGGGTCCACTGGCAACTGTGACATACGGCGGCCAAGTTGCGTGAGTTCACCGGGCCTTGGTGCGGGAGGTTCGTGTTTCCGGGGTCGGGACGCCCCGCTGCCGGTCTCTGATGCGTCAGCTTCCCCGTCGGTGCTGGTGTTGTCGCTGGTGGTGGTGCTTGTGGCGGCGCTGGTGGTTGTGGCGGCGCTGGTACTGGCGTTGGGGGGGCTTGCGGCTGTAACACTGCCTCCGCTCCGCAATTCCGGGAAACGTTTGTTCTCGGGTGTCGCGCGGACTGTGACGACGGGAGCCTGCTGCGCGGCGGGTTGCTCCATAACGATCGCGCCCAGTTCTTCGAGGGTGCGATAGCCTTCGCGTACGGACGCTGATTTTGGCGGGTCGAGGAAGGGGAAGTCGTCAAGTCGTCCGAGCTTGAGGCTGAGAGTGCGGAGGATGACGGCGGCGAGATTTGTGCGCTGGATTTCCGGAGCAGTGAAGGCTTCACGCTGGTTGAAGTCTTCTTCACTGTAAAGCCGAAAGCAGATGCCTGGTCCGACGCGACCGCAGCGTCCTGACCTCTGTCGTGCCGAAGCCTGTGAAATCGGCTCGATCGGCAACCGCTGCATTCGGGAACGCGCAGAATACCGGCTGATGCGTGCCGTACCGGTGTCAATCACGAAGCGAATACCGGGCACGGTGAGCGAGGATTCTGCGACGTTGGTAGCCAGCACAATGCGACGATGGGGCCACGTCGAAAAGACTCGCGTTTGTTCTTCCATCGAGAGCCGCCCGAAGAGCGGCACGATTTCTGTGGGGAATGGAGGAGTGTCGCCCGGAAACTGTCGGCCCCCAAGCCGTTTGGCCGCCTCACGAATATCTCGTTCCGTAGGCAGGAAGACAAGGATGTGTCCATTATCGATGGCGGCCGCTTCCTGCACCGCGTCGGTTACTCCGTCGAGCCAGTCACGTGGTTCGCTGCTGTCATCGCTGGCCGAGTCGTCTTCACCGAGCGGTCGCCAGCGAATTTCCACGGGCCAGGTACGGCCGGCGATGTGCAGTACCGGTGCTGGCCGACCACCGCTGGAGAAGTGTTCGGCAAAGCGAGCGGCGTCGATCGTCGCTGACGTAATGATGAGCTTCAGGTCGCGGCGTCTGGGGAGCAGTCGTTTGAGGTAGCCCAGCAGAAAATCGATATTCAGCGAACGTTCGTGGGCTTCATCGACAATGATCGTGTCGTATTGACTGAGCCACGGGTCGCCCTGAGTTTCTGCGAGCAGGATGCCGTCTGTCATCAGGCGAATACGCGTGCTGGGACCACTGCTGTCGGTGAAACGAATGCGGAAGCCCACCTCCTGACCAAGCCTTGCCCCAAGTTCCTCGCCAATTCGAGCGGCGACCGAGCGAGCAGCAATTCGGCGCGGTTGTGTGTGGCCGATAACTCCGCTGATCCCGCGGCCCATGGCGGTGAGGATTTTGGGGAGCTGGGTCGATTTGCCGGAACCCGTCTCGCCACACAGCACAATCACCTGGTTGCGATGAATAACGTCCGCAACTTCATCGCGACGGGCTGCAACCGGAAGATCCGGGTCCCATTCAAGCCGGGGTTGCCATGCCGCGCGACGCTGACGCCGTTCAAGCGACTTGCGGAGAAGTTCATCAAAACGCGAGCGGAGCCGGTCGTGAGGCCGGCCCGATCGCTCTGCTTCCCGCAGGGACCGTAACAGTCGCCGCAGGTTGTGCTGATCCTCGGACATGGCCAGAGCAATCAAGTGCTCGGGCTGATTCTGTTCCGCCATGTGCTGACAATTCAATTCCACTGGAGCCGCTGGTGAGAGTGTGCCGCGGCAATTGTAGGCAGGCCCGAGGCGAATGTCAGGCCTGCCATGGTGGAACTGCTGGTTTGTTCAGCGGCAACGACGGCCGTGGGAATGCCAGCCGCCGTAGGAAGGCACGCTGTAGAAACCCGAGCCGTAGACGGGCACAGAGTACACCGGGTAGGGCGAGTAGAAACCGGTGTGGCTGTGGATGTGATTGTGGTGCTGACTGAAACCGTGATCATATCCGTAACCGTAATCCCGGAAGCCACGGCTGGAACCACGGCCCCACGACGCGCTGAACCGATCGCGGCCATCGCCATAACTAATGGAAAAACCGACGCCGGAACGACTCACGCCACGGCGCCAGTCATCCGCGCGACTCTCACTTGCCAACACTGCGAACGCACCCACTAACACCAGACTCGCCAGAAATGTCCTCATTGGTCTGTTCCTTCCTGAAGTTGCACCGGATTGGACGAACGGACCGTCCGGCACGCCGTGGCTGGGGATTCGGCTGGCTGCGGTTGCTGCTGACTGGCTTCGTGATCGACAGAAGGCCGCCAGTCTTCATTCTCAGCTCACTCCGGACGGTCCTTAAACCGTGCAGAATCAAAAGTCATGCCAAACGCCTGTCAAAAGTCGTTCATTTGCGATTTAAAGCGTTTTGCAGAATAGACTTAAGAAATTTATTCAGAGCGATTTCTGGTGCAGGACCACTCTCACGACCTGCTCGCAGGTGACATCCGTTTGATATCACATTTTATCAGATTGATGTGCTCAGAGAGGAGCCGGAGTTTCCGGGTGCCGTTCGGCGGATTGCCAAAACGCGACTGTTGATTCAAGGCTGCAATTCAGCGTCCGTGTCAAGTCAATTCCTTCAGGATTCGGGCAACGACACGACGATCGTCGAAATGGATCTGCCGATCCTGAATTTGCTGGAGGGTTTCGTGTCCGCGACCGGCGATGAGAACCGAGTCAGCGGGTCTGGCGGAATGCAGCGCGGTTCGAATTGCGTTTTCGCGATCGGCACAGCGCTGGACATGAGCGTTCGACTGAAAGCCACTGCAGATTTCTTCGATGATCTGCAGTGGTGATTCGGAGCGGGGGTTATCGGAAGTCACAAGAATCAAGTCTGCTGTTTCGACGGCCTGCGCCATGAGCGGACGTTTGTCGCGATCGCGATCTCCGCCGGCACCAAACACGACGATGATGCGTCCGTGGGTCACTGGTCGTAACGTGGCCATTGCCTGTCGCAGTCCGTCCGGCGTATGGGCGAAGTCCACAAAGACGTTAAAGGGCTGTCCGAGCTGGATGGCTTCCATCCGCCCGGGCACTCCGGAAAGCTGCTGCAGTCCAGGGATGATGGAGTCATTGGGAATGTTGAGCTGTCTGGCGAGTGCTGCGGCGGCAAGAGCATTGAGGGCATTGTGAGCACCCACGAGCGGAATTCGAACATTCAGCGTGTCTCGATCGAGCAGCAGCTGCAGGGACTGACCAGCTGCGCTGGATTCGCGGATGATCACGCGATCCTGGCAGTCTTCAGAGAATCCAAAGCTGCGGCATTGGGTGTCCTGCAACATTTGAGCAGCTTTTCGGCAGCCGGGGTCGTCAAGACCGAGCAGCAGCGGGACGCCAGGCCTGAGCAGTTCGGCAATCAGGAGCTTGCTGCGGAGATAATCATCCCACGAACCGTGATAATCGAGGTGATCACGAGTGATATTGGTGATGGCTGCGGCCGACAACAGCAGTGCGCTGCAACGCTGCTGGTGCAGTGCGTGACTGCTGATTTCCATCACACAGTGGCTGCTGCCGCAGACGGTCATTCTTCTCATCAGCAGTGCGAGTTCCTCCGGCGAGGGTGTGGTGAGTCGAGCATTTTCCGAATGCCAGCCGTCGCTGTATTCGATGGTGCCAATCAGTCCTGTGCGGATTTGCGCCTGCCGCAGGATGGAACGCAGCAGCCAGGTCGTTGTCGTCTTGCCGTTGGTTCCGGTGATTCCCGTGATCGTCAATTTTTCAGCGGGGAAACTCTGTTGCGCCATTGCGAGCCATGCCAGAGTTCTGCGGGTGTCGCGGACGATGCACTGTGGGGCAGACACCTCTGCAAGGGGACGTTCAGTGATGATCGCCCGAGCACCTGCCCTGACGGCCGCTGCCGCAAAGTCATGGCCATCGCTGGTCGTGCCGCGGACGGCTACAAATACGTCACCTGGATACAGCGTGCGGCTGTCAGCACAGAACCTGTCTGCAGCGAGGTCGCCGCAGCCCAGGAAGGCCACAGTGCCTGGAATCGAGCGAAGACTGACGACTGGCAGCGGCATGCGGATCACTCACACGTTACACGGTTGATTGTCAGCAGATCCAGCCGCCTCCCAGTACGCGCTGACCATCGTAGAAGACAGCAGCCTGGCCAGGTGCCACCTGGAACAGCTGTTCATCGGGAATCACCTCGGCACGCCCGGCTGTCCCGAGGACGACGCGACAGGGTTCAGACTGCTGGCGATAACGCACTTTCACCTCACATCGAAACTCTGATCCCGGAACGGCGGCAAGCCAGTTGAGTTCGTGAACCGGAATGGATCGCACCGCCAGATCCTCGCGGCGACCCAGCACCACCTGGCGGGAAGCCGGTTCGATGCGAATCACAAACCGCGGTTCTCCAAACGCAATCCCCAAACCTTTACGCTGTCCGACGGTGAAGTGTTCATAGCCGTCGTGGTGACCAAGCACATTGCCGACCATGTCCACAAAATGCCCCTCGGTGCCCTCATGCTGCCGATAGCGTTTGAGAAACCCTGCGTAATCCTGATCAGGGACGAAACAAATTTCGTAGCTGTCTTTTTTGGAAGCCACACGGAGCCCCGCTTCGCGTGCCAGTTCGCGAATGGCTGGTTTTTCATACGTGCCGATTGGAAGCAGGATGTTTGGAAGCAGTTCGCGGCGGATCCCAAACAACACGTAGGACTGATCCTTGTTGTCATCGTCCCCGCGATACAGCCCCCAGTCATCGCCGGGGTTTTGCTGAATGCGGGCGTAGTGGCCAGTGGCGATGTAACGGGCTTCGACCTGTTGAGCAAATTCCCAGAGCTTCCCGAATTTCAGCCAGTTGTTGCACTGGACACACGGATTGGGCGTGCGACCAGCCAGATATTCATCCGCAAAATAGTCCTTGATGCGCTTGAACTCATGCTGAAAGTTGAGCGAATGAAAAGGGATGCCGAGCCGATCAGCGACGCGACGCGCATCGCCCGCGTCCTCGGCACTGCAACAGCCCTGCCGGTGGGCGGCAGCTGTCACAACGGGAAGCAGTCCTGTCGAGGGCAGCGCGCACGCGGATTCGCTCTCACCGGAACGCATAAACAGCCCAATCACCTCGTACCCCTGCTCATGCAGAAGCACGGCCGCTGCTGAACTGTCCACTCCACCACTCATCGCCAGGACAACACGATCACCCATAAAATGCCATCTTCCACACGCACCACACTCATGATGAAGCCAGCCAGTGACGGCCCGGTTCGAGTCTTCCGGGACTGCTGTCTGCTCTCCCCGACCACCCCCATTCTCCGGCACGGCGGCCAAAGTGTCCAATCGGAAGGTGGGTTACACAAGGAATTCGTGGAAAACCCTGACCGGATGGAATGGCCATTTTCTATGGACTCTGCTTGCGTGTATTCGAAATGTCCGATAGTGTGGAGGGGCTGGTCAGTTTTCAGTTTTCAGTTTTCAGTTTTCAGTTTTCAGTTTTCAGTTTTCAGTTTTCAGTTTTCAGTTTTCAGTGGTCAGTGGTCAGTGGTCAGTTCGGCGCTGGGTGATGATTGCCTCGCGTTTGGCGGATTTTTACCGGGCGTTTCCGCTCTCCTTCCTTCCTTCCTCATCCTTCCCTCCTCATCCCTCCTCCCGCCTATGACACACCTACAGCCATCTCGGGGTTTTCAGGCTTGCTCGGTGCCGCAGCATGGGGGTCATGCTTTTGGCAATTTTTTTGGCCGTGCTCGTGAGGGTCTGTACTTTGATGGTCGTCGCTCAATGCTCAAGGCGGGCATGGCTGGAATGGCGGGGCTGAGTCTTCCTGGGTTGCTGCAATCGCAGGCGGATGCGGCGGCTTCCGGAAAATCCAGCAGTCGTGGGAAGAGCGTTATTCTGCTGTGGATGGCTGGCGGGCCCAGTCATATTGACACGTGGGACAGCAAACCCCACCGACCATGGATCAACCGTGGTCCCTTTGGAGTCACTCAGACGAAACTTCCCGGCGTCGTGATTTGCGAGCATTTGCCGAAACAGGCGGCGATGCTGGATCGCTTCACCATCATTCGCTCAGTGGACGCACGTCACAGCAACCATGAACCGAACATGGTGTTTCAGACAGCCAATCTGGCTGCTGAACCCCGCGTCAACCCTGAAGCCATTCGCTATCCCGCTCTCGCCTCTGTGATTGCCCAGCAGCACGGCAGCAATCACCCTGCGATGCCGGCTTATGCCGCCTTTATGAAGTCGCGTTCCCATCTGGCCTTTGCCGGCTATCTTGGCAAACGTTACGACCCGTTCATCTGCGACCGTGCGGCGAAACTTCCCGTGTACACCAATGTGGGCACGGATACCGGACAGACGTCTGGCGGCGACCTGTTTCAGATGCCGCCTGGACTGAATGAAACCAGACTCGATGATCGGCTCACGCTGCTGAAGGAGTTTGATCGCCTCCGTTCCGGACTCGACCAGGACGGATCCATGGATGCACTGAATATCTACCAGCGACAGGCGACAGACATGCTTCTTGGCGAACGCGCCCGGGCGGCTTTTGACCTCAACCGCGAAGATCCTGCAGTCCGCGAACGTTATGGCAAACACCTGTGGTGCCAGCAGGCGCTGATTGCGAGGCGACTGGTGGAGGCAGGAACTGCGTTTGTCACTCTGGATCTCAGCTATCACACGGCATCCGGCACCTGGGATACTCACGGCGATAACATCCCCCCCTACGGTGGCATCAGTCGTGGACTTGGCCCCCTGCTGCCACTTTTCGATCATCTCATCACAACTCTGGTGACCGATCTTGAACAGCGAGGGCTGCTGGACCATGTTCTGGTGATCGCCATGGGAGAATTTGGCCGCACGCCCAGCATGGGCACGCAGGACAGTACCGACGGCCGCAATCACTGGCCCGAAGTCATGTCCATGTGCCTTGCCGGTGGAGGTCTGAAACACGGACAGATCATCGGCGCCACCGAACCTGATGGTGGTTCCATCAGCGAACGCCCGGTCACCCCGGCCGACCTCGCCGCAACGCTCTTCCGCTATTTCGACGTCCCTCTTGATGTTCAGTACACCGACCATCAGGGTCGCCCGCGATTTGTCGTCGATGGTGGCAGTCCAGTTGGCGAATTGTTCTGAATGCCCGCCGGAAGTGGCGACTCGTCCCCCAGCACCTGCTGACCCGGCAATTCATCATTCCATCCTCAAAGCTGTTGCAGTGCCAATTCATTTCGAACGCCCGATCACCGAGCCACCAGTGGTCAGCTGGAATCCAGTGACCTGGCAACCTGAGGGCACGGCTCTGGGAAGGCTTCGAGCCTCAGCTCGGCGATCCTTGATGCGGATCTCCGCCGATTTCCTGCAAATGCTTTCCCGCACTGCCCGCGCGGCCGGTATGACTCTGCCGGAACCTGATCCGGACGGCCTCACAGCAGACTCAACTCCGCTGCTGCTCACCGGACATCAGCCAGTCATCTTCCATCCCGGGCTGGTCTACAAGTACCAGTTGACGGAATCGGTGGCGGCCAGTCGAAGCTGCAGAGCGGTGGCATTGATCATCGACAGTGACGAAGGCGACCCAGGCGGATTCGAAGTGCCTGAATTGGCAGCGGTGAGTTCAGATCAGCCGACGCATTACTCCCATGTCTCCCCGCTGCGTTGCCGGACAAGCAGCTTTTCAGGCGGAAGTGGCCTCTACATGGCCTGCCGGCTGGCCCCTCGAGACCGGCTGTCCGAGATTACCGCGGCGGTCGAAGCATCCCTGTTATCCGCAGGCTGCCCTGAAGCCGCCACGTCCTTCTCTGCCGCTGCATCCGCGTATGTCCGGCTGCCCGAAGAGTTGCCGATGGTCACTGCGAATACTCTGGTCCGTCGCGCGGCCGGCATCGGCGCTCAAATGGCAGAACTTCCACTGACAACAGTCTGCGGGCTGTCCGAAGTCTCCGTGTTCTTCTCCGAACTGCTTGCGGCTGCAGAAGATTTTCATCGCACTTATAATCGTGTTCTGGATAACTGGCGACAGCAGCAGGGGATCCGCAACGACGCCAACCCTTTTCCCAGCCTGCGCTGCACACCGAATGCTCTGGAACTCCCCTTCTGGCTGCTGGACACCAGTCGAGGCACCCGCTCAGTGGCCTGGCTTCACGGCATTCAGCCCGGCAACTCCGGCGGACGTTCCATTGGCAACGAGCACAGCCAAATCACAGAAATGCAGCGGGGATTCGAAGCAGAGACGCTGCTGTCTCTGCGGTTTGCAGGTCAGCTGCTGGTGCCACGCGGAGCCCTGATCACGGCCACACTGCGGCTGCTCTTCAGCGATCTTTTCATCCATGGGCTTGGTGGAGGTCGCTATGATCCCGCAACTGATCAGCTCATTCGCCAATGGTGGCGCGAAACACCTCCTCCATTCGCCGTGGCCAGTGCTTCGATGTGCCTGTTTCCGAACGAGCGGACATCGGTGCGGCAGCTGCAGCAGTTTCGCGATCAGTATCGCGATCTGCAGTTCAACCCGGGACGGTATCTGGACCAGCCGGTGTTCTCACGGCCACAAGCCGCGGAAATCGGCCGACTGCTGGTCGAAAAACAAGCCGCCGTCGAGGAACTTCAACAGCATCGCAGTGCCGGTGCATCGGGCCGCGAAACCGGTCGCCGAATCCAGCAGCTGTCCGATACCATCCGCAGCCGCGTCGCTGATATCCTGAGACCGCAGCTGGAGGCCGCAAATGCGATCTCCGAGGAAACTACGCGGATCATCGAATCAAGAACCTGGCCGTGGTTTTATTTTCCGGAACTTCAGCACACGAGCAGGCTCGCGACGTGGCCGGGGGATTGACGGCCACGGGAGTTGCTGGTTCCCAGTGGCAAGGGGCTCAATGCAAGGTCACAAGATGCAGCTCGGCGTTCAGGAGGTTCAGGCAGAGACCACTGCGACGGAGACCACCGCCAAGCCCAATAAAGGCTGAAACAGGCATCTGTTGTCGCCGTTGCGGTTCGTTTCAAACCCAATTTCTGTTGCCGCCACCGTTCCAGCTTCACCGTCGTCAGCGAAAGCGGCCAGTACGGTTATCGTTCTTTCTTGAATCTGCTGCATTTTTTATTTTCCTGCATCGCAAAAGCGGGTTTTGCGGATCAGGAATATGGCGGTGGGCAACTCCATATCTTGCAGGAAACCAGCCTCCAGCAATGCGGCCCTGTAAAGCCAGCTCCAGCGGCCTCGCATGATATGCCATGCAAAGACATCCTCAAGCCCCTTCGCCGGGTAAGGCGATTCTCAGACAATGTCCCCGCCGGCCCCCGGTTGGCACGCGAAGTCAACTGCGTGGCAGTGGCCGGCTTCGCCGAGTTTCATTTCGTGCCGCTGGTGAGCCGCGTCGGAGCCATGCACCTTTATGCAAATCATCACCATCGCCCCGTTATCCCCCGCACGCCATCCGAGCCGCTGGACGGCAGTCTCCAGGGAAAACACCACTGCCCGCTCCCCCCGGGCAAGAATTGGAATTCGCAACCTGCCTCGCTGCGCACCGTGATGCAAAGACAGCAGGAAAAACACTGGCAATTCGCATTAAGGTGCATGGCACCTTTGCGGCTTGTATTACCAGGGCGGTGGCAGGGCCGTTTGCCCGCAGGCTGCCGCCATGCGGCTGAGCGGTTGGGCGTCAGCCACTGGCTCGCTCGGCGGCTCTGTCCCGCGCCTGATCAATCACCCGCTTCCATTCGCCAGCGTCCCGCACATACCACGCCGCAGACTCCTGCCCATTCACACCTCCCTGCTCAGTCCGATACGTGACCTTCAGCAAATCATAAAACACAGTTTTGCCGCAATGACTGCGAACCAGACGTGTCTCTGTAATGCTGTCCAGTGAGATTTCCAGATTGCGGCGGGGCACCAGCATGCAGAAATACAGACCGTCCGCCGTCAGTGCCAGTCCTCCATTACCACGCATCTGCATCCCGCCCAGCGACTGCAGTCCAAGGAAATTAGCCCCGGAATCCTGCAGCAAGATCTCAGCCGCATCAGGTATCAGCCCGGAAATGCGTTTCGACGCCAGCAGACGAACTCGACGAAGCACCCACACCAGAAAAATAATCACAATGCCCGTCGCCAGAACTGCCGCCAGCCCCCACAACAGGATTCCGGTTCTTATACCCATCAGCATCTCAACGTCTCCTCGGTCGGCAAGCAGCTCAGCCACCGCACAGCGAGCCACGATTGTTCCGGCGATGCCCGATTCCCCGCATCATCAGCTCGCTCACCCTAACTTCAATTGACCCTGAAATCCATTCCGACACGGGCATTCGGCAGCGGTTTTGTGTATACTGCCTGAGGGACAGTGCTCCCCGCAGACAAAGGAACTCACGGATCACATCAATGTTCCGCAAAACTTTGCTCACACTGCTGCTCACCATGCCCGCCTGCCGGGTGCCCCCGGCAACTGCTCAGCAACAGCAACAGCAACAGCAACAGCGTCCCAAACTGGTCGTACTTACCGACATCGGCGGTGATCCGGATGATCAGCAGTCGCTGATTCGCCTGATGCTGTATACCAGCGAACTGGACGTGCGTCTGCTGATTGCTTCGGCCGCGGGCACGGTCGGTGAACTCAAGGAAGCCGTCACACGCCCCGAACTCATCCGGGAAATTGTCAACGCATACGGACAGGTTCGCCCACAATTGCTGCGGCACGCCGATCACTGGCCGACAGCCGAAGAACTGCTGTCCCGCACCTGCTCAGGCAACCGGCTGCGCGGACGCATGGCGGTCGGCGAACAGTTCGACACTGACGCGTCCCGGCGGCTGATGCTGGAAATTGAGTCCGCTACTCCTGAACATCCGCTCAACATCAGCATCTGGGGCGGACAAACCGATTTTGCACAGGCACTCTGGCGGGCCAGACATTCCCGGGAACACGCTCAGTTTGCACAGTTCTGCCGCTGTTTCAAAGTCTACGACATCAATGATCAGGACAGTCTGGCCGACTGGATCCGCAGCGAATTCCCCGGCCTGTTTTATATCCTCGCTTCCAAACCACCAGGCCGCGACCGTCGCGACGGGATCTATCGCGGCATGTACCTGACAGGAGACATCTCCAGTACGAGTCGTGACTGGGTTGAACAGAATATTCGCAGCACCGGGCCCCTCGGAGCACTCTACCCCGTCAATACGTGGACCGCCCCCAATCCGCACAGCTGCCTCAAGGAAGGCGATACTCCGTCGTGGTTTTTCTTCCTGCCCCGCGGAGGCAATGATCCGGCCCACCCCGAAAAACCGGGCTGGGGCGGACGCTTCATCCGCGAAAATGATGGCTGGTATCGTGATCCGCCGTTCGCTGACGGCTACGACCCACGGACCGAAGTCAGCCGCTGGCGAACTGAATTCCAGCAGGACTTTTCCCGCCGCATGTCGTGGTGCAGGAAATAGTCGTTCCCCAGACGCCCGTATCATCACACAGGCACGACTCATGACCACACCAACTCACCAGCAATCCCCCGGCCGTCGTCACTTTCTGCTGCACACCATCGCCGCCCCAGCGACATTCGTGGGGCTCAGCACAGCCGCCAGCTATGGCGAACCACTCAGACCAGCAGGCCGTCGCGCTGCCAAAGTGCGAGGACGCACCACGGATGCTCGCGTCAGCTTCTTCCCAATCCCAGACGGAAATGCCATCGACGCGGCTGTCGCTACCGCTCTGATTGCTGCAGTCCAGGCCCCCAGCCAGACAGGCATCGGCGGATACGGACTTTCAGCCATCGTGTCACTTAGTGGCGGTCAGCAGATTCTCGCGGTGGATGCCAACTCGACCGCACCGCAAAGCATGACCCGCGACATTTTCTGCCCCGGGCCCGATGGTGCCGTGCCTGATCGCAAAAACGACGTCGGCTGGTTGGCGGCCGGAGTCCCTGGGGTGCTCGCCGGACTGCAGCTCCTGATCGACCGATTCGGCAGCCTGAAACTGGAAACACTGCTGCAGCCCGCGCTGAAAATCACTCGTGGAGGTTTCCCGTGGCCCGCCGGTTATGCCGCAGCGATTGCCTCGAAACCCATTTTCGCCGCTGACCCCGGGTCGAAAAAACTCTATTTCCGCAACGGCGCTCCGCTGGCAGCCGGCGAAACATTTCGCAATCCGGAACTGGCCGAACTACTGCAGACACTGGCCAGCCGCAACAGCGTCAATGACTTCTATCGCTGCGGGATCGCTCAACAGCTGGCAGACGCCTTCAAAGCAAATGGCGGTCTGGTCACCGCAGCTGATCTCGCGGCTTATCAGGCCAAAACAACTGCACCGCTCGTCCTGCAGCACGGCAAACGCAGCGTCTGCACACCACCGCTGACGGCCGGAGGCATCAGTGTTCTGCAAATGCTGCAAACGTGGCTGGCACTGCCCCATGACCTCAGCAGCCGGCCCGACAGCCGTCCACACTGCATCGCGGAAACCATGCGGATCGCCTGGCGCGACCGTTTGATGCTGCTGGGAGATCCAACGGCAACCGCAGTTCCGCACGCCCGACTGCTTTCACAGGACTACGCACGGCAGTCCGCAACCGCCGTCGCCGCTGCCGTCAATAACGGACAAATCCTCGACCATCAGCTGACAGGCAACAGCCACGCAGGCACAATTCACATCAGTGCTGCCGATGATCAGGGAAACCTGATCGCCCTCACGCTGACACACGGAAATTCGTTCGGTGCCTGTGTCACAGCCGCCGGACTGGGTTTGACGCTCGGACATGGCATGTCAAGGTTTGATCCTCGACCCGACCATCCCAACAGCCCTGGTCCAGGAAAAAAACCGCTGCACAACATGGTGCCCGTGATTGCCTGCGAAGACTCAAAACCGAAATTTGCCATCGGCGGGGCTGGTGGACGCAAAATTCCAAACAGCATCTTCAGCGTGCTGCGACCGTGGCTGGCGGACGAAACCAGTCTCGACGATGCAGTTGCGGCCCCGAGAATGCACACCGAAGGTACGCTGAGCCTTGAACTAACCGCAAATTCAGCGCGTTCCGACAGAGCCAAACTGCAGAAACTCGGATATGCTGTCCGCACTGCCAGCTCAGCCGTGCTGGCAGCAGAGGCCACATTCTGACTAATTACGAATTTTTTACGAAGCCGCGTATATACCTCAGCATCAGTCGAGTAAACGCCTCATGATGGGCCACCGTCGACCAGTCGACTGCTCGCAGGAACTCGCACTTTCATCAGAAATTTCCCACTGATTGTCACATCGACCTTGTAAGGCCAGGTCGGCTGTCGGTTCTTAGCCCGATCCCGGTCCTGCCTCTGTTCGACACAATCAACACGCTGGTTGACGTTCTTCAACGCGAGGTGAGTGGCAGCCACTGACAGCCGCACAATGCCCGCTGCAACTGGATTTTCCTTTGAGCGTGCAACGACCTTCCGCTCAACCGCCCGGCCCGCCCTGGCCGCTCCGTCCAGCATTGCCACGACTTTCAGCAGCAGGATGCCGCCGTCCGCGAAGACACGTTCCACTGAAATGCACCTTGGCATCGAGCGGCACGGGAATCAAAAATTGTATGCGTTTATCAGAAAGTTCACGTTCAAAAGAATCCGCAGTAGCCGGCAGATGTGACGAATACTGAGGACGCCGCGTGATTTTTCCCTTGATAACCTCGGTTTTCCGGTGGAAGATTTGAGCGGTCAGTTTTTTCCATCGTAATGATTCGTTCGCATCGAAAGCCACAAAGCTGGCTTGGGCCGCGAGGGCAGACAGTGCCGAATCCAGGACAAATATTCGTCAGTTATTCCCGAAA
>JBJTOP010000030.1:0-2194 GCA_046074645.1 Planctomycetaceae bacterium | reverse complement strand
CAACGCCCACACCGAGGGCCACGATCCGCGTATGGACGACAGCAGCCCAGTGTACAAGCCCGGAAGTAAAGTCGTAGGCGGTATCAACGGCAGAGAAACCGCGGATGAAAAGGGCAGGCAGGACTGCGAAAAGCAGCAGGCCCGCGACGACGGTGGGATTCAGTGACTGCAGACGCGATAAGAACCGCTGACCGCGAGTCGGGCGTGGCGCTGTTTCTGCAGCGAACGATGCACGCAGGCTACGACAAGCTGGGCAGCTATCGATGTGCGTCTTCTCGTCGCTGGTCCATGCTGTACCCAGCGAGTACACGGAGATCCAGCGGAGAGCCGGCGGACAGTGCCTGATAGAAGCTGGCCCAAGCTGCTCGCGAAGGGCTGAATTCAGCAGGAACGCATCTGTTTCGTCTTCAGCATCAAATTCGTCTTCAGCATGGGAGTCTCGATTCATGGTGAACTCTTTCCTAGTTTGGTAATAATGTTGCGGAACTTCTTATTCGTCAAACAATCCTTGTTTTTCCGGTCGATTTCTGCAGCTGTCATATCCAAAACTGCTGCGCACTCTACAGCAGAAAGATGTTCTACATGTATTAGATAAATCACTTTGCGGCAGAGATCGCAGAGCTTCTTTACATTCTCCTGGATGGCGTACCATCGGTCTTCGAGTGCGGGATCAAATGCAGCCCAGGCGGCGACAAAATCAGTGCCGGAGAGAGTATTCCAGGACGAACGCCTCCTTAGAAACTCCAGATAGGTGTTTCTAAATACCCTGAAAAACCAAAGGAAAGGAAACGGCTCGCCACGCACTCGTTCAATTTTCGAACCTCCCGGTTTGGTTATAAAACGCAAACATTTTAAAAGGCTTTCCTGATATACGTCCTCAAAGAAGACCACCTTTTCCCTGCTGGGCCATCCGCTTTTTGCTCGATCTCTTAAATCTTTCTCATTCTTAGTATCGGCAAGATAGTCCAGCAACTCTTTTACAGTGTAGTCTATACGTGGCGTCGGTGGCGTCGGCGGCGTCGGCGACATCGGTAACTCCGTGCAGAAATGTGGTGAGAGCCAATGAGACGCGGTGGCGATTCTTCTGTTCCATGCGCCGGCCCGAGGTTTGTGGCAAAAATTCTTTTATTTTCTGAAAATAAAAGCAAAATCCTTTGGCCCTGCCACGGTCAACGGGAGCGAGAATCCCGCTGCGATCGGCAGAATTTCAGAAAAGCCGGCTTTTTTTTCAACTTTTCTGGGTCGCTGCCGGGAGGTTCTGCATGGAAGACATCGAACCCGGGCGGAAGCGGAGCGGGGCACGGCAAGTTTGCCCGTGGCCCCCGTGAATCCAGGTAGAGGGTGAACATAAAAGCACACTTGATTCTGCCGCGTCGAGCAGCGTCGTTTTCGCTGTCGTGGCTGAGTGACGCTGCAAAGGAGCCGTTGTATGTCATCGCCTTTCACGGTTTTGGGGTTATTAAGTTCGGAACGGATCGAGAATTAGCCTGTTCATGATTTTGGCATTTCCTGCGAGGAATCGTTGGATGTGCGGGACGGCACACAGGTTGACAGGAATCCGGTGCGATTTTTCGGCGCGACTGGTGGTGACTGGGGAAGGAGGGGGCCGCAGGAGGATCAGATTCAATGGGGCAGATTCGGGAGATTGACTTTGGCAGGCTTTACAACGCTGATGGTGCAATCTCGCACGGGATTCGCGACGACGGAACGACAGTACTGGAATCTGCCTGGTACGACTGGGGCGGGGAGACGGCTCTGGTGCTGCTGGGACGACAGCAATGTTCCGTACGGGACGCTGGCAGCGCTTGAAGAGCAGGGATTGTTGCCACCTTTTGGTATGGTGGAGAATGTCAGCATTGATCTTAAGCAGCGGCTGCTGCTGCTGGGTTCGCTGAATGCGGGATTTGAGGCCATCGGTGCGTGACTCTTCGCCAGCGGCACCGCGGTGAGTTGGATGCGGTTTACAGGGCAGCGGAGTCATCTGAACCGCTCTCTGAGGCGATCAGAATCTTTTACCCCTGATGGCTCACGCTTCAATCGGACCGTTGTGTCTGGCCTGATCGTAAATTTTTCGCCATGCCGGTGTACCGTCGTTGGGAACGAGGCGTGTATCGGCGCCATCAGCGAAGTAGGGGTAGCGTTCTGAATTGGCAGCGGCGAGCATGAAGTTGATTTGTCCGTTGCTGGCGGTGTA
>JBJTOP010000029.1:0-4373 GCA_046074645.1 Planctomycetaceae bacterium | reverse complement strand
ATCCACTCGGCACTCCAACGGGGACAGTCCATGCAATCAAACCCAATGCCGACCCGCACCACACACTCAACACAGCCGCCCCGACCGCCCAAATCGAACTCTCCGCCACAACCCTCACCATCCACCCGGCACTCCAACGGGGACAGTCCCCGCAATCAAACCCAATGCCGGCCCGCACCACACACTCAATACAACCACCTCGACCGCCCAAATCGAACTCTCCGCCAAAACCGTCACCATCCACCCCGCACTCCAGCGGGGACAGTCCCCGCAGTCGAATCCACTGTCAAAACCGGCTGCATAATCCGTCCAATCCGCAGATTTGCGGACAGCACCCCCAAATTGTTTTTTTGCCACTTGTTACCGTCGTTTCCAAATTGATTCATGTGGCAGATTTGCATCAGTCACCCTGGATTGCCGTCTTAGTTCAACGCTGGTGGAACCGGAGCCACAACTCATGCACTTTGATCTGATCGTACTTGGAAATGACGACGCCGCCTTTGATACCGCTACTTACGCCGCGCGCAGTGGTCTGCGAGTTCTCAGCGTGATGCCTCGCCAGCGGCATTCTGCCACCCTGCTGGCCCGCAGTCTCCAGCGTACCACTCTTGAACTCGCAGCCGACTTCCCGGTGAAATGCCGTTCGAGGTTTCGCGAGGCAGCATCGACGACACTCCTTCAACGCCTTCTTACACGCTCTATCCACGCCGAGATCGCAGATCAGCTCGCCGCACTTCGAAATGCTGGTGTTCAGACTCTTCGGGGTGAACCCAGTTTTCTTGCGCCCGGCTGGATTCGTGTGGATCGCGGCCCCGGTCAGCCCGACGCTGTACTCCGAGCCGACGGTACGGTGGTCGGTGTTGGCGTCCGTCGCACTTTGCTTTCGATGGCACTCGTGAAATTTGGTGTGCACGGCCCACAACATCTTTTGCAGATGCCGATGCTTCCTGAGTCGGTGATTGTCGCTGGGGGAGACGACTTTGGTACAGCGCTTGCCGCCTTCTCCAGTGCTGTTGGCATCCAAACTGAACTTCTGACGCGACCTGCTGACAACTCCAGCCTCCTCGAACTGGCACTTGAAACCGGGGTTAAGCTTGTCGAGCAACCGGATTCGAGGCTGCTTACGGACGTCTTTACCCGTCCTTCAGGCACCTTCTCTGAATCTCTCCCGCCGATCCTTGATTGCCGCCGCGCTGTCGGCTTTACGGGCCATCTGCGCCTGGATACCCTCGGCATCCAAACGGATGAAAACGGGCTTCTCTGGTGCTCCTCATCGCTCGAATCGTGGTGCCCGGGCGTCTTCGGGGCAGGTGAAGTTGTAGGTTTTTCACCAGAGACTTTCAGCAACACCACTCAGCAGGCCGCCCGCATACTCGAAGTTGCCTGCCGGAAACGGGTACCAGTCGCCGACTTCCATTCCCGCAGGCAGTTGACTGCTACCACCTGAAGCTTTTCCTAGTTTCCATTTGGGTTCCCCCCGCATTCTCGCTAGACTTCAGGGACACCGCGCGACTTCGTTCCGACCTCTGTCAAAGCGTGTCCCCATGCCCCATCACAGCCTGCTGTTTTTTTGCATATTGGCGCTGATTGTCGCTGCCACCGCAAACGCCGACGAGCCCTCCGTGGCCGCTCCGCGCAGACCCACCCCAACCCAGGTTCCACCCGACCATCCGGAGCGCGCGAAAAAAGGGCTCGAACTGTTTCGAACGTCCGTACGCCAGATCCTCACCGATCGCTGCCTCAACTGCCATGGCGGCAATTCCATCAAGGCCGACTTCGATCTCTCCACCCGCGAAGCACTCCTTGCCAGTGGTTTTGTGGGTCAGTCGGCGGAAGACAGTCACCTCGTGGAACTGATCACCCACGCAGCTGAACCCCACATGCCGTGGAAGGAACCCAAACTCTCCGACGAGCAGATTACCCGTGTCCGCACCTGGATCGACCTCGGCGCCCCCTACGATGCTCCGCTTGGCAATCGCCCCCGCAAGGCTGATGCCGAAATCACCGTAACGGACCAGGATCGTAAATTCTGGTCGTTTCGACCCCTGCAGACAACTCCCGTTCCCGTCCCCGCCGATGCCGCGTGGTGTCGCAACCCCATCGACCAGTTTATTCGGGAGCGACAGGCAGCCGCCGGACTCACTCCCAACGCAGCCGCCGATCGTCGTACGCTGATTCGCCGCGCATCGTTCGATTTGCTGGGACTTCCTCCGACGCCTGCTGACATCGAAGCGTTCGTCAACGATTCGGATCCGGATGCCTGGCCAAAACTCATCGACAAACTGCTCGCGCAGCCTCAGTACGGCGAACGCTGGGCCAGACACTGGATGGACGTCGCCCGCTTCGCTGAATCGCATGGCTACGAACAGGATTATGATCGGCCACACGCCTATCACTACCGCGACTTCCTCATCCGCGCCTTTAACCAGGACATGCCCTGGAATCAGCTCGTCCAGTGGCAACTGGCCGGCGACGAACTGGCTCCCGGAAATCCGCAGGCCATGATGGCCACCGGTTTTCTGGGTGCCGGTGCCTTCCCAACTCAGCTGACAGAGGCCGAATTCGAATCCGCCCGCTATGACGAACTGGATGATATGGTGATGACCACCGGCGTCGCCTTTCTCGGGCTTTCCGTGGGTTGCGCCCGTTGTCACGATCACAAATTCGATCCTATCCCTGCCCGCGATTACTATTCGCTCGCGGCCACCTTCACAACGACTATCCGCGCCGAAACTCAGCTTGACCTCGCTCCGGAAACAAACCTCCAGCGAAAATCAGAATTTGATAATCACCTGCAGTCACTTCGCAAAGCCATCACCGACTACCGCAACTCTCAACTCCCCGAAAAACTCACCGCATGGCTTGCAGCCACCCCTGCCGATACGGTCGTTGGCCCCTGGGAACTGCTGCACCTCGAATCTGTCAAGTCGTCCGCTGGAACCACCTTCCAGATACTTCCTGACGGCTCCGTTCTCGCTGCATCCGAACCGGCACCTCAGGAAGTCATTACGATCATCGCCCAGTCTCGCCGCGCCGCCCCGACCGCACTGCGACTCGAAACTCTCACACACGACAGCCTGCCGCGCCGCGGTCCCGGTCGCGCTCCGAACGGCAACTTTGCTCTCGGCAACATCCAACTGCAACTGCTCCCTGAATCCGGCGTCGATAACCCCGTCAACGTTCCATTCTCCGCAGCCCGCGCGACTCATCAGCAGGATACCGGAAATCTCTCCGTAGCTGCCTCCATCGATCTCGACCAGGTCTCCGGCTGGGCCGTCGATGTCGGTGGAATTGGGAATGACCAGGCGGCCGTGTTCGACTTTGCTCCCGCACCAAACACCGACCGGCCGGAAACCCGTCGCTGGGCCATTACGCTGACGTTTAATCACCCCAACGCTCGACACTCTGCAGGACGCATCCGACTTTCACTCGCCGCACTCGCAGGCGCCACCCCCGAAGTGGGCACCAAAGGTCCCAGCAGCAAAGTGCTGGCTGCACTCCAGTCAATCCGCGATGGTCAGTCCGGCAATGATTCCCCGGTGTACCAAACCGCACTGGACTGGTTCGCCACCCAGGACCCGGAAATGATCAAGCTCCAGCAGACGCTGGCCGATGCGGAACGTAAAGGCCCACAGCTGGAAATGGCGACCGTCATGGTCACCAGCGAGGGGCTTCCCCACATGCGACATCATGCAGATGATCGCGGCTTCCCCCACTTTTACCCCGAGACCTTTCTCCTCAAACGCGGCGACGTACACCAGAAGCAGGAACGCATCAACGCGGGTTTCCTGCAGGTCCTGACGCCAGCCGACGCAGACCGCAGCCGCTGGCACGTCAATCCCCCCGACGGATGGACTCGTACCAGCTTCCGCCGTGCCTCCCTCGCCGCGTGGATGACCGACAGTCAGTCCGGCGCCGGCTCTCTGCTTGCCCGGGTCATCGTCAATCGAATCTGGCAGCATCACTTTGGACGCGGAATCGTAGCAACACCCAACGATTTCGGCGTTTCCGGCGAGCGCCCAACTCACCCCGAACTCCTTGACTGGCTCTCTCAGGAACTCATTCGAAACAACTACAGCCTGAAGCATCTGCACCGACTGATGCTCACCAGCAGCACATGGATGCAGTCGGGACAGTTCGATGAAACCCGCGCGTCCATCGACCGCGACAACATGCTCCTGTGGCGCCGCAGCCCCCAGCGACTCGAAGCCGAAGCCATCCGCGACTCCCTCCTCGCCGTCGCCGGTCTGCTGGATTCAACACCATTCGGCCCCGGAACTCTTGATCAAAACATGACCCGCCGCAGCATCTACTTCTTCATCAAACGCAGCCAGCTGATCCCCATGATGATGCTCTTTGACTGGCCGGAACAT
>JBJTOP010000028.1:0-3659 GCA_046074645.1 Planctomycetaceae bacterium | reverse complement strand
CCTTTTGCCCGCAGGCTGCCGCCATGCGGCTGGGAATGCGGCTGAGCGGCTGGGCGGAAGCCCCCGGCTGCGTTTCGCACCGCAGGTGCGCGCGCTGGCAAGGGCGTTGGGGGGACGTTGGCAGGGCCGTTTGCCCGCAGGCTGCCGCCATGCGGCTGGGAATGCGGCTGAGCGGCTGGGCGGAAGCCCCCGGCTGCGTTTCGCACCGAAGGTGCAACTTCAGTACCACTACGCGGCCGCTCGGCGTTTTGCAAAGCAGCTGCGAATGTCCAGTACGGCTTCGATCACATCCGCAACATCCTGGTCGGACATGGCCGGTGACAGTGGCAGACTCACCATGTTCCTGAAGGCCGCATGAGCGACTGGAAAATCGTTCGGCTGCCAGCCATAGCGGTTGCGGTAATACGAATGCATATGAATCGGAATGAAGTGCACAGAGCTTCCGATATTGCGTGCGGTGAGTTCTTCAATGAAGCGGTCTCGGTCGATGGTCAGCTCCGTGGTACGCAGTCGCAGCACATACAGGTGATGAGCGTTGGTGACGTGACTGCGGGTGATGGGTGTCAGAAACGCCGGGTGCGGAGCAAACGCGGCGTTGTATGTGGCCACGATCTGTTTCCGCCGCGCCTGCATGCGGTCGAACCGTCGCAGCTGCTGCAGTCCCAGTGCGGCCTGTATATCGGTCATGTTGTACTTGAAGCCAGGCTCGACAATGTCATAAGCCCATTTGCCCCCCGCCGCATATCGACTCCATGCTTCGCGGTTCATTCCGTGCAACCCCACAACACGGGCGCGCCCCAGCAGTTCAGGGTCACCAGTGAGCATTCCTCCTTCACCAGTGGTCAGGTTTTTCGTGGCGTAGAAACTGAAGGCTGTCAGGTTCGTGCCGCAGCCAATCGGCTGGCCTTCAAACGCGGCGCCGACGGCGTGAGCGGCGTCTTCGATCAGATGCAATCCAAATTCGTCGGTAATCGAGCGGATTGCGTTGAGTTCCACCGGATGGCCGGCGTAATGCACGGCAATCACGGCCTTCGTGGCCGGAGTCACCGCCTGGGCAACTCCGTCCGGCCGAATATTCAGAGTGTCGGGTTCGACGTCAACCAAAACCGGCTTCGCACCCACGTGCTCGATGACATTTACTGAAGCGGCAAAAGTCAGCGGTGTGGTGATGACTTCGTCGCCAGGGCCGATATTGAGCACCTTCAGGGCGACGTGCAGGCCGGCAGTGCAGGAATTGAGCGCCAAAGCGGCAGGTGCTTTGACAGCCTGAGCAAATTCGGTTTCGAACTGGCGAGTTCGGGGACCGGCAGTCAACCAGCCGGAACGCAGCGCCGCAATCACTTCCTCGATTTCTTCGTTACCCACCAGCGGCAGCGAAAATGAAAGAAATTGTTCTCGCACCGTTGACCTCCATGTCACGGAATTTTCCCGAAATTGTTCAGCATCAGCAGTCACTGACACTGCACAGTCATTCTAGTCGCATGATGCCATGTCTTCCAGTGCAGCGTTGAAATCCGCAGTCCGCCGGACATCGCTCAGGGAAGGGGCTTTTTTATCAGTTCGGGGTCGTACCAGCCCTGAAGCACCACTTCCACATCCCGCGGCGCAAAGGGATCCACGTTTTTTTCCGGGACAGGTTCCAGATTGGGCTTTTTTTCCGGTGCCGGGATGGGGAATGGAGCGGGGGGTAGTGCAGGAGCATTCGGTCCGGCAGGCGGAAACGGCATGATGCGAATCTGTCGATTCAGGTTTTGCCCGAGCTGAGAATTCAGCGAGATCACTCGCAGAGTCACCTTGTCCCCGACGTTGTAGTCCCGCAGCAGAGTTACCAGCTCCTGAAAATCTTCGATCTCCCGGCCGTTCACCGACTGAATAAGATCTCCGGGCTTGAGTCCAGCCAAATCTGCAGAGGATCCTGTCTCCACGTCGCGGATCATTGCGCCGGAAATGTTATTCAGCCCCTGTTCACTCACAATACCCAGACAGACCCGGCCTCGTTCTTCCACCCGCATGTCGCCGAAGATTGCCTTGAGTTCTGCTGTTTGCTCGGCTTTCAAAGGATGTCCCTGAAGCTGATAAACAGTCACAATCCCACCACCAACGCGAGGCCATGGTGAGAGTTCAGCGAATCGCCTGAGGAGCACAAACACGCGGGGATCTGCGGGCCAGTGCTCGTCGGCGTAAATCCGCAATTGGCTGCGGAGAGTGGGATTTGCAGCCATATTGCGGGCGTTGTCGTCTGCTTTCCAGAGCTCTGAAGGGTCGCTGGGCTCCAGCGGTACCCGCAGACGACGCAGTTCCGTGACCGCAATCTCGATGCGACGTTTCCAGAGACGTTTGAGAATGGATCGAGCAGCTTCAGATACGAACCAGCTGTCCGAGAATGCTGACTGCTCCAGCAGTTCTGACAGCGTGACGGCCTCCGGTGACCGGAAATCGCAGCGTTCGTACTGGGCTTCGAGAATCTCAAGCAGCCGGCGGACACGTTCGGGTTCCACACTGCTGCGGAGCTCCCGGTCGATGAGAGTGAGGCCTGCAGTATCCGCAACAGAAGCCTGCAACTTCCCCGCAGCCGCCTGCCTGCGGGCAAACTCAGGTGAGGAAAGATCCTGAAGGAGTACAGAAATTTCGGCGATCGGGATGCTGGTGGACGTCTGAGCGGCAGCGGCGGCGGCGGGAGGGCCTTCCGGTGTTGCAGCGGACTGCTGCTGATCCTGAAGAAACGGAGCAGCAAACAGCTGAGCGTCACAGCACATCAGCCTGCATGCCATCGCGATGCAGATCAGTCCGCCCTGACGCCCGAGTCTGGAAAAGTGTGTGGACGTCGGAAGGAGATGCTTGTCTGATCTGAGCATGCTGCCACCTGTTTCGCCGCAGGAACGGAAACGAAAAGCCAAGTGCGGGTTTGAAGACTGCCCGCCGACCTCACGGATTACTCGCGTAAGACGACAGGAGGATATCGGGAGTTGTCGCGGGAATACAGACCGGAGCAGCGCGATGCGAAGCAATTCAAGGGGAAATTGGAAACGAGCGATCTCAGGACACGATTCAGCCGCCGAACGACAGGCCATTCGCACTGGCTTTCTCTGACTCGCCATGAAAAAGCAGGGCGACCGTGCAGGTGCCATGAGCAGGGCGACCGTGCAGGTGCCATGTACCTTACGACTTCCGGCGCGGCGATTTGGTGGTGATTCCACTCCCTGACGGTCGCGGCTCGGTTGGGGTGTTTTGCGGCGGTGGTTGGGGGAATTTTATTGTATTTGGGGGCGACGTCGTGCATGGCACCTAAAATGTAGCCGCATGGCGGCAGCCTGCGGGCAAACGGCCCTGCAAACGGCCCTGCAAACGCCCCTGCAAACGTCCCCGCAACGGCCTCGCCAGCGCGCGCACCTTCGGTGCGGAAACATAGCCGGGGGCTTCCGCCCGACCGCTCAGGGACCGACCGCTCAGGGGCCGTGCAGGTGCCATGTACCTTGGCGACTTCCTGCGCGGGATTTGGTGGTGATTCCACTCCCTGACGGTCGCGGCTCGGTTGGGGTGTTTTGCGGCGGTGTTTGGGGGAATTTTATAACACGTAAGGTGCCATGCACCTATACTGCCGGAACCCAGTTTTTTTCCATACCCAGACGCCTTTTGCGGACGGTGCAGGTGCCATGTAC
>JBJTOP010000027.1:0-33117 GCA_046074645.1 Planctomycetaceae bacterium | reverse complement strand
GGGTTGTGGGTTGTGGGTTGTGGGTTGTGGGTTGAAGACAAGAAGCAGTTCACCGGCTTAATGTAACGTCGCCACTGACCACTGACCACTGACAATCTATGGGAGCGTCGTCGTATGATCGGCAACTGGACTTGTGCCCCTCGGCCAGCTGAGAACGAAGCGAGTCCCCTGCCCTGGTCCTCCTTCAACGCGGACGCGCCCACCATGTTCTCGAAGGATTTTTCGGCTGACAGGAAGGCCGATTCCGGTGCCTCGAGCACCTTTTGAGGATTCGAAAACGTTGAAGATGGCGGCGCGTTGATCTTCAGGGATTCCGGGGCCATTATCGCTGACAGCGACGAGCAGGAGGTCTGCAGTTCGGTCGTAACCGGTCTGAATGACAACGGCGCCGCGTTCGATTCCTTCGACGGCATCGATAGCATTGGAGACGATGTTCAGGACAGCGCGATGGATTCCTTCGGCATCGAAGAGTGCTGTGGGAACATCGGGCCCGGGGCGGAATTCGACGGTAACGCCGGATTCCGCGGCGCGAGCAGCGGCGAGTTCGGCGATTTCGGCGACGACGCTGTTGAGTTCTGCGGGCTTGAGTGCGGGAACGCGTTCCTTGCTGAAGCTCAGCATATCCATGACGAGGTCATAGATGCGAGTTTGGTTGCGTTCAACGATGCCCCAACCCTGGCGGATGAGTGATTCCTGTTTTTGGTTGAGTCCCATGGAGATGAGGTGGCTGCCGCCGCGAACGCCCTGAAGGATATTTTTGATGTGGTGGCTGAGTACGGCGATTGTTTGTCCCATGGCAGCGAAGCGTT
Source organism: Planctomycetaceae bacterium (assembly GCA_046074645.1). Classification (GTDB taxonomy): domain Bacteria; phylum Planctomycetota; class Planctomycetia; order Planctomycetales; family Planctomycetaceae; genus SXXK01. The sequence continues at coordinate 32,308 of JBJTOP010000027.1, read as the reverse complement.
CTGCGCGAAGCAGGGCATCCTGGAATTGGCGGGATTCGAGTGCCAGAGCGGACTGACGAGCGACTGTGACGACCATACGCAGATGTTCGTCGGTGAGTCGTCCGGGGGCAGTTGGAAGAGGGGCCGGGGAGAATTCGAGACGTGTTGAGGTATCGAAGTAGAAAACTCCGAGCAGGTCTGAGCGTCCTCGCATCGGAGCGCAGATGGCTTCACGGATGCCCTCTGTGACGATGCTTTCACCGGCAGAGAACCGTTCATCACCACCGGCATTGGTAGTGCGGACAGCGGTACCGGACTGGAGCACATAGTCCGTGATGGACCGGGAGACTGGCATCTGAGGAGCAGAATCGGAGGAGGTGGCTCGGGGGGCGATGGCGATGGCAGTCAGATCTGCGCCGACGGGGTCACGAAGGAGGACACAGCCGCGATCTGCACCGATGGCTGCGAGGGTCATTTCGAGGATGTGCTGGAGGAGGGCTTCGGGTGTTTGGAGGGGATCGACGAGTTCTTCGGCAACGCTGTAGAGCAGTTCGAGTCCGGATCGAGGCGGAGTGGCGGGGACGGGCAGCGCAGCACCGGGCGGGAGTGACTGGCGTATGGCAGACTGGTCGAGAGCTCGGGAGTCTTCGACGAAGCGGACCTGTCCGGTCGCGGGCGAGCTGATATGACTGGATTCTGTGAGCTGGAAGGCAAGGACGCTGGCACCGAACTGCAGGGTATCGCCGTTTCGGAGGGATTGTTCGGTACAGATCTGGCCGTTCACGCGGCTGCCGTTGGCGCTTCCGAGATCGCGCAGGATGAAGCTGGAGCCATCGTGGTTGATGCGGGCGTGATGTCGTGAGACTTCGGAGTCATCGAGTCGAACGTTGCTGCCGACGCTGCGGCCGATGATGACGTCCTGAGCGGAGGTCACATCGAACCGGCTGCCTCGATTAGCGCCGTTGATGACGAGCAGAGTGGCGCGGTTCACGACAGAAATCTTTGTGGAAGGATGGGAGAGGAGGCTCGCGGGGAGCCACCGGGAGGATCTGCATTTCAACCAAAAATGGTGGAAGTCTCAAGCGCGGTCGGATGAACTTCACGGGAACCTTCCGGCTGACGTTCGATGAAGGGCTCTGAGAATCCTTATTTTTGCTGCGATTGCTGTGATTGGAACAGCTGCTGCAGTTGTTGCGACTGTTACTGGCAGCAGAGTGTGGCTGGAGTGGAAGCTGATCGATCGATTTGCAGCGGGTATGAGGTGAGTGCCTGCAGATTCTGCCGGAGTTAATTCGATAGAGCAACTGGAGCGGTATCGAGTGGCGACGCGCGCCGTCGATTGGTAGGTGTGTTTGAGTGGGGAGCAAGCATCGATGTCGGGCAGCGTGCAAACGATGAGCACTGCGGATGACCTTCTGCGGTTGAAAACCTCTCTCCACCGACAGATTATTGATCTGGTGGATTTCAGCCGTGCAGAAGCGATGCAGGAGGAGGAACTGCGGAGTCAGCTGCGTGCGCTCGCAGATTATCTCTGCAGCCGCCAGGCGGAATCATTAAGTGCCGCGGATCGGGAGGTTCTGGTTCGCGAGCTGATGGATGAGATCTATGGATTTGGCCCGATTGAATCGCTGATGGTGGATCCGGCGGTGACGGACATTCTGATCAATGGTCCGAATCGAGTGCTGGTGGAGCGTGGTGGACGTCTGGAGACGACACCCCTGCGATTTGCGGACAATTCACATCTCATGCAGTTTATTCATCGACTGGTGGGTCGAGCGGGGCGGCGAATAGACGAGGCAAGTCCGATGGTGGACGCCCGGCTTCCGGATGGTTCGCGATTTAATGCCGTGATTCCGCCACTGGCACTCGGCGGACCGACGGTTTCGATTCGTCGATTCGGGAATCGTCGTCTGCAACTGGATGATCTGGTTCGACTCGGGACGCTGGCTCCTGCCATCGCTGATTTTCTGGTGCTGGCAGTTCAGGGGCGAATGAATGTGATTGTGAGTGGTGGTACGGGTGCGGGGAAGACCACGCTGCTGAACTGCATGAGCCGATTCATTCCTGAGTCACAGCGTGTCGTGACGATTGAGGAAACTGCGGAACTGAATCTGCAGCAGCAGGATGTCGTGGCCCTCGAAACTCGCCTGCCGAACATGGAGGGTCGCGGCGCGGTCACGCAAAGAGACCTGCTGCGAAATGCCCTGCGTATGCGGCCCGACCGGATCATCGTGGGCGAAGCTCGCGGATCTGAAGTGCTGGATATGCTGCAGGCTATGAACACCGGTCACGACGGCTCCATGAGTACGATGCACGCAAACGATGCCCGGGAAACGCTGGACCGCCTTGAACTGCTCGTGGCACTTTCGGGAATTGACCTGCCACCACGTATTGCCCGGCAGTACATCAGCAATGCAGTGGACATCGTGATTCATGTGACTCGCCTGTTCACCGGTGAACGGCGGATTACTCGCATTTCGGAAGTCTCTGGTCTGCGGGATGGAGAATTTCGAATTGAGGATATTTTTGTGTACCGAATGTCGGGCGAAGAAAAAGATGGGCGTCCGCAGGGAAGCTTCTTTGCGACCGGTTATCAGCCAGTTGCACTGCGGCGAATGGCGTTGACGGGTGCGAATATCGATCGCTATTTGCCGCTGTTTGAAGCGCGTGAGCTGCAAATGGAGGGCTGAAGTCAGCTGGTCAGCGGTCAACTGAGAACTGAAAACTTCCAACGAACATCAGTGGGTGACGTGATGTCAGTACCGGGGACAGTGATTCGAAATATTGAGCGACGACCGGAGTTTGCGGGGCTGCTGAAGGATTCAGAGGGCTTTTCGCAGGGGACGGGGACGGGTGCTTCGGAAGCCGTGAACGGTTGGTATGACCGTTTGATGCGGCAATCGGGTATTCAGACGAGTTCAGGAGTTTGGCTTGGGTTTTGTATGGTACTTGGAATCGCATTTGCCGGCCCGCTGCAGGTGGCATTGGAGCGCCCTTTAGTTTCTGCGGTTGCGGGGGTGTTCGGGCTGGTGCTGCCGATTCTGATGGCGATGGTGCTGCGGACGCGGCGGCAGTCAGCGATTCTGAAGCAGTTGCCTCCGACAGCGGAGGAGCTGGCTCGGTTTGCACGATCGGGGCGTAACCTTCAGCAGTCTTTTGTGCTGGTGGCCGCTGACACTCCAGCACCGCTTGGTGACGAGTTGCGATTGAGTGCGCGGCGAATGGAGATGGGGTTGGAGCCCTCCGAAGCGACTCGTGATCTGGTGGAGCGAACGGGGGTGACGGCTTTGACAATGCTGTCGTCAGCGATCGCGGTTAATCAGGAGACTGGGGGCGACCTGATTGTGGTTTTGGAACGGCTTTCGACATCTGTCAGGGACAGGCTGCACTTCAATTCACGGCAGCGTGCGGCAACGATTGCCAGCCGACTGGGGGCCTTCATGATGGTGATTGTGAGCATGGGCGTCGTAGTTTTCTATTCGGTGCGAGATCCGAATTACCTTGATTCGCTGTTTTCATCGTATTGGGGTCGGCTGTCGTTCTGGGCGGCGGTTGTATTGCAGATTGTTGGTGGAATGCTGGTGTATCGGATTCTGAATCGCACAGCAAAGTTTTGATATCTGATTTTTGACCGGGAGCAGCAGTGCATGAGCACGGATGGAAACACTCAGCGGCAGACAACGTGGGACGACCGACGGCTGTTTCAGGACTTTCGGGGAATCCTTGCGGGCGACTTCTCGAATCTTCCCCGGCCATTGCCGGAGGAGCTGCCGATTCATCCTGACGATCTTGCACTGGGGCCGGCAACCGCCGCAGTTGCTCAGCTGCTTCCGGAAACAGAGCGTCGGCAGGAACTGCAGCGAAAGACACTGATGGCCGCGGGATACCGCTCGCGAGCGGCATGGATTAATCTGGCTGCCGTGCGTTTTTTTCTGGCTTTCTTTGCCCTGACGATGCTGGGAGCGCTCCTGATTGTTGCACCGCCGGTTTTCGAGCCGTATGTGATTGGGGCCATTGTGCTTGTTCCGCTGTTCCTCTGGGCTCTTCCACCGCTGGTGGTGACGTTTCGGGCGTCAGAGCGAACTGAGGATATCGAGCGGGGGCTGCCGGACGTGATGGACATGCTGAATATGGGAGTGAGTCAGGGGTTGACGCTGCCGGTTGCACTGAAACGTGTCGTCAGCGAGATCACTGCAGTTCACCCTGCCCTTGCGTCAGAACTGCTGTTGGTGAGTCAGCAGACGGAGGTCAGCAGCCTCACGAATGCGATGCGGAATTTTGGTCAGCGAATCGAGTCTCAGGAAGTGAGTGCCTTCACGTCGCTGTTGATTCAGGCAGAGACAACCGGGACATCGGTATCGCGGGCACTTACCGACTACAGCGACAGTATGCGGGCGTCTTTGAAGGAGCGAGCGGACTCGCGAGCCAATGCTGCTTCCTTCCAGCTGTTGTTTCCGGTGTCTCTGTGTCTGATGCCATCGGTGTTTTTGTTTCTGATGGGACCGGCGATTGTGCAGATTTCTGACTTCTATGGAACTCGAAGTGCGGAACTGGCTCAGGGTCGCGAAGAAGCACTGCGAGTGATCGACACGGAACCGCTTCCGGCCGGACCAGTTTCCCAGGGTGGTCGTCAGTAACGAATCGCGAGGGTTCAGCGTTTCAGCTGATCGGCATGAATGGATTGGAAGTCAATGCTGGTGGCGGGATCGTGTCCCTGCAGGCTGATATGTCCGTCGCGGAGCCGGCGACCTTTCCGTGGATTGGCGTCGTCCGGCCGTTGATCCCGCCAGGTCATTACCTGCCAGCCGTTAACCCACGAAGCAAACTGGTCTGCCTGAGCGATCAGCACAACGGTGAGGAATTCGTTGTCAGCGGCGATGATGCGTCGGGCCGGAGCGCGACGAAAGATGGCTCCAGTGCCAAAGTCAGCCGGCTGATCGGGATCTCCGTCTTTTGTGAGGTTGCTGAGCTGCAGTTCGTAGCCGTTTGATGGAGCTTCGGCGGTGCCGGATTCCGCACGAAAGAAGATGCCACCGTTGAGGCCTTCACCGTTGATACGGACAGAGGCTTTCAGTGCGAAGTCCTGAAAAGTCTGCTCGGTTTCGAGGAATCCGGGCCCCCCCGAAATGTGCAACAGCCCCTCCCGAACATCAAACGAGGCTTTCGAGTCTGGTACTGTCCGCCAGCCGGCGGTATCGGTTCCGTTGAAGAGCGGTCGCAGGCCAAGCGGACGGATACAGACATCCCTGAAAGCGACCCGCCCTTCCCTGTACTGCAGTCCAAGTCGGCCGCTGAGACGTAGTCCGGCTGTCTGGTCCGTGAAGTCCACGATGGATTTTCCATCGAGCCAGACCTGAATTCGGGGGCCTTCGCAGCGAACGACATAGTTGTGCCAGGCACCCTCAACACCAGGAACGTTGGGTGCAAAAAAGCGGTCCACGAGACTGCCGGTACGATGGGATTTGTGGCTGTCGCAAATATTCAGTTCATAAGTGTCGATGGCGGGGTCGGCTGCGTTGTCTGCTGTACGCAGAAAGATTCCGCTGTTGCCACCTTTGGCAAGGTGAAACTGGCAACGAAACTCGAAGTCGTCAAGTGTGAAGGGCGTGAGCAGCAGGTTGGGGTCGCCGGAGTCAGCGGTGATTTCGCCATTGACAACCTGCCACGAGCTGTCAGCGGGGACTTGCCAGCCAAAGAGTGAAACACCATCGAAAAGGCTGACCCAGCCGGCCGAGATTTCGGCGGGCGTAAGCGGCGGTGGTATGAACTTAACCGGTTTGGGAGGAGTAACTGGTGGGGCAGGAGCGACCGGTGTTTGCGGGCCGTCGGCAGCCACGGCAGATGATGCAGGGGGCTCTTTGGCAGTGGGATTTGAAGGGCTGAGGGGTTCGCTGCAGCCGAGACAGAGCATGAAGAGCAGAGAAAGGCGGCGCATGGAGTAGCTTGCCATCAGGCGGAGTAGGCGATTTCAAGTGCTGTGGAGACTGTATGGACAAGTTGCCTTGGGGGCACGGGCTTTCGCAGCACCGAAAAGGCTTCGGCCTCCTGAGCATCGCGACGGATGTCGTCGCTGGTGTCAGAGGTGATCAGGATGCAGGGCCTGATGCGATCAAGCTGTTTCAGCATTCGGATCGTTTCTACGCCTGAGAGCACGTGCATGTGCATGTCAAGCAGAACAATGTCGATGCGGCGATCGGCAACGACTTCGATGGCCTGTTCGCCGGATTCGGCTTCGTGCAGGTGCAGAAACGGACGATCTTCCAGCACTTCGCGGAGAACGCGTCGAAATGCGGCGTTGTCGTCGGTAATCAGCAGGTGAAAGGTTTTTGAATCATGCTGCATCATGTCGGGGGGCGCCCTGGAAGATGGTTCGAATCCCTGAAACATCCGGCACATCCTGCCGCACTATGAATTGTGTTTGAAGGGAAATCCAGTTCTGTCCGTGATTTTGGGAATTTTCCGGACGAATTTATCGGGTGGTGAGGCTGGCGTCCGGTGCGGGGCAGTCCCCTGCGAAGCTGCGAAACCTGCAGGAGAAGGTCCCTTGAGATGGAAGAAAACGGCAAAAAAACGAGCTTTTGTACATTTTTCGCCGAAACTTGCGCTCTGTCAGCGGGGGATTTTTCACGTTTAGGTCGTGGGCTGGTATTCCGGCTGTTGACCGGTTGGAGCGGAATTGAGACAACGGCGGAGCGGGCGACCAGCGTCGATTGTCTTCATGGTTGCACGTCCCTTTCTGACATTCCTCTCGGTCTCTCTCTCCTTCCCTCCCCTTTCTCTGGCAGCAAGGCAACAAGGCCGCAGGAATTTGTGCGATTGCGGCAATGCTGAAACTGCAGGAGTGTTCATTATGTCGAGGCTTCGTGTGTCATTTGGCTGGCTGTTTCTGGCTGCCGGCTTCAGTGTCAGTGGGGCCGGCTGCGTTTCATCCCTGTTCACGGCAAACGCCTTCAAATCCATCGATCTGACTCCTTCGGTGCTGGAGCACGGCACGGAGCAGAAGGTGCTGTCCCAGTTTACTGATTCACTGGCGGAGAACAACGAGCGGGCTTTTCGGAGGGCGGTGTCCACGCGTTTTGAAAATCATGCGCTGCGATCGCCGGAAGCCTTCAAGGATCTTGAAATTCTTAAACTGCCAAAGAAACAACTTGAGATTCTGGAAAGCAAAAAAACAGAAAATGGCGGCTACGAAACCGTGGCAAAGGAAAAGGACGGAACGACTCGCTACCAGTTCCTGCTCGTACGCGACTCAGAGAAGAAGCGCTGGGTGGTGGACGACGTGATGCTGCGGCAGCAGAAGAAAGGCACGCGTTCCACAAAGTCCTCGGTTGAACTGATGGATCTGCTGCTGACGCTGCGTGAGTTTCTAAGTGCGTGGCAGGCAGGTGGCAGAGAAGAAATTCTGTCGGCAGTGTCAGGGGAACTGCGTGAAACTCTGGAAAGTCTTCCCGAGCCGTGGCTCGAGCAGCTCAGCAGCCGCATCACAAGTGAGTACGAAACCGGTACAGCGAGGCGGCCGGAGATCCAGATGAGTGAAACAGATGCCGTCGGCAGAATACCCTCGAAAAATGGGTTTCTACTGGTGAAACTGCGCAACGAAGACGAACGCTGGGCCGTGGCCGACATCGAAGTTCGCAATCGCCGCGTTGAACATCACCCCGGCTCGCTCCTGCGTCAGGCACGAGCCATGGGAACCATTTGCGGATTTCTGGATGCGTGGGGCAGGGAAAACGTAGCAGCCCTCGAAAAGTACTCCGAAGAAAAATTCTTTAATGGTTCACTGCGGGTTGGAGATCTGTCCACCATCTCCCTGCCAGCTCCCGGGCACGCTCCGGAGAACTTTGAAATCCAGTCCTTCGCTGGACGACTGACCGTGATGATTCCGTGGGACGCCAGCTACGTCCGCATGGATCTTGTTTCTCCCGAAGTTAAAGCGAAAGACAAAGAGGAGCCCGCGGAAGACAAGAGTGGAATGACGGTCGTGGAGGCTTCCTTTCGCGTGACTGATGTCACGCTGTATGACCGGGAAACAAGCCGTCAGACCAATCTGCGAGCTGCGTTCACAGCCCCCGCAAGGGCGATGCTTTTCATGCAGGCCCTCGCCGATCGTGATCTGCCCGTCCTGCGACAGATCTCCAGCCGACAGCTGGCTGACGAAGTCTGGAGTCCCATGGCACCGGAAACACTGCAGCAGCTGTCTCTCGAAGACCTTCCCCGCGGAGATCTGAAACTGGTCGAAAACAAAGTTCTCGGAGATACAACGGAGCTGCAGTTCGAAGCCGAAGACGGTCGCCTGCTGTCCGTCACGCTGCAGGACGAAAATGGCAATCTGGCTGTGATGGATGTGCAATATCCCGGTCCGGCTCTGGAAGTCGCTTCGCTCAAAACGCAGCTGCTGACGTCGAGGCCGCTGATTGAATTCGCGACTGCCTGGGAATCAGGTGACGTCGATACACTCAGAGCTCAGTCTTCAGCAGCGTTCAATCGACTCGTCTGGAGTAATCTGAACGTGGTTCCCGAGCGATTCGCACACCTTCCGCGAACGCTTAAGAGCCCGATCCGCAAAGTGGAAGAAACGCCGGATGATCTGCGGATCGAACTTGGTCGATCACGAACCGCAGCGATGGTGCGAATGGTGAGAGAGAAAGAGGCGTGGGTCGTGGACGAAATCACTCTGACACCCGGAACCGGGCCGGCTGTGCAGTTACGCAAATCACTGCGGGATGAACTGGCGGCTCGGTTCCTGTCGAAGCCATCGGGTTCTGTCCAGACGGCCGGATACACTGCTGAACCAGGCCTCGGCGCGGACGACAGCCTGCGGCCCGCCGTGGGCAGACGAATTGACGAAACCGGTAATGCCGGTGGCGTGGTGCACGCCGTGGGACACAGCACTGCACAGCCTCGCCGAGGTAATCTGACTCTTTCCAAACGGCCAGCCACCACACCCAAAGGCGCGGCAGCGAGGGAGGGGCTCGATTTAACTCCCGCCGAACCACCGTTGCCGACAGAGCGGCAAGCTGTCAGCGAATCAGGCGACCTGCAATTTGGACCATCCACTGCCGCTCCATCCTGGCGCCAGCCCCAAAACAACAATAAGACCACTGCGCCAACGCCGTCAGCCCCTAAGCCTGTCCGTAGTGGAGCCATCAAAGGAGCTTCAACACGAACACTCAATGAACGTCCCGTGGAGATTCCGCTGGAGTAACCGTCCTGAGCAGTCCTCGGAATTCCTTTCCCGGCAGGTCAGGATGACGCCGGAATGTGAGTACCGCAGAACGAGCAGACAGGCGGTGCACTGGTCACTGAGTTTTCCAGCAGAAACTTTGCTCCGCAGGTGGGGCAGACTACCGGCGTTTCATGTTTATGGATCGGCTCTGCAGCTTTTGAAAGCCTCTGCAGCAACCGCTGCTGCTGCTGCAAATATTCCGCCGGAATGCTCCCGGGGTTGATCCTCCAAAGTCGCAGCAGGCAGAAAAGGGGGATAGCGGCAAATCCAAGTGAAAACACAGTTACGAGCAGGCGGAGGAGTATTGGGTGATCTGAAAACGGCCCGTCGGGTTCGATGGGTACAAACCAGAAGAACATCATGACACCGAGCACAATGTTGATCCCTGACACCCAAAAAAAAGTCAAAAAAATTCGCACACGATTGAACATGGGGGGCGAAAGAAATCTCAGGATCTGCATTGTTTGTTTCCGGATTCAGAGTCTCAGGAAGACGCGGGAGCGGTAGAGCCAGAGCAGGAACAACCATTCTGCGAAGAGCACTCCGAAAGCAGCTACAACACCGCTCCAGCTTCCGCTCATCCGTGCCGTTCCGGAAAGAAAAAATGACGTCAGATGATCAAAGTCGATAAATCGTGGAGCGACGTAAATGGTGATGGCGTTGACGCCGATGACAGTGAATGGGAAGGCCCAGCGGCGGAGGCCAATCACATCGATGATGAAATAGAACCCTGCCGTGAGCAGCAGGCTCCATCCGGCCGCCACCAGCACAAAGGAACTGGTCCAGAGGTTCTTGATGATCGGGAAAAGGTTTCCCCATGCTGTCCCGACCGCCAGCAGGGCAGCCCCGGAGATGATCAATCCGCCGGTTTTTACAAGCCCGGAACGTGGTGAACGAAGCCAGATTCCGGCAAGGCAGCCGATCAATGGAGTGGCGATGGCGGGAATGGTGGACAGAATGCCTTCGTTATCACCGTCGCCATAGTAAGGTTTGAGAATAATACCGGGAAGCACCGTGCGATCGACCCAGCCTGCGAGGTTTCCGGCCTTCGAATAATCGCCAGGGGTCCCTCCGGGCGCGGGAACGAAGGCGAGCAGAGCCCAGTACCCGAGGAGGATGCAGGCGATGGTCGCTGTCAATTTTCGTGGTGTGAGGCTGAGACACAGCAAGGCAGCAATGCCGTAACAGACACCGATCCGCTGCAGCACTCCGCACCATCGCAGTTGCCCCGGTTCGAAGTTGAGCAGTCCGTTGCAGATCAGTCCAAGGAAAATCAGCAGCAGCGTCCGGCGAATGATACGACCGACCGCGGCAGCGGGTTTGCTGGAGTATTTCTGGAGCGAGAACGGGATCACGCAGCCGACGAGAAACAGAAACAGCGGGAAGATCAGGTCATAAAAACGAAAGCCTTCCCACTCGACATGTTCCAGTTGCATTTTGAGCGTGTCGGCTGAGCGTGACGGAAAGCGGTCAAGAAGCACGGTGGCGAGAGTATCGCCACCCATGATCCAGAACATGTCGAAACCTCTTAGCGCGTCGAGCGAATGCAGGCGACTGGTGGCTGGATCAGCGGCTGGGTTCAGCGAAGCAGGGCTGGAAGATGTCATGAGTTATGGACCGATCAAGTGCGGTGACAGCAAGTTTTGACTTCTTTAGTTTATACTTGTCGGCAAGTCAGGTAACAGTGTGCGAATGGGAAATCGGCTGAAAAAAGCGGTTGACTGCCATGAGGTGCCGCCGCTGGTTATGCTACTCGGCAGTCCGTTGATCACGGACCACCGCATGCGAATTCTGGTCTGGAGGAAGTTATGCTCCGGTTGTTTCGAGTTGTGTTTTTGGTAGCGGGATTGCTAGTGTCGGGTGAGGCCACGCGCGCAGATTCCGAGCTTCTGGCCGGCACGGCGAAGCGCGATATCACGGATCCGAAAACGCCATCAAACGATCCTCTGTTTGCCCGCGCACTGGTGTTGAAGAAGGGTGAGACGACAGCGGTGCTGATCACCGTGGACGCCGTCTCCGTCGGAGGAATTGGCCACATTAAGGACAGCTATCTCACCGAGGTGCGTGCGGCCCTTGCCGAAGCCCCGGGGATCGCGCCCCTGAATGTATTTGTCAATGCCAGTCACTGCCATGGAGTCGTGTGTGCTGATGTTGCTGCATTGACTGTCGAAGCCGTGCGGGAGGCATGGGCGAAGCTGGAACCTGTCCGTGCAGGGGCCGGTGTCGGGCAGGAAGTGCGGATCATGGAAAATCGGCGGCTGCGGCTCATCGACGGAAGCGAAGCCGACGTGCGCCGAGCCTATGCAATGCCGTGGGACGATGAAGTTGCCGGGATCGGTCCCGTTGATCCTGAGATTGGTCTGTTGCGACTGGATCGAGCCGACGGCAGCGTTCTGGCGGTCGTTTACAACTTTGCCTGCCACCCGATTATGGGTGTTCCGACGGGTCTGAGCAGTGCCGATTTTCCAGGGTTTGCAACGGCCGTAATTGAAGAGCAGCTGGGACAGGGAGCGATGGCCTTCTTCGTGCAGGGCTGTGCGGGCGACATCAATCCGGTGATTTACAAAGACACGGCAGCACCGCGGGACTGCGAACCGTTCGGAACGATGCTGGGGCTGAATGTGCTGCGGGGACTCCGCACGATCGAAAAAACAGCGGCAGATGCGGCTCTGCAAGTCGTCAATTCACCGCTGTCACTCCCGCGAGCCACCGATTTCGAGAAGCGAATCAGGGCCATCGAGACAGAACAGCAGCGGCTGCTGAGTTCCTTCCGCGGCAGCAGTTTGAATTTCAAGACATTTGTGCCGCTGTATATTCAACAGAAACTGCACCCGGATTTCCCTGGCTTTTATTCTCATCGATACATGCTGGACGAAGCCAACAGCCGCAAGGATATGAAACAGCTGGATGCGGAGAACAAAGCGGCCGTGGAAGCCTATCTGGAAAACATTCGCACCATGGAGAAACTGACGCGACTGCAGACCAACCTGAATCTGCTTCGTATGCACCAAAAGCAGACGCTGGAGGCCGGTTCGCCAAATCTTGATGTGGAGATTGGCGGGTTAAGGGTTGGCGATTTTGTGCTGACCACCTTCCCCGGAGAACTCACGGTACAGATCGGACTCAACATCAAACAACTCTCTCCGCATCGATTTACGTTCGTGGCCGGATACACAAACGGCTACATCTACTATACCCCAACTTCTGCGCAACGTCTGAATACGGGCTACGCTCAGGAAGACTGTGACGTACTGGTGGCGCCTGAGTGGCAGGGGTTGTTCGAAGCTCGAGTAGCGGAACTGCTGAACAAGTTGTAAAAGAGAACTCCGTCAGGTGCAGCTTTCTGCCTGTATAGAGGTCCCGAAAAGCAGACTGGAAACTTGTGGGGACGGTTTGCGGGGATGCTGGGGTCCGGCCCCCAAGACCCCCGGGAGGCCATCAACAGGTTTGCTGCTTGCGAGACGCGCTGAATGCGTCCGGACCAGCGAAGATTTCAATCATGAATCAGTCAGTTTTGGAACAGATCCCGGACACAGGCTCGGTCGCGCATCTGTGCAATCTGCGTGATCTGTGGTTAAAATAAGGGATTCGGATCTGGACCACAGATTTCGCAGATTCCACAAATGAAGGGAGCTTTTCAGTCCCCTGTCTGTGCAAGTCTCTGCGGTTGTCGCCGTGCACCGAGCGATCAGTACTGCGGGATCAGTGTGGATGCAGGTTTGTTGTGGAAGGCAGCCTTGATTGGAGCCCTGATGCAGTTGAACAGTCGTCTCCTCTGTCGATGGCAGAGATCAGCAGATCAGAAAGGCTGATTCTGTGAACGGTCACCCGGATTTTGTCTGAATTATTCCTGTGGGGCCTTTTTCAGGGTGACCGTATCGAAGAGTCGTCCCTCAAGGTCAAACGCTTTGATTTCCAGCGTGCGACCATTCACGGCTGCCATGCAGTAGTGATGGCCATGTTTCACGTTGTTCTGGAAGAACGGCCGATACGGGCCGGCTGTTTCCAGACCACCACCAGCACCACCGGTGATCATATAGACCGTGCCCTTCTGCTCGACCGCCAGCCCCTCGCGAACCGGCCACGTCCGCTCGTAACTGTGAATATGCCCGCTCCAGACAATATCAACCCCAAACTCATCATACAGCGCCGACAACTGCCGGGCTCGCAGATCACCCCGCGATGAAACGCGCGTCTTCCAGAGATTTCCGTAGTCGTCTTCGTCGGACGAGTACGGTGGGTGGTGATGACAGGCGATCTTCCAGACTGCCTTTGACTTTGAAAGTTCCTCCCGCAGCCACTCGTACTGCTCTGAACCCGGAGCGATGTTGCGGTTGGAATCGATCATGAAGAACTGAGTATTTCCGTAGGTGAACTGATAGTGATACTCGGGTGTTGGCAGCGACATGTAGTCGAAATAGTTCTGCGAATTTTCTTCATGATTGCCAAGTACCGGATAGAAGGGGATCCGCTGTGCAATCGGCTTCATTCCCGGAAAGAAATGCTCGGTCCAGTGCCCTGCAATCGATCCTTTGTCCACGAGGTCCCCTACGTGTACCAGAAACGACGGTCGCTGGGCCCAGGCCATCACGGCGAGCTGGCCGGAGACTTTGGGGTTTTTCTGAGTATCTCCGAAGACGGCGAATGCGAATGGCGTGTCCGGATTCACTGCCGTTGTGAACGTCGCAGCGGGGCTCTCCACCACATTGCCATCTTCCAGAGTTGTCTCCACGGAATAGAAGTACTGCGTTTCCGGTTCCAGATTTCCGAGGCGGACTTCGTGAATCTCCACCGCGCCGGGAACGGATGTTTCCTGGTCACATTGCAGCGTTGCTCCGTAGTGCACGACAGAGGTTCCCTTGCCCGCTGTTCGCCACATCACCGTCATCGAATCACGGGTCCCGAACTGAAGATAAGGATCCACGACGAAGCCGTTTTGCGCGATCGCGGGGCGGGCTTCGAGTTCCGCCAGCTTCACTCCGTGCTCGAAGTCCTGCCGTACCCATTCCGCTTTCGCTGCCAGGTCATACACCCGCACATCCCGAATCCGGCCCGTCATCCGGAAGTCCTCGTTACTGTCCCGAAATCCGCCCAGCACAAATGGTGCGGCGGCTGGATACAGCAGTTCACCGTACTGGTCCGGCGTAAAGGCCTCCTCCTGACCATTCACGTACAGCCGCGCCGATTTTCCATCGAATACAGCAGCCACGTGATACAGCCGCCCAGGCTCCCACGGTGTCGTTCCCCGCAGCACCGTCTGACGGCCGTCGCCATCATCTGCGCCTGTCGTTGACAGGACCAGAGTGAACACGGATTTGTCGTAGCCCAGCACCCAGCCGCGCTCTTCGCCACCGTCATCCTGAATCGTTCCCACAATCCCACCCCATTCCTCCGGCTCATCCACCGCCACCCAGGTGGCCACCGTCAGTGCGCCTTTAGGAAGGTGCAGGAGCGGCGCGACGGCGGGGTCCGCCAGACACTGCAGCCGAGGTGTAAACACCAGCGACTCTCCCAGCGGATCTGACATCCAGCGAACCGGTCCCGCAAGCACCAAATCCGCGCCGACTCGAGCCTTCAAACGGCTGCCTTGCAACTGCCGCGGATGGAATTCCCAGTGACCAACCGGGTCCGGACCTTCATGAGCACTTGCGGTCACACAGAGAAAACAGCAAAGCACTCCGGCGCGAACGATCGAGGACAGAAGCTCAACCACAGAAATACTCCAATGATCCAGTCTGACATGAGCAAACGAAGCAAAACGGACCGCACGGAGCGTCATCATGACAAAGCGGCCTTCATTCGCCAGCGAGAACTCAAGGCTGTGAGCGGAACTCATCAAATCTTCAGCACTGCCTCTGCGAAGACTCACAAAAGACTCGCAATTTCTGCACACGTGGCTGGTTGAATTCCGCTCGTCACACCACGGCGGTCACCTTTCCTCACGCAACGCAGGCTTCTCGCATGAAACTCCGTCTACTCGATTGCCTTAAAGCAACTCTGATACTGCTCATCACACTGGCTCCCTTCGGCTGCGGCAAGCCACCGATGCAGACCGTCACCGGTACTGTTCAGCTGGATGGCAAACCTGTGCAGCACTGCAAAGTCGGCTTTTTCCCCGATGTCACAGAATTCAATCCGGAACGGCATGGATTTGGATTTGGCGTGACCGATGCCGCGGGGAAATTCGAGATCCAGCATCCGCAGGGAGAGAAGGGCATCTGGTCCGGTGATTACAAGGTCACGTTCACTCTGTGGGTCGACAGCAAAGGCCAGCCACTTCCTATGGAAGCCAAACCCAGCGAAGTGGAGGGCGGCGTCAGGAATCTGTTCCCCGAAAAATATGAAGCTCCATCCTCAACTCCCCAAACAGCCAGTGTCGGCTCCGGGACCAACGAATTTCAGTTTTCTGTGCAGTCGGCCCAGTAGCTGTCGACCGCCTGTGGCAATTGTCTTCGTCCTCGAAATTTCTGTGAAAGGAACTGCTGTGCGTCACATCCAAAGCCCCGGAAACTCCTCGCCCATTCGCCGGTCCGGTTTCACGCTGATTGAACTGCTCGTCGTCATTGCCATCATCGCTATTCTTGTGGCTCTGCTGCTGCCCGCCGTCCAGCAGGCCCGCGAAGCCGCCCGCAGAACTCAATGCAAAAACAACATCAAACAACTGGCGCTCGCCTGTCACAACTTCCATGACGTCTACAACGGCTGGCCGATGGCCGCCGAATTCGGTGTTGGGACGACGTGGAGTGGACTGCTGCTGCCTTACCTTGAACAGCAGAACGCCTATCAGATGCTCACCATGCAGGAAGACAACGTGATCAATGCTCAGTGGGCCTATCCGCTGCCCGGTAAACCTGGTGACCCCAATGATTCGCCGGTCTGGCGGAATCTGTTTGTCTGCGAACAGGTGTTCCCCATGTTCCGCTGTCCCTCCGATACCTTTCCGAATCAGGTTGCTGACATCTCCGGCGATAACTGGATTGTTCAACGTCGGGCCGCCATGAACTACCTCGGCTGTGTCTCCGGGATTCTCGCCGACGACCGTCCATATCGAAACGTTCCCACTCCGTGGGGAACCACTGGAAATGTGGAAGTTATCAGTGACCTTGACGGGGTCTTCCTGCAGAAAGTCAATCACCAGCGAATCAAGCGCAATGGTGCACATTACGGCATGATCGGCATGCGGATGGCCGACATCACCGATGGAACCTCAAACACCATCGCGATGGGCGAAGCAGTCCCCGATATGGGCGCAATTCCTGAAATGGGAACTATCCGCGAAAACTGTCAGCCCACACAGGGACGTAAAGACCACTGGGGCATCGGCTCAGATGACGTCGATACCACCAATATGGGCGACATGTCCGAAGCACTTGGCTCCACCGGCGTTCCGATGAACCAAAAGAAACCTGCCGTGGGCACAACCGCCTTCGCAGCGTACGAAATCAGCTTCGGGAGCCGTCACACCGGCGGGGCTCAGTTCGGCATGGCCGATGGGTCCGTCCGCTTTCTGACGGAAAACATCGACGTCCGCGTCTACAGTGCCCTCGGCACACGAAATGGCGGCGAAGTCACCAGCGAATGAACGACAGGCGTCGGCTTGAAGGGCGGATTATTCGGGCTTTGGTTCCTGCGGCTGAGCGGGGGTTTCGGGTGCGGCTGCAGGGGCGTCGCCGTTTGCAGGAGCGTCGCTCGGTGGGCCACCACCCGGTGGGCCACCACCCGGTGGACCGCCGCCGCCTGGCCCGCCGGCCGGAGCTGCAGGAGCTTCCGGGAGCTCGCCTTCGAGTTCGAAGACGATGGTATTCTTTGAAGGATCCGACGTGACTTCCAAAGTCAGTGGGGTGCTTTTGAGATCAACATAGATGGCTGGTACGAGCGGCCTGGGTGGGAAGCCGGGGGCCATACTGCTGATGATGACCTTGTGGGTGCCTTCGCTGGCGCCGGGATCACCATTGGTCTCCAGACTAAACCGACCTTCTGAATCGAGAAAACCGAGGGCCGCATCAAACTTGTCACCGACTCGCTCGGTCATGATCGATCCGGTCGTAACCGGTTTGCCGTTAAACAGCACCTGACCCGTAAATGGGAATTTGGCTGGCGCTCCCTGCAGTTCACCCCAAAGGAGCCAGGCACCGCCGCCGATACCGCTGCAGATCAGCAGGATCATGAGAACTCGAACGATACTGAAACCCTCTGCCGGTGCGGGGGGTTGTGGTCGAAGTTGTTCGGACACTTGCAGCCTCTGTGAAACGGGTGAGATGGACAGGAGGGGGCCGGCAAGGCCTGGGGCAGGTCAGAAATCCACGGAGATCCGTGGAGCAGCTCCGGGCTGAGCGTTCTGCACAATAGTGAACGCTCGGCCGGCGGGCAAATCCTCAATGACGCTTTCCTCGCCACCCGGCCAGCGAATTCGGAGTCGGGCAGGAGAACCGGACGAGCCGCGAACGAACTGCAGTCGGCGTTCGCTGGCCGATGCATAACTGCCACCCCCGAAGATCTGCTCTGTCTGAATTCGATCTCCCTCTTCGAGCACTCCCACGGCACCGACGACGTCCCGAAGAATGCGCGTACCGATCAGCCGCAGTATGAGCGGCTGCAGCTGGTTGGTTGCAGGGGGAGTGTCGTTGCGGAGGAGTGCCGGTGGAGCATCCTGGTGGCAGATCACGACATCCGTATCGGCATCTCCGTCCAGATCGGCGGTGGCCAGTCCGCGGCCGCAGTGCCGCGTGGTAAAGTACGGGCCGGCACCGCGAATCAGCTGGAAGCTGCCACTGGTGTTTTTCCAGAGTCCCGGGGGCTGCAGGTAATCGCCTTCCTTGCCAAAGTCTGCGAGGTTATTGTCGGTGTGTCCGTTGGTGACGATCAGGTCTGCGTGGCCATCGTGGTCGAAGTCCGCAAACGCATTTCCCCAGCCAACCCAGGGCATGCTGCCTTCTGGAATTCGCGACAGTCCGGCTTCGAGAAAGGCGCGGTCTCCCAGATTCAGATAAAGGGCATTGTGCTCGTTCTGATAGTTGGTGACGAACAGTTCAAAGCGGCCGTCACCATCGACGTCAGATGCGGCAAGTCCCATACCGGCCTGAGCCTGTCCGAGATGATCGAAGGCGGTACCGGACGCCTCTCCGATCTCCTGGAAACCGTCAGCCCCATTCATGAACAGAAAATTCGGATGGATGTCGTTGGCGACATAGAGGTCGGTCAGCGCATCGCCATTAAAATCACCAGCCAGCACTCCCTGCCCGCGTCCTGGGGGGACAGCAGCATTCAGCGGCTGCAGCTGGTTGCTGTAGTTTTCACCGGTGTTCACGAGCAGTGCATCGGGCTGCGGAGGTACGTGCCTTGGGCTGCAGAACATTCGCAGGTTCCGCGTTCGATCACCACAGTACTGACTTGTTTCCCACGTCCACTTGCCATAGTTGCACACGTAGATATCGGCCAGTCCGTCATGATTGGCATCGAAAATCGCAGCACTGGTGGCCCATCCATCATCATCGGCTCCCCAGGCGGCTGCGAGCTCTTCAAAGGTGCCATCGCCCAGATTGCGGTACAGGTGATTACGTCCATATCGGGTCACATACAGATCGGGGAAGCCATCGCTGTCCACATCACCGACAGCGACACCGCAGGAATAGCCGGGAGAGCCAATTCCAGCAAGGGCGCTGATGTCGCTGAATTTCCAGCTGCCCTGATTGCGATACAGCCGATCCCACGGCCCGGGATGACGGGGATCGAACGGAAATTTTGCGCCGTTGGCGAAGAACACATCCGGGCGTCCATCGAGATCCACATCGAAAACTCCACAGCCAGTGCCGTTCGCGGCGGGGAACGGCTTGTCGGCGGAGTCACCGCTGGTCTGCACAAAGTCGATCCCTGACCTGTCAATCATGGAGGCAAAGCGAAATGGGCCGGAAGGGATTTCGGGTTGGGCCGAATCGTCGGTGGGACGAGCAACGGCAGGTGCGGGAGCAAGTTCGTCGGCATCGTTTTTGGCTTTCTTTTCGATTGGTTTCTGTTCCCCGCTACCACTGTCGGTACGGTTACAGCCCATGAACAGCAGGCAGCTGCAGAGCAGCATTGTCGGGATCTGAAGATTCAAACTTGTACGCAGCATTACTGAACGTCTCCTGCACGTGCAGGTGCAGCTTTGATCGGGGCGAGCTGTTGCCGCACTTCGGCCGCTGTTTTGGGCCAGCGTCCAATGAGGTGGTCGCGGAGCAGAGCCTGTACATTGCCGCCGGTTGTTTCCATCTGCACCTGAGCATCCCGGCGGGCTGGCATGTGGCACTCGACACAGCGACTCTCGGCCGCTGTTCCCAGCATTCGCACGTCCGGACAAATGGCTGGCTGATGACAGTTGATGCATTTCGCGGCATAGACATCGAGCTGTCCCTGCTGACTGCGATGGGGATCGTGACAGGTGATGCAGCTGAGCCCTTCCGGGGTTTTGAAGCAGACACTTTTCATCAGGCGAGCCAGCTGATTGGCACTGTGCGGATCAGCATTGCCTTCGCTGTCACCAGCCAGATCAAGTTCCATCCATTCTGAAAGCGGTTGTCCGGGACGATAGCCGAACGCGGCACCGGCAACTTCGCCCGCTGAATGACACTGCGCACAAATCTCATTCTGCCGCTGCACCGTCAGACTCGCCGGCTGTACGATGCGTCGGCCGGTTTGCTCGTCCGGATACTCTCGATGAAACTCAATATGCTCGTGCCCGGAACCGTGACATCGCACGCAGCCAATTCCTGCAACAAAGGTACTGCGATCAAAACGGTTCACCGATTTCACGTCAGCCCCGATCCACGTAGCGTGGCACTCAATGCAGCGAACAGGAACCGGGCGAGCAAAGTCAGCCGTCCCGTCGTAGTAGGGGCCGGGACTGTTTACCCAGCCATCGGATTCCGTCAGATAGCTGACGTGCAACTGATACAGGCGGTCGTTCTCCCAATAAAGGTATGACTGGCCATGATTGCCCGAGCCGAGCACCAGATCAATGGAAAAATCGCGATGATATTGAGTGCCACTGGGTGCGTGGTCCAGTTCCAGTCGCTGCACGAACCGACCTTTTTCGGAGAGCATCCGAAATCGCAGCCCGGGGGCAGCAGTGGCCAGTTCATTTCGGCCGGGACTGAAGCTGCCGAGGATTGTTTCGGCGGACGGCAGCATCGAAGTGCGTGCGTGGGCCGTGTGAATATAGGTATCGTATTGATCGGCATGGCATTCCCGGCAGGCATCGGCCGCGAGGTAGCCACGTTCTTCGGGTTTGACGGCGGAAACATAAGCGGGCTGACCGGCGGGTGGCTGTTCCGGAAGGAGTACCCAGCCGGTTCCACCGGGGCCACCACCGACGGCGAGTGTGGCCCAGTTTTCGGCCGTGACGCGTTTGACGGCGGATGAGTATTCGATGGGTTGACTCCGGGGGGCTGCGGATTTTTCGGAATCACAGCCGGTGAGCAGCATGAGGAGGGGGATGGCGATTTGCGCCGTGAGCAAACACGCCGCTGAATGCAGACGGTCGGCTGACCACCGTGTTGCCGCACTTACCAGCCCGCACGCAGACACCTTGCCCGGCTCCCTGATCCTGATGCTGTTCATGCTCACTCAGACAGCATCAGCGATGCTGGCATCTGGGGAGCGTTCGAGCGTATTCTATGGTATTTGCGGCAGAGATGCTCTGAGGATTTGGTTGAGAAATTGGGCCGCGGGCTGTTTCAGCAGAAAACACAAAATAGTCAAACACGCGGGCTGCTTTTCCTGCTGGGGCCGGCAGGCGATTGATGAGCAGGCGAACAAGTTCACCACGAATAGCCGCCTCCCAGAAGAAATCCCCACGAATCACCGTGCAGATCTCCAGCAAGGCCACCTTTCAGGAACCAGCGACTGCCAGGCCAGATCACGAGTTCCGAGCGAATAAGTGAATCCTCGAAGTCACCCTCCGTTTCCGACTCCAGCAGATTTCTCCACGCGACCCGTTCCCCGAAATCCAGTTCAAAGCCAGGATTCGCGAGGAAGTCTGAATCCAGATCACCGATGGGAATGGTGGCTCCGAGCAGATTCAGGTCGGCCTGGAACATTTGCGTGTTGATGCCGAGTTGTACGAAGGGACGGAAGTTGTCGGTTACGAACAGGTAGGTCGTGAGCCCGCTGCTGAAGGACCGCAATTCAATATCCACGGCCGCGAGGCCACCGGGATCGGAACCGCTGCCCTGCAGTCCCACTGTCGCCAGGAACACATCCTGCCCCATGAATTCCGGAAGCCGATCATTCCAGCGGGCGGGGACGTTGAAGACGAATGAAAACCCTTTGAGCGGATCATTGAGTTCCACATCCTGGTCCAGTGTTTCCACCTGCAGATACTGCAGTTCAAGGTAGTGCCTGCCCAGTTGCCCGGGTTCGACCGGCAGATCTTCGTCCTCGTCGTTTTCGTCGTTTTCGTCACTGAACTCCCCGAACGACTGCTGCGGCAGCCAGTCCTGAGCGTCGCTGGCGGGCAGCGAGGAAGCCCCGGACAGCAGCAGCGACAGGAGCAGCAGCGGCGATCGAGTTACTTTCATAAGAGACTCACATTTGGAAAGAGGGCACAACGGCCGTCATGTTGTCTGCAGACCGAGCGAACCCGCAGGCTATCTGCGACCGCGTGAAGTCCGCAGACCTTTCCATGAACGACGAGCACTTTCCGGGAAACCTGCAGTGATGCAGCGATGGATATTCGGCTTTCCCTGCCGATCGCCACTGGCCGCTCGCCAGAACCGCCGCACAGCATTCCAGTGCCATGGGCAACAAAAAACCCCGAAGAAGTGGAACTTCTTCGGGGCGAGACGCATTGGCTGGTCAGATGCCCGGGGTTGAAGCAGACGCGGTGAGAAGGGCAGATGACCGATTGTGCGAGAGAGAACGCCGGGGTTCCCCAGCCCGGCGAATACTTCATTGTCTGAATGCCCAGTCGTGCATCCTGCTGACCGGGACCACAGAGCCTTGCATTTTGAATCGAATCACTTGTACGGTCTGAAGTTCGTGGGCGATGTTACCGGGCCCGGACACAACACCAGGCTGGAACTTTCCGACTGGTACAAGGGCGATCGTTTCAGAGCGAATCGATTGCCGTCAGAACACCGAGCAGCAGGGGGGCACCGCTGCCCGGTGGATGCGTTCTGTGCGGCGGGTGGACAGAAAGCAGGATCAGGCAGCGGTCTCTGATTCGGCTTTGGCTTTCTGCTGGCGGCGACGAGCGATCACGCGGCGACCGGCAACGAGGCCCAGTCCGCTAAGCAGCAGCATGGAACCAGGCTCGGGAACAGTGATGCCTGCAGGGTCGCCGTTCAGACGCAGGAAACCACCTCCGGCGCGGAAAAACGGGTCAGCGAGAAACTTACCCTGAAGCACGGTGGCGTTTGCCGTCAGGTAGGTGATGTTTGCAAGCGTGGCTTGTCGGGCGGCAACGGCTGGAATTCCGCCACCGACGGTCAGGGTGTCGATATCAGCCTGGAAAAATCCAACATTCGTTGGAGCGCCGGCGGGGACCGGGCCGGTGATTGCAGCCGCACCCTGGAACTTCAGGGTCACGTCGTAGGCCGTTTTTGAGGCAGCCACGAAAATTTCGCCAGGTGCCTTGAGCGTGTTCCACACATATTGTGTGCCAGCACGATTTACCGAGAAGACGGCTGAGTTCACGACAGCCTTGGTGCCCGTACTTGGAGTGTAGTCCAACGACAGAGTCCACGCTGACACGTTTAACGGTGCCGTGTTGTCTTCCGACGAACCACTCAGGTAGACCACTGCGGCACTGGCCGGCCCGGCTGCGGCTACGACCGCAACGCAGGCGGCGAGAGCAGCCTTAAAAAATTTAATCATGATGTTCTCCTTGGGAGAAAAGGGGAAATGCGCAGTGCGCCTGCTTCTGTTGGAATGCATTGTGGCGAAAACACCGCAAATGCTGCGTGAACGAAACTGTCAGGCTACCGCAGAGCCCCCAGGCTCACAATATGCGAGTTCAAAAAATCGTTACAACCTCTGCTTCAGCCGCAGACATCCCAATTACACTGCGCCTCCGTGGCGACTTTTTCCTCTAAAAACGCCCATTTTTTGCAATCCCCCGTGGTAATCTGTATCGATTGTATCGACTAAATCAGCTTTAACGGCATGTTGCAAATTCTCTGGGGTATGCGTTGTCCCGACGACGTTTCTAATCCTTGAAACCAGAACTTAGGCAGTGGAAATACCACTTCACGATTTAGACGGAGGTGCAGGCGGTCATGCGGTTCGCAAAGTCCATTCGCCTCGATCAGTTGCTCGTGGTTCGTGGGCTTGCGGTATCAAGAACGCAGGCGAAGGCATTGATTGAGTCGGGACTGGTGAAAGTGGGCGGAAGGCTCGCCCTGAAGGCATCACAGATCGTCTCAGCGGGGGAGACTCCAGAGGTGATCCAGCACCCCCGTTATGTGAGCCGAGGCGGGCTGAAGCTGGAGGCGGCGATTTCGGGATTTGAGCTGGATTTTGTGGGTACTGTGGTGCTGGATGTCGGTGCTTCAACGGGTGGCTTTACGGACTGTGTACTGCAGGCTGGGGCGGCGCGTGTGGTTTGTGTGGATGTCGGGACCGGCCAGCTGCATGATGAAGTTGCAGCGGGACCCGAGGGTCGTGAATTTCGAGCAGCTGAATGTTCGGAATTTGGGGGCTGTGCGGCTTCCGGATCCTGATTTTGACCGAATTGTGATCGATGTGTCGTTCATTTCCCTGCGATTGGTGCTTCCGGAAGTTTGGCCGTTGCTGCGCCAGGGAGGGCAGTTGGTGGCGTTGGTCAAGCCTCAGTTTGAAGCGGGGCGTCAGGAGGTTTCGCGGGGGCGGGGAGTGATTCGAGACGACCGTGTTCGCCAGCGCGTACCGGCTGACATCCGAGAGTTTGCGGCTGAGGTGCTGGTGGGAGCGATCGATCGGGGGGCGGGGATAGAATGCCCGACTTCCGGAAGTAACGGAAACAGGGAATTTCTCTGGCTGTTTTCGCGATTTGCTGACGATCCGGCCGAGTGATGAATTCAGGCGATTGGGAATTCAGGGCCTGCGAGCCCTGTAAACGCCCGCAGGTTTGCATTTCGCCCCGGCAGACCGATACTGCGAATTTGCTCACGCGCTTCCCATCTTTGTCTGTCGCCCGGTTCAGGTCTCGCCAATCGGGCTGCTGGAGTTTTCCATGTCTGCTCTCGCCGAGTTTCCGATTCCGCTTCAGAACTACCAGCAACTGGTGCTGGATCCCCGCAACCCGAAGCTCACGGCGGAACAAAAAACGGCATTGCAGGCCAACATTCAGCTGTGTCGCGACGCGATCATCTTTTTCACTGCAGTTGCCGACGCTAAGGGGCTTGGAGGACACACGGGGGGACCATTTGATACGGTGCCTGAAGTCTGCATCATGCACGGCTTCATGAAGCACGCCGCGGCCGGTGGTGCTCCGGATGTACTGCCGGTATTCTTCGACGAAGCCGGCCACCGCGTGGCGACTCAGTATCTGATGGCGGTCCTGGAAGGTGAGCTTCCGATTGAGAAGCTGTTCCACTACCGCGAGTACCTGTCGCATCTTCCAGGTCATCCGGAACGCGGGTTTACTCCGGGAGTGAAGTTTTCATCCGGTCGGCTGGGGCACATGTGGCCGTTCGTGAACGGCGTGGCGATGGCCAACCCGGGAAAGATTGTCTTCATGCTGGGTTCAGATGGTTCCCAGATGGAGGGGAACGACGCCGAAGCTGCTCGGCTGGCCGTCGCCCAGCAACTGAATATCAAGCTCCTGATTGATGACAACGACGTGACGATCGCGGGGCATCCTTCGGACTACCTGCCAGGTTACTGTGTCGCGAAGACTCTGGAGGGGCATGGGCTGGCGGTGAATATTGGTGACGGGGAGGAACTGGAATCGCTTTATGCTCGGATGTGTGCCGCGGTGACAACTTCGGGGCCGATTGCGCTCGTTAATCGCCGCAAAATGTGCGTTGGCATTCGGGGGCTTGAGGGAAGTGCACACGGGCATGATGTCATCAAGGTTTCGGTGGCAAAGGAATATCTCGCCAGCCGTGGGCACGATGCGGCAGTGCAGTATCTCAGCAGCGTTCCCAAAGGCCCGTCTGCTCCGGTCTGCGAGGGTTCGGATGCGAAAAGCGTCGGCCGAAATCGTGACCTGTTTGGAAAGATTCTGAACGAGATTCTTGACGGAATGACGGCTGAACAGCGAGTTTCCAGTGTGAGGGTGTTCGACAGCGACCTTGAGGGATCCTGCGGGCTGAACCACGTGCGTGCGGCTCACCCGGAAGTCTTCGTGAGGGGTGGCATCATGGAGCGCGGCAATTACTCGGCCGCGGCGGGTTTTGGTTACGAGTCTGGCAGGCAGGGTGTTTTTGCGACGTTTTCGGCCTTTCTTGAGATGGTTGTGTCGGAAATCACCATGGCGCGGCTGAACCAGGCGAACGTGCTCGCGCACTTCTCCCACGCGGGCTGCGACGATATGGCCGACAACACCTGTCACTTTGGCCTGAACAACATGTTCGCAGCGAATGGTCTTCCGGACGAAGGGCGAGACATCACGCGACTCTATTTCCCGGCCGACCAGCACCAGTTTCGGGCTTGCCTCAGGACAATTTTCGGTCAGCCGGGGCTGAGATTCCTGTTTTCCACCCGCTCTGGTGTCCCGGACCTGCTCACAGAAACCGGCGAGCGTTTCTACGGTGCCGACTACCAGTTCGTTCCCGGGAAGGATGATCTGATCCGGGAGGGCAAAGATGGTTACATCGTGGCATTTGGTGAAACGGTCTATCGGGCCCTTGATGCAGTGATCAAACTCAAAGCTGCGGGGCTGCAGGTCGGACTTGTCTGCAAGGCAACTCTGAATGTGTATGACGAGTCCATGATGTCGAGGCTTGCTGCCGCCCCGGCGGTACTGGTGGCGGAGTCCTTCAATGTCACAACGGGCCTCGGCTCCCGCTTCGGCACGGAGTTGCTGAAACGCGGTTTTCGCGGACGCTACAACAACATCGGCACTCACCGCGAGGGATCCGGTGGTTTGTGGCAGCAAATGGGTTATCAGGGAGTGGACTCTGCGGGTATACAGGCTGCGATGCATGCGCTGCTGAAGTAGCAGGGTAATGCATGGGTGCCCCGCAGGCTCATATCCCGGCATAGCCTTGTCTAGAATGGGTTTCTGAATGTTTCAGAGTGGATTCCTTGGATATCCAACGACGTTCATGCTGGACTTCGTCGTTTGCGCACTGGTGCTGATCGTTCCTTTGCTGCTGTACAGTCTGTGGCTGGTGAAAGTTCGCAAAAGCTATCTCGCGCACAAGCGTCTGCAGATTGCACTCGGGCTGATCCTGCTGTTCGCCGTTTCCGCCTTCGAAATCGATGTCCAGCTGGTGCATGGTGGCTGGGAGCAGATTGTTTCGCGACAGAACCTGACACCGGAACTTCTGGAAGCAAAAATTACTGCGGTGCGACCGTGGTTGCTGGTACATCTCGTGTTTGCGATTAGTACCCCATTCCTGTGGGCAGCAACAATTACACTCGCTCTGCTGAAGTTCGGCAACGATGTACGGCCCGGAAAGCACAGCAGGTTGCACAAAGTTTTGGGTTGGCTTTCCACCATCGACATCACGCTCACTTCTGTCACCGGTCTGCTGTTCTATTACCACGCTTTTATGCGGGGTGGCTGAGCGAATCACTGGAGCGACTTGTCCGGATTTTCTCTGGACTTACCTTTCGCACCGCCGTTGCGGCCGGGTGGTATCTTCAGAAGGCCTGGCTTCCTTTGTTCCTGTGGCACCGGTGAACTGACAAGGGTGTCACCGATGGCAGCGAGCCAGTCGTTCATCAGCAGGAGATCGAACCCGGGGTTCTGTTCCTTGACCTGGCAGGAGCAGGGGCCCGACAGAAAATCTGAGGCAGCGGAAATCGTTCTTTGTTCAATACCTTTGCCAACCAGAGCGTAGAGCACTCTTCCGCGCCCGAATACCGGGAATGCAACTGGCTCCTGAAATTCCCGAAGGTCGGCTTCACTGTTGAGCAAACTATCCACAAGGAACCGCTCAGCCGGGTCATCGCGATGCAGGCGAAGGATGGAAAACTGGAGCTTCAGTGGAATTCGAAGACTGCTCAGTTGTTTCGGGGTGATCTGCAGTTCGGCTGCCGACGGTAACTTGAGCCTCTCTTCATCTTTTTTCAGTTGATCGCTCAACCGCTCGAATGCTTCCCCGTCAGACTGCGCATTGCCTGATTCGAGAAACAACCAAACGGCTGAATGCCCTGCAGAAAGCCGCGTGGCAAGTTCTCGGCGAACGGGACTTCTGAGGATCTGTACAGCGGTATTTGCGGAGAGTTTCATCAGGCTGGCGACTGGCTGATCGACGCTGGATGACGGTGGATAGAGAGCGAGGACAACGGGGGCTGAGTCGCTGTTGGCAGCCTGCCAGAGTGGCTCCCAGCGGCGGCGGTCAGCGGGTGTGGCGGCGGCAAGATCAATGTGCTGAATTTCAATGAGTCGGCTATCGGCAGCCGGGGATTGCCGAAGCGTCTGCAGCGACTGCGATTGTTGTGGTGGAATCGGCCCCTGCGTCAGAACAACAATGTTCCAGGTCCCGGCGTTCCAGCGTTCGAGTGCATACCGGAATACCGGCGCCTGACAGGCGAGGAGGATCCCGCTGCAGAGACAAATGGTGATTGCAAGGCAGTTGAGTAATGGGTGTTTCATGGCTGAGCCCTGCTTTCCCCATATCAAAAAAAGGTAGTGGCTAAAGGGAATGGCGGTGATAAGTCCATCGGGCGCACGTGGCGCGGCAGTGGGGCAACGGATCCGATTTTATTATCACCGACGATTGCCACTGCCGGGAAGTGATCGCTCTGAAGTTTTGGTTTTGTCAGCGCGATGCCGGGGATGAGAACGGCCGTGCCTTGCCCACGTCGCTCTGTTTCGGGACAATTCGGCAGCAACGGCTCTGAGTTTGCAGGCCGTTGGATTCTTATGAAGCCACCTCCATGCAGGGAATACTCCGTGACAGTCCTTCATCCGCTTTTGCAGCTTCATCCAACCGACAACGTCGCCGTGGCTCGTCGAGCCCTGCGGGCTGGTGAAACAGTGAGCTGTGGAAGTTTCAGCGTGACAATCTCAGAGCCGATCCCCGCCAATCACAAGGTGGCACTGAACGATCTGGCGGCGGGCTCCGGCATCCGTAAATTTGGTCAGCCAATCGGTTCCGCTGCCGCTGCGATTCAGGCGGGTGGCTGGGTCCATACGCACAATGTGAGTCTTGAACGCGAGCGTGCAGGGTACGAGTTTTCCACGGAACTACTTCAGTTTCCCGAACCAGCACCGCGGACTTTTCTGGGGTATCGGCGTAAAGATGGCCGCGCGGGAACTCGCAACTACATTGCCATCATCAGTACCGTGAACTGTTCGGCCACAACGTCTCGCTACGTAGCCCAGGAACTCTCCCGCACAGATCTGGGCGCATGGCCGAACATTGACGGAGTGATCCCGATTGTCCACAAGAGCGGCTGCGCGTTTGCGTACAACAGTGAAGATCATCTGCTGCTCAATCGAACACTCGCCGGTTTCGCACGACACCCAAACATCGCCGCCTGCATCGTACTGGGCCTCGGCTGTGAAACAGCCCAGGCATCTCATCTGCAGGAAACGCAGGGACTCATACAACTCGGTGGATCTCTGGCAGGTGGTCGGGACGACCTGCCGATGATTTTGAATATTCAGGAAGTGGGCGGAGTACGGCGAACAGTCGACCGTGCTGTCGGGGTCCTGCGCGAAATGCTCAGTGGAGCAAACAACGTTCATCGTGAGCCAATTCCACTGTCTGAACTGATCCTGGGACTGCAGTGCGGCGGGAGTGATGGAGCGAGCGGAATCACTGCCAATCCGGCACTCGGGGTAGCCAGCGACCTGCTTGTGGCACACGGTGGTGGCTCGGTGCTGGCAGAAACACCTGAGGTCTATGGCGCTGAACAACTGCTGACTCGGCGCTCCGTTTCGCGTACCGTCGGGGAGAAACTGCTGGAAAGAATTCGCTGGTGGGAAGAGTATGCCCAAAGAAACTCAGCATCGATCGACAACAACCCATCATGGGGGAACAAGCAGGGAGGTCTGACAACCATCATCGAGAAATCTCTCGGCGCGGTGGCGAAAGGTGGCACGGCTCCCCTCAAGGACGTTTATCAATTTGCAGAACCAATCACCCAAAAGGGCTTCACGTTCATGGATACACCCGGATATGACCCTATTTCTGTGACAGGTCTTGTCGCAGGTGGTTGTCAGGTCGTGGTGTTCACGACCGGCCGTGGCAGTTGCTTCGGCTGCAAGCCGGCCCCTACCATCAAGGTTGCCACAAACACGCCACTTTTTCTGCGAATGTCGGAAGATATGGACCTCAACGCAGGCACCATTCTGGAGGGCACCAGCGTTGAGGCTGTCGGCAGCGAGATTTTTGAGAAAATCATCGCCGTCGCCAGTGGCGAAAAAACGTTGAGCGAACAACAGGGGATCGGTGACGAGGAGTTCTGTCCGTGGATGCCGGGCCCGATCTTCTGAGGGCGACTGCGAATCATCCTCGCAGCCCAATTTTTCGCAGATACAGATTCCCATGCAGTCCCCGCCTCGCTCCGTTTATGTCCACGTGCCTTTCTGTCTGCATCACTGCGGATACTGCGACTTCACCCTCGTGGCCAACCGCAATGAGCTGATACCGCAATGGCTGGAGTGCCTGCGACGTGAGATGCATCACACCCTCGCAGAGTACACTGGCCCCATAGAGGTCGATACCATCTTTCTCGGTGGCGGCACGCCAACACACCTGGCAACAGACCAGCTCTCATCGCTGTTTCAGCTGCTGACAGCCTTTTTCAGGCCAGCCACCGACGCAGAAATCTCCATCGAGGCCAATCCCGATGGTCTGACAAAGGAAAAACTCGAGCTTCTCAATGCACATGGCGTGAATCGGATCAGCCTTGGGGTTCAGTCTTTCAACAATCGGGAACTGGAAATTCTGGAACGCACACATGAGCCGACTGACGGAGCAAACGCTGTTTGTCTTGCCGCCGAATACATCAACAGTGTCGGTGTGGATCTGATTTTTGCCGTCCCCGGGCAAACCCTTGCCACATGGGACGAATCATTGAAAACAGCCCTCTCACTGCCAATTCACCACATCTCCACATACGGGCTGACGTGGGAATCGGGGACACCCTTTTTTCGCCGCCAGCGGCAGGGAAAGCTGAAAAAAGCCCCGGAAGATCTTGAATGCGCGATGTACCTCCATGCCATCTCACAGCTGCAGCACAATGGTTTCGAACACTATGAAGTTTCCAACTTCGCAAAACCACGCCATCGATGTCGTCACAATATGGTCTACTGGCACGCTCAGGAATATCTCGCATTTGGACCGGGTGCCGCTCGACACGTCAACGGCCACAGATCAACTAATTGCAGGAGCGTTCTGCGCTGGATCAGACAGTGGACAAAAGGCCTGCCCTGCCTCGAACCCGAGGACCTCCCAGACACAAATGATCGCGCTCGTGAAGCAGTCATGCTGGGACTTCGGCTTCGTGAGGGATTTCTGCTCGACGTTTTTGAGCGTCAGTTCGGTATCACAATGGAGAACTTAGCCGGACCAGCCCTCAAACGCAGCCTCGACCGCGGACTCACGGAAATTATCGGGAATCGACTGCGATTAACCGACGCCGGACTCCTGATCGCGGATACTGTCGTCTCAGACTTTCTCGTTGATGACTGAGCAAGGAGCAGTAAATGTCCTCTGATCGCTTCAGATTCGTCGATCTCTTTGCGGGTATTGGAGGATTGCGGCGCGGCTTCGAGCAGCTGGGTGGACGCTGTGTCTTTACCAGTGAATGGAATCCCCTGGCACAAAAGACGTACGCGGCAAACTTTCACAACCCCAAAGACCACATCTCCGTCGGCGACATAACCAAAGTCGATGCCGTCGAGATCCCGGAACATGAACTTCTTCTGGCTGGTTTCCCCTGCCAACCATTCTCAATTGCCGGAGTCAGCAAGAAAAATGCACTTGGCAGAGAGCATGGATTCAAATGCGAGGCTCAGGGAACGCTGTTCTTCGATGTGGCGCGAATCCTTGAACATCATCGCCCACAAGCATTTCTCCTCGAAAATGTGAAAAATCTACTCAGCCACGATCGCGGCCGTACTTTCGAGGTGATTCACCGAACACTGCGAGACGAATTAGGCTACCAGAATCTGCACTGGCGAGTGCTCGATGCACGGGCATGGGTCCCGCAGCACCGTGAACGCATTTTCATTGTCGGCTTCAGGGAGCCAAACAAGTTCCAGTTCGACAAACTATCTATTCCGGAACCCGAATCGCACCCAAAACTCCAAACCATTCTGCACCCTGAAGATGGCAGCGAACCCGTGGATGAACCGTTCACACTTGGACCCGATGGGACAGTCAATCCCAAATATACTCTCACTGACGGACTATGGACATACCTCCAAAACTACGCAGAGAAGCATCGACAAAAAGGAAACGGTTTCGGGTTTGGCCTCGCGGGACCCAAAGACGTCGCCAGAACCCTGTCTGCTCGATACTACAAAGACGGTTCAGAAATCCTGATACCACAAATCGGACGCAACCCACGGCGACTCACGCCCAGGGAATGCGCTCGGCTCATGGGCTTCGAACAACCACGCGGACAGGCATTTCGACTACCCGTCTCTGATACCCAGGCATACCGGCAATTTGGAAACGCGGTGGTCGTTGACGTCGTTATGGCGATCGCAAACCACATGTCACCCCACCTGCCCTCAGCCAGTGGACGCCAGAATCAAAGACGCCTGGCACTTCGCGGCTGACAGCACCGCAGAGGCGATACGCCGTTCACCAGAACATCGTGAATCCGCCCGGGGCAACAGTGTGACGGAGCGAAAAATACGCCATCGCCCACAGACAACGAACAATACGGCATGCCGTAACGCTGGCATGATGAAACGGTGGTAAGGACACCTCAGATCGTCTATCGGATTTCATGCAGACGCGCCGGCGGGCATCTTGCTGTACCAACTCTTACCGCACGCAAAGGCGCCAAGGC
>JBJTOP010000026.1:0-23252 GCA_046074645.1 Planctomycetaceae bacterium | reverse complement strand
GCTTCTGCAGCAACTCCACGATGCCGGCCTGCGTCTGGTACTGCTTTCAAACACCAGCATCACGCACATCGAATTCATCGAACGGAACTTCCAAGTTCTCAAATACATGCACCAACGCGTCACATCCTTCAGCGTCGGTGCTATGAAACCCGACCACCGTATCTTCAAAGCCGCACTCGAAGCCGCCCAGTGTCCCCCGGAAGAATGCTTCTATACGGACGACATCGAAGCCTACACCAGCGAAGCCCGCAAACTCGGTATCCAGGCACACACGTTCACCACGGTCGATTTGCTGACCGACCGACTGCGGGATCTGAAAATCCTCTAACCCGAACGACGGTCCCCATGCCGAAGATCGCAGCCTGCTCGCGATTGTGACGCTCAAACACAAACTCAGATGCTTCTGCCTGACCGCGACCGAAAGCTCGTCGGAGCCGGGCTGACCGGCGGAGTTCGCGGCGGCCTCGGAATTTCACTGTCCAGATCAATGGTCGGTGACAGGCCGGGGATTGCTGGTGGAGCGTCCGCGGGAACCTCAGGCGTCGGCGCGGGGGCTGGCACAGGCATCGGCAGAGGCATTGGTGCGGGGGCTGGCTTTGTCTTCGGAGCGGCGGACTTCGTCCCGGATTCCGTAGTCGCAGGAGAATCGATGACCGGCTCACCCACCGGTGGCGAACCACCGAAGCGTTTCGGCCAAAGCGGCGGGTCTGCGGGGTCGTCTCCTGCCGTCGCTCGTTCGCCGGGCACAGCCGGAGTCCCGGATCCGC
This sequence comes from Planctomycetaceae bacterium, assembly GCA_046074645.1. Lineage (GTDB taxonomy): Bacteria > Planctomycetota > Planctomycetia > Planctomycetales > Planctomycetaceae > SXXK01. The sequence goes on along the minus strand of JBJTOP010000026.1, from coordinate 22,485 downwards.
CAGGCTTCGATCTATTCGCCCGCGCCTGCTCCGCAGACTGCCTCAAACGCTCCTCAAGAACCGCATCGTCTTCCGCGGATCGAGTTGTCGTGGTGGATTTACGGGGAGTCGTGGACCGGGATTTTGTCTTGCTGGACGAGTTGCCGGACTTAGGAGCAGCAGGGGACCGGGGTGCCACCGGCGCTTCAGATTCAACGGCAGGAGGGAAGGTTGGCGGATCGGGAAAAACGGGGGCATCCGGCACAGGAGGAGCGTTCCCTGGGGCGGCGGGAACATCGGGGACCGGGGGAAGCGTGGGGACAGGCATCGGGGGGTCTTCGACGAGCACCGGAGGGAGCGATGGTCGTACGGCTTCGCCGTCAGCGGGGCTGCCATCACCCCGCAGTCGCGGTGGCTTGACAGGAGGGATGAATACCGGTGGCAATTCAGGAAGCTCAGTCGGGGCCGTCGCACGGTCCGCTGCTGACTCAGGCATGTCCGGTTCGGTGGGTGCGGCTGGTTCTGCGGGGACTTTGGGGCGAGTCGGCGTGGGTTTACGGACGGGTGGAAGATCGGTTTCCGGAGCCGGCAGAACTTTTGGAGCGGTGCCGCCGTTGCCGTAGTCGGCACGGACGGAGGAAGGTCCTCGGGGAATCAGTGCGGGCTCACTGATGGCACCGGGCGATTCCAGCATCAGCGCAGCGTTTCCGTCGCAGCTTTCGGTGCACTCGGGTTCACTTGAGAAACGGAACAGTCGCCGCATGCGATCGGTGAGCGGATTTGAGACCGCCTGGGCCGGGGTTTGCCGGGATTTGGCTTGCGGAGCCGGCTTTTCGGAATGAGCCCGCAGCCGGGGCCAGCCGATGCTCTTGATCGGGCCACGCAGTGCAGGTTCTTCAGCTTCAGCTTCTTCCGCCACTTTGTACCGAGAACGGACGCGATCAGAAGAGTACTCACCCTCCCTGACCGGGGGAATCCGCACGTCGTCGAATGTTGCGGGAGGCTGCCTGCGGAGCGACTGACAACCGCTTAACAACGCCGCAGCGTAAAACGCGAGCCCAAGCCGTACGAATCGCATGAGACATCCTTTCTGCGGAGCGTCACATTCCCTGACGATGGCCGAAGCCCCACAATAGATCGACCGAAAAGTCAGATTTTGGGCCGTAATTCGGAAGATTCGGCCGGTTTGCCAGCTGACATGGTTCAACCTGCGAATTACGCCGAAACATCCCGCCTTGCAGGCCGTACCGAAGATAACAACCACGACCGCCGCCTCCCGCGAAGGAAGATGTTGGATTTCCAGTGCACAAAGCGTTAGGATCTGCGCAGTCGTTTGACTCCCGCCTGTCCTTAGAGTGCTTCCCATGAATCACATCCACCAGCAACTCCAGCACGCTACTCGACGACATTTCCTGTCCGGCTCCGGAATTGGACTGGGTGCGATCGCGTTGTCGGCCATGGCAGGTTCTGCCACCGGCTCGGTAACCGCCGACCTCGCGATTAACCCAGTGGTACCGCTGGAACAGCGTCCGTCGGCTTTCCATGCCCGCGCAAAGCGAGTGATCTACCTGCACCTGACGGGCTCACCGCCAAACCTCGATATCTACGACTACAAACCCGCTCTCGTGGCACGCACGGGCCAGGATTGTCCGGACGAATTCCTGAAAGGTCGCACGTTCGCTTTCACCTCCGGCATCCCGAAGCTTCTCGGAACCCCCCGACGGTTCACTCAATGCGGCCAGTCGGGCTCGTGGCTTTCAGATGCCGTGCCCAACCTCCAGAAGGTGGCGGACGACATCTGCTTCATCCACTCGATGAACACCGACCAGTTCAACCACGCACCCGCCGAACTCCTGCTCTACACCGGATCGCCCAGATCAGGGCGGCCGTCAATGGGGTCATGGGTCACCTACGGTCTGGGTACTGAAAACCAGGATCTGCCAGGCTTTGTGGTGCTGATCAGCAACGGCGTGCAGCCCAACGGCGGAGCAAATTCATGGGGCAGTGGGTTTCTCCCGTCCGTATTCCAGGGCGTCCAGTGCCGCTCGCGCGGAGAACCAGTGCTGTACGTGTCTGACCCTCCCGGCATGAGCCGTCCGCTTCGACGCCGATCCCTCGACGCACTCAGAACCCTCAATGAACTTCAGGCCGCCGAACTTGGACACCCCGAAACCACAACGCGAATCGCCCAGTACGAACTCGCCTACCGCATGCAGGCGTCTGTCCCGGAAGTCATGGATATCTCCCGCGAAACCCAGACAACGCTTGAAGCCTACGGGGCTCAGCCTGGTCAGGCCAGCTTTGCCAACAACTGTCTGCTCGCCCGACGCCTTGTCGAACAGGGCGTTCGATATGTGCAGCTGTTCGACTGGGGCTGGGACTTCCACGGCACCGGTCCCGGCGAAGGACTCACCGAAGGACTCACCAACAAATGGGCCAAAACCGATCGCCCCATCGCTGCTCTGATCGACGATCTCAAACAACGCGGACTCTTTGAAGATACACTGATCGTCTGCGGCGGCGAATTCGGACGCACACCATTCCGGGAAGGACGCACCGCCGGCGGTGCCGTGCTCGGACGCGACCACTATCCCGACTGCTTCACGATGTGGATCGCCGGCGGCGGTGTCCGCGGTGGTTGCAACTATGGCCAGACGGACGAACTGGGCTTCGGAGTCGTCGAAAACAAGGTCACCCCACACGACCTGCAGGCGACCATCCTGCACTTGCTGGGCTTCAACCACGAACAACTCACATTCCGCTTTCAGGGACGTGACTACAGACTGACGGATGTCCACGGACACGTCATCCAGGATGTGCTCGCGTAACCACAGTCACTCGAGTGCACAGCCAGCCCAGATCCTCGCGGCCTGGCCCCTCACTCACGGATCTATGGCAGGAAAATACGCAACGGCCCTGCAACTCCATTGGAAACATACTCTGAATATGTGCTGGAGTGCGTGTACGAGACTGCCTTGATCTGCGATGGAAGCGAAAATAAAGCCTGTTCAGGTGCGGCGGTGCGTTGAGTGCGATGACAGTTCATCCCCCACACTGATAAAGGCGTTCCAGATGCCAGCCTTCGGAATCCTGTTTGTTTCTGCCCTTCTGGTGATTCACCAAAGCGTCACAGCCATGGCCGCGGTTGAGCCGGAGACTGTGCTGATTGCCTCGGGATCGGGCGCCGATGCGCCGCAACAGCCACAAGGCGCTGTTGACCCGTCAGGGCGAGTGCATGTGGTGTTTGGGCGGTCCGGCGAAGTCTGGTATTGTCGCTCACTTCCAGACGGAGGCTTTTCAAAGCCAACCAGGGCCTTCTCTGTACCGAATATGTCGCTGGGAATGCGCAGAGGCCCACGAATCACGGCGCTCGGAGCGTCACTGGTCGTCACTGCCATCGGTGGTCCTCAGGGCAAAGGCCGCGATGGCGACATCCTTGCGTGGAGATCATCAGATGACGGAAAATCCTGGCAGGGGCCTGTGCGAGTGAATGATGCGGAGGCATCCGCAAGAGAGGGACTGCACGCTATGGTCGGGGGACAGTATGATCCTGATTCGCCGGCAGAAGCAACCTGGTGCGTGTGGCTCGATCTGCGGAATCGTCGCACCGAACTCTGCCTGTCCCGCTCCGACGATGGTGGACTCACCTGGAGCAAAAATGAAGTGATTTATACGAATCCGGAAAAAAGCATTTGTGAGTGCTGTCATCCGTCCATCGTGATGGATGGACGTAACCTGCATGTGCTCTTCCGCAATTCACTCAAAGGCAATCGCGACATGTACCTGCTGAGTTCCTCAGATGGGGGCCGCAGTTTCACCGCGGCTGCTCAGACCGGTATCGCCCACTGGAAACTCAATGCCTGCCCCATGGATGGAGGCATGCTTGCCGCAGTCGCCGATCGGCCGATGGCAGTCTGGCGACGCGAAGGGAATGTCTATCGTTCAACCGCCGGACGGCCTGAGGAATTGCTGGGCCCGGGCGACCAGCCGTGGATCGCTGCCGCGACCTCCGGACCGGTAATCTGCTGGACCACCGGTAGCTCCCGGGATCTGCTGCTGCTGAGTCCCCGTGAAACAGTGCCAGTGAAACTGGACAGTCGAGCGAAGGACCCGGTCGTTGTCGTTTCACACCAGTCAGCCGCAGCAAACGTGCTGTGGGAACACAAAGTGGACGGTATTCAGGAAATCCGCGCCGTGCAATATAAAGTTGACCAGCGTCGCTGATGCGAACAGGCCAAAAAAAAGGCCCTGCGAACTTCATTCGCAGGGCCGGAGAGCCGTTGGTGACACGTTCCTGGTTACCGGTCGCTTCCGATGGGCTGTGGTTCGCGGCCGAAGAAAAACGTTCCTCCACCGCCACCGCCAGAGGAGCCTGGATTCAGGATGTAGCTGGCATCCAGAGCCTTGGTGATGCGTTCGCGGGCCTGAGCAAGATGCGCTGTGGTGTAGGGGTCGTGCTTGTCAGCAGCAGCCGCCTGCGCCGCTTCGATCTTCGCAGCAACCTGTCGGAGCTGCTGGCTGGCGAGCGTTGAGATCGTCTTGCCAGCGGGGTCCTGAGCCTGACCGGGCAGAGTCAGATCGATCAGCCGCTCCAGATGCTCACGCTGCAGATTGCGACGCAGACTGGAAATCAGCGGCTTGCGTGCCGTGTACTGACCCTCAGCCTTAATGTCCAGCTCGGCCCAGACGGAACTTGTGACTGCTCCGAGGAGTTCCGGGAGGGTGAAGGAGTCCTGGTCGGCAGGAACGCGAAACTCATTGTCGTAGACTCGTCGCAGAGTGGTGGGGTTGAGCAGTCCGGTCATTGCAGACGCCTGAATTCCCATGACGCGGTCATGAATCGGCCAGGTCGATTCTTCGCTCATGGAACCACGGTCGTCGAACCACTTGTCGAGCCCCATCGCTGTCACCAGTTCAGGAGTCAGACCGAAGGCTTCGTCGCGGAATGCATTCTGCAGCACAAAGTTGAGGGCGTCACGCTGAGTCTGGGCAGGCACCACTTCGATGGGTTTGCGACCGTTGGGGTCACCCTTCTTATCGCGGTTCACATGGGCGCCGCCAATCCAGTTGGACATCATGGAAACAGAGCGAGTCTGGAGGGAGAGCACCATTTCGTAGCCGTAGCGGATGCGATCCCAGCTGTCTCCGTCACGGATGAAGTCCGTGAGCAGTTTTCCGCGGTGGTGATTGACCAGCTTGATCTGTTCGTTGGCAAAGTCGAGCGGATTTTTGGAGAAGTCGTAGCGGCGAGCCAGCGGGTCGGGGCCACCAGTGTCCTCGTCGGTGGCAAATGCCAGCTCCGGCTCTGCTACACGTGCCAGCACCGTTTTTGGGTCGCCGCTGGTGTAACCGTACTCGATCGCCCACATATCGTAGGGACCAACACCGGTCATGCAGTAGTCACCCTGAGTTGTTCCGGCTTCGAGCCGAATGTTAGTGCCGATGTAGTCCATGACGGACCCGGCGAGCTGTTTTTTGCCCTTGACTTCGTCGCTGTTGATCTGAGCCAGCGTGTAGACGCTGGAAGCCTTGAAGTTGTGACGCAGTCCGAGGGTGTGGCCGACTTCATGAGCAACCAGGTGGGCGATGAGCGGACCAACGAAGGATTCCGGCATTCCGTCCAGCTGCTGCTCTTTGGGTGGCTCCGGCTTCTTATCGCCAGCGGCCGCCTGGGGAGCCTGCTGTGCGAGGCCGCCGAGGATATCAAACGTCATTCGTGCGAGTGCCACTTCCATCGCCAGACCGTCAGCGGCCAGACACAGACCGTTCACCTGGCTGGAGCGGTTCAGACCGTCAAATTCATCGTCTCCCAGAACCGCTGTGCCGGCAGAGAACAAAGGGTGGCCTGCGTAGGGCAGCATTGCATTTCGAGCAATTTGCTGCTGAATCACGGGCCGCATCGATGGCGGAGCCAGGCGTACGCGCGGGTCCCACTGCGGATTCTTTGCAAGCCATGCCAGCGTATCAGGACCGTAGCCCTCCATTGCGATCTTCGGCAACGCCTCGCTGAACTGCTTGCGGTAATGACGAATCCAGCCGTCGGTGAGGATGATGTCCGCATCAAGAATCTGGCCGGTCAGAGGATGCACGCGGCTGGGGCCAATCGCCGTGCCCACGTCGTTGTTCAGCCAGCGGACAAAGTTGTACTGCACATCTTCCGGGTCCTTGTCCATGTGGGCACCCGATGCCGCGTCCTGATAGTAAACCTCGACGGCATTCGCAATTCCAACCTTCTCGAACGCCGCATTCCACGCCAGAATTCCATCTCGCACCCAACGACGATATCGCACGGGCGTCGTGTGCTCGATGTAGAACACAATCGGATTCTTCGGGGGACTGAGCTGCAGCTTGGGGTCCGCTTTTTCAAGCATCCAGCGATTCACGAATCGCACGCGGGTTTCCCGGTCGTCGTATTTCGCCAGGTCTGAATAGCTGGTTGTGAAAAACCCAACGCGACTGTCAGCCACTCGAGGCTGGTAACCCGTGTTGTCAGGGATGTTGCTGATCGAGTAATGCAGGATCTTCAAGGTTCCGTCAGGGGCCGGAACTTCGAAGGCGATCTCCACGTTATTCTCAAATGCCTTCGCCGTGCGAATCGAAACAATGCCTCGCTGCGTCAGCGTCGGATTGAAAGTCGCCGGGCCGATGCTGAAGCGGGGATCCGGGTTGAGCAGCATCTGGTCGATGTCAATCACCGGACCACCGTTCGGTCCCATGGTGATAATCGGAACTTCCATCAGCACGCGGTCGGTGAAGAGCCGCTTCACAGACGCCTCTGCCTCTCGTTCACCCTGAGCACGAATGTCGATATTCGGGGCGATCAGCGCCAGATGCTTGTCGTAGCGACGCCAGTAAACGTAGATGTCACCAGCCTGCAGCCCCGCGTATTCCTCACCAGACGCAACTGTTGTGGCAATAAAGTATTTACGCTGCTGGAAGTCACGCGGGAGTTCGGCGTACATCTGGCCGTCCTTCGCACGCGTGTACAAGGTGTACATCGAATTGATGTTGGCCTTCGTGACGACCTTCTCGTAGCCCTCCAGCACCCTTGCGAAGGGAGGGTATTCAGGTGGCGGACCTGCGTCCTGAGCAGCCGCCGTTGCCGTGGCCAAAGCCATCGCGGCGGCAACTGTCAGATCGCGCAGACGGAACGTAGAGCGAAGCATGACGAGCCTTTCGGGAAAAATAAAGAAAATTCGACTGTCGCCTTTGTTGCCGGAACCGGGGGGATGGCCAGACAACTTTCATACACTTTCACGCCAATCCCGGAAAATCACGCAAATCCTCCGGAACTCGCGCAGCCCCCCCGTCTTCGACCGGGACGCAGCAGGCCACGCTTCGCAATTTTACCAGCATTCCCCGAAATGAAAAGCTCCTGAAGGAATGGCCCGCGATTCCCGGGCAACCCGGAGCTGCCGCGCTGCAAAACTACTGCCAGCCGATACAAGGAACCAAAGCCCCCCAAGCCACCAAATTAACTATTCTTCAGCAAATCCGAGCAAATACGCCAGATACATCGATATTTGCGAACCTAGGCATCGGCTTTACAATAAAACTGGCCGCAATCTTTGCCCTGTGCTCTGCCGGTCTAACACAGTCTGTTGACAACATGTGATTACGCTCATCAACGTTTCGCTAAACTCGGCACTGCGAAAATAACCCGCCGGAAAAAAAGTCAAAATACGAAAAAAACCTTGAAAAGCAGGGAAACGATATGGCGGAAACGTTTTTTCTTCGCAGTCCCCACAGCCGAAATGCCGGATGAAAATTAAGTGGCATGGGGATTGCGTGGTGGTTCTGACTGCAGTGTAAACTGCGGGCCAGAAGCACCCTCCCAGGGCGGCGACCACTGTGCCGTCAATTTTCTGTGTCGGCACGCGCCCACCGCCAGATGAAATTCGTGGGTAAGCGGGCGACTGTGATGTCTCGATACAACACTGGACGCCTGCGATTTAGTGGCAGCAACTCTTTGCCTTCATCTTCTCCATGTACGAATGCTCAAACGTTCGTGCCCATTACCGCACGGTGCATCCTCAGCTCTCCGTCAGGAACCTCTCATGAATTTCCCAGACAGTCATTTCACTCCCGACTCTGTCGCTCGAAACGCAGCATCTTCAATGTGGTTGCACAGCTGCAGGTTCATCGACGACCTAAAGCAACTGTTCGGTCTCAAGCCGACGCGGCGAAATCGGGCACGCAAGGCGTCAGCAACAGAAGTGCTGGAACCGAAGGCGTTGCTGGCGTTTTCCGCAGGCAATGTGCTTGTGTTCAGGGTAAGTACTGCTACTGGTACAAACAAACCGAATGCCGTGTCCCTCGTGCAATACCCACCGAGTGCTGGTGCGTCTCCAGTCGACATTACAAACGTCCAAAGTAATGGTTTGGTCGGCACATTGACTGACGTACCCAACGACACCAGCGCCGGATTTCTCAACATCTCCGGAGACGGTCAGTATATCACACTGATGGGCACTGAGGCGGCCGCCGGAGCCGCTAACATTAACAACAGTTTCCGTTCCGTACTTCGGTACGACTTCGACGCCTCAGGACGTCAGATCGCACGGCTCGATAGCGGTAACGGACTGGGTTATTCCGGTCCAAAGGCGCCGAACGGTGCCACAACGTTTGGTGGTGACTCGAACGCTGCTGCTACCTTCTGGACGGCCTCGCCCTCGACTGCAAATTCGCCCGGCGTACGCTTCTTTGAATACAGCGGAACTGGTACATACACCACGCCCACGCCAACGCAGTTAACAGCGACGACCGTCCTGAACGTTTCAGCCTTCGGAAATGTCCTGTTTGGCTCGACGTCAAGTTCCGTGCTTTATTTTCCCGACCCCCGCAACGCTGCTGTTGCGCCCGTCGCGCTCTCCGGTACTGCCATCGCATCGGGCTCTGGATCATTCTTCCTGCTGGATGGATCTCCGACCGTTGGAATGAACGCCCTGAATGGGCTTGATACTCTGTATGTTGTTGACGGGGCGAATATCGAAAAATATGAGTACACTGGCAACGGAACTACGAACGTCTGGACGGCTCGTGGCACCGCAACTTTCTCATCAAACCTTTTCGCTCTCAGTGGTCGCCTGTCCGGCGGCGGTGTCTCACTTGTCGCGACTACTGCAGTGGCAGACAACAATTCTGTTGTCACGATCAGCGACACTTCCGCCTTCGGCGGCAATTTAACCGGTTCAGCAGCGAGTTTCACGACCCTCTACTCTGCTGGTGCTGCCTTCCGCTTCAAAGGCGTCCAGTTCGCCCCAACGATCCTCAACGTCGCTCCAACCGACATCACGTTGTCAAGTGCGTCCATCGCGGAAAACCTTGCCAGTGGCAGCACCGTCGGTACTCTCGCTGCCGTTGACGCCACACCCGGAGACACCCACACATTCAGCCTTGTCACCGGTACCGGTTCCACAGACAACGCCAACTTCACCATCGTCGGCAACCAGCTTCGCTCCGCCGCTGCCTTCGACTTCGAGACTAAATCCAGCTACTCCATTCGCGTGCGAGCCACCGATGCCGGTGGACTGCAGTTCGAAAACGTCTTCACGATCAGCGTGACCAACGTCAATGAAGCTCCCACGAATATCACACTCAGCAACGCGTCTCTCGCAGAGAATCAGCCGTCCGGGACAGCCATCGGCAACTTCACTGCCACCGACCCCGATGCGGGTGACACCCACACGTGGGCACTCGTAGCCGGTACCGGTTCCACAGACAACGCCAGCTTCACCATCGTCGGCAACCAACTTCGCTCCGCCGCTGCCTTCGATTTCGAAACCAAATCCAGCTACTCCATTCGCGTCTGTGCCAAAGATGCGCTCGGACTGACCTTTGAAAAAGTGTTTACGATCAGCATTTCAAATGCCACCGAACTCAGCACCATCGATGTCCAATTGGGACAGACTCAGCGCAGCTTCGTGCGTTATCTCGATATGACCTTTGATCGAAGTGAAGACATTCAATCGCTGCTCACCAGTGCCAGCCGCTTCCGCCTGCGACGTTCTGACCTGCTCGATGGTGTTAACTTCGTTGCCCACACCGCCCCCAGTTTCCTGATGTCCGCTGTGGGTCCGCGGACCATCCGTATTGACTTCAGTGCCCAGGGCATCGGTGGCAACCGCAGCAGCAATGTGGGTGATGGATATTACGAACTGGGCTTCGACACCGACGGAGATGGCGTCTTCACCTCAGCATTCGACGGCAAAAAGCGGTTCTATCGTCTGCTGGGCGATGTGACCGGTGACGGGAAGGTGACGACGGCTGACGACACAGCGATCTACAGCGCCCTCGGCACGACCAATCCCGAACGCGACGCGAACGGCGATGGAGTTGTCAATTCCAACGACCGCACAGTCACTCAGCGAGCCTTCGGCAGAAAACTGCTCGACTCACTCTTCAGCTCCGGACTTGATGATTGACATTTCCTGAGACTCAGGTCGGCGACTCCGATCCAAACCCTGCTCCCGTTGCGCGCCCATATTTGCTCTACACCTTTTTTCCGGATCATCATCATGCTCCCTCGATTACTCATTTTGCTGGTCCCGTTGACTCTCTGTGCCACAGCAAACGCCGATGTGCTCGTCGTCGTGCCCGGTCCTCAACAAATCATGATTGGCACGTCAAAGACCATCGACATTCGCATCGGAGCTTCCGGCACTCCGTCCCTTCTCGACTCCTTCTCCGCGAAATTTCTCCTGACGCCGCTTACAGGTTCCCAGGGGGGCGGAGTCCAGTTTGTGAATCCCCAGTCCGACCTGCAGATTTCGGACCCAAATTATGTCTTCGCCGGCGACAGCCTCAATCAGACCAATTCTGTTCCTACCAGCCTTGTGAGCACAACAACCTTCGCAAATGACCAGTTGATCGGCGGCGATGCCACATTCAGTGCCACCGGGTTCCTGCTGGACGCCTCTGACCCCTACCGGCTCCTCTTCCGACTCGAACTTTCAGCTGACAACGTTGACACACGTGTCGGCGACCAGTTCTACCTCACACTGATTGATGACGGTGGACTCAACCCGTCGTTCACACACTTCTGGGATCCGGTGTTCGACGATCTCAATATCGACAGTGCCTCCTTCCAGCCGACGCTGATCACCGTGGTTGTACCTGAACCCTGCAGCATTTGCGGGAGTGTCGCTGCGGTCGCTGGTGCTGTTGTCGGCTGGCGTCGCCGAAAGCAAAAGCCAACTACTGGAACGCCCGAATGAGATTTTGACGATAGTCCCATGTCAGCTTTCCGCCTTGATTTGTGACGACGCCCCACTGCTCAAAGATTCGCACAAGTTCGTGCACAATTTCTGCACTGCCATCACCTGGCGAAAGGCTTTTAGTCACATTGCCGAGACCCTTCTGGGAATTTTTTAAAGGTCAACCAGAAAATAGATCGCCACAGTCGATCTTCAGAACAGCGAATAGATAAACGGGGCGGCCGCTGTGCCCGAAAGTGCTATGAGCCCGGCAAACAGCAGAAGAACCACGAAGAGCGGCGCGAGCCACCATTTCTTTTCCGCCAGCAGGAACGCGGCGAATTCGCGAATGATAGAAGGCGTCCCACCCCTGCTGCGGTCCGCATCCTGCAGAAAATCAGAGTGATCCGTATCGGCCATAGCTGGAAATGCCTGGGAACCACGTGCAACAGGACCACGTGTTGTCACGTGGCCCTGCAAGCGTTAACAGAAGTTGTTTGACCGGAATTTACCAGGCCTCAGCCGGCGTAGAACGGGTGTGCGGCCGTGTCTCGCTGAGCCAGCACTGAATCCACCTTTGGCTCGTTCTTCATCGCCCGTTCGATCGACAGCTTTGTGGCCTCGTAGTTGTACTGGTAGATCTTCTTGTCGTCAGCAGCTTCCCAGTGAATGAAAACACCGCAGACGATGACGAGACTTTCAGCCTGATCCTTCGGAATCGCACCGGACTTGACGCAGTCGGTCACAGCATCAGCAACTGCCTTCTGGGCGGGGCCGAACATCTGTACGGCCTGGCGAGCCCCCTTGATGGTGACCTTGGTGATCATCACAGTGGCCGGCTTGACCGCCACGTTTGGGGTGAGCACTGCGAGGAGGTTGCTGTGGCCAGCCTTCTGGTCTGCCAGAGCGTTGGCGAATGCAATGCCCACAGGACCGGTCTTGTCACCGATCAGCAGGTCAATGTGTGCCACTTCGTTGCCTTCGCCCACAAGGGCTTCACCGACGTACATGGACATAGAGAGTTCCTTCGAAAAATTCTAACAGATCCTGATGGGTTCAATTGCCAGAAATGCCGGAGTGCGGCCGCAGACTGGCTTCGCGCAACCACAAAGTCTAGCATCGCAGAGGCTGAAACGGAAATCAACACACCAGATTCCATGGGAATTCACTCCAAACAGCGAAATCAAGCCCCCAAATGAAAAATTCGGTGTGAATTCAAACAACCTTTCTCGGTATGTGTTGAAATACTCCCCATGGACTGATAAAGTACACCGAACGTTCGTCCATCCGTCGGTTGCAAAGACGCAACCGCGCCTCCGGTTTGCACCCGAATGCCGCTCCCGCCCGGTTGCACTTCCACGGTAAGATACCGCCAACCCCGTCGGTATCCCCATGCCTGCCACACTCCTGAGCCCGCCGTTTAACCCGCCGTCGCCTCCCCGGATCGCCTGCACCGCCACTTTGCCGGTGCAGGACGCTCACGTCTTCCGCGGCCTGCCATGGCTCTCACCCGCCTGCTCCCGCCGCTGGCTCGGCGACCGCTGGTTCGTTTTTTCCCAGCCCCCCACCCAAACGTCGCGGGTCTCCATCGTCTCCTCCCGCCTCTCCCAGCGCCTCGACCTTGAACACTGGTGGTTCGCACTGCTCCGCACCGCCGTCCTTCAAGTCGGTCGCTCCGACAACCACAGAAAACCCGAAACGCTCCTGCCCATCATTCCCGGTACCGCTCCCGCCGAATATCTCACCCGCTCCTGCCACATCTTCCATCGCACCCCACTCACGGTGCACCTCCCCGAACACTCCAATACCCCGGACATTTTCCCCCGCGACCCTGCCGCCGCCACGACATGGCTCCAAAACTCGCAAACTGCACTCCTGCAGCTCCATCCTGACACACAGAACACCACCGACTCCCCTTACCAACTCTTCGTCTCCCCCATGCTCCCCGGTGCCCCGCCCGACGGCTGGAGCGACTTCCGCAAGTCCATTCCGCTCGCCGATCGCCTGCTCTTCGCTCTCGCCACCCGCATCATCGTCCTACGTTGTCGCTCCGGTGGCCACATCAGCCAACTCATCCATCACCACCTCCACGATTCCCCCCGCGCTACGGTCCCGACCATGGTGGCCGCCGACGAACACGGACTGTTTCCTGATGTGCTCAACCACCGCTGCACAGGCTGGATTCCCTGGCTCTGCCTGCCCAACGCCTCATGCTCAGAAAACACCAGCCCCACTCCCGCTGCGTCAAACTCCTGTTCAGACATCAACATCTCCCCCCAACCACTCCAGATCACTCCGCCCCTGACATCCACAGCGGCAGTGCCCACCACTTCCGGCCCCATCGTCACTTCGCCGCTGCCCACAGACAACCCACTTGCCACCCCTCAAAACTGGCTTTGCCACTGGACACGCGCTGCACTCGGACAATGGCCGGGTGAAACGCGCGAAGAATTTCTCGATAAGTGCATCCTCAGCAGCGGCGATGCGGATCGTTCGGCCATCGCCACCCTGCTGCGAATCCTCCACGAATCCCGCCTGCGCGCCTCCCCGGAAGCAATTCGCGGGGGACACGCGGTCACTGCGTTCACCCAGGTCCCGCTCCCTCAGTTTCGTGCGCGCCGTGTGTTCCGTCCCCATCGTCGACGCTATGACTTCGAACCCTGGGGGCTTGCCATCCGCCAGGCCACGCTCGCTGCCCTGGGCGCCCGTCCCGTCATTTACGGCACCGAAGAACTCTGGCAAAGCCTGCAACCCCCGGATCAGCCCTTCTTTCAGAAAATTGCCATCGACGGCAGTCTCAATTCGCCTGCCGAACGCGAATGGCGACTCCCACGCGATCTGCTGCTCACAGAAATCCCCGCAACAGACCTCGTTATCTTCGTCGATTCCGCGCAGGATGCCGCCCTCGTCACAGACTCCGGCCCCTGGCAAGTACTCGTCCTGCCACCGATTCCGGACAACACAACCACTCACACCACCACTCACTTGCCTCCCGTCTCCGAATCAGACACACTCCCTGCCGATGCAGACACGCGTCAGCAGACGCAACCTTCACGTACATCCCCGAGGCCACCATGAGCAAGAACCGGAAACCCGAAGTCGATGCTGCCGTCCGCGACATCGATTTTGATCGCAACGATTACTCTGTCGAACTCAAAACCAATCACGGCACGATCCGCCTCGAACTGCTCCCGGATGTCGCCCCAGGACACTGCGCCAACCTCATCGGACTCACCCGCATTGGTTTCTACAATGGCGTGACATTTCATCGCGTCATCAGCGGATTCATGATTCAGGGCGGCTGTCCGTCAGGCAACGGCACTGGTGGCCCTGGCTACACAATCCGCGCCGAATTCAACGAAACGCCGCACGTTGCCGGCGTGCTCTCCATGGCCCGCACCCCAGACCCCAACTCCGCCGGTTCTCAATTCTTCATCTGCCTCGGCACCCAGGCCTTCCTCGACCGCCAGTACACCGCCTTCGGCCGCACCGCCGATCAGGCCAGCATGGACGTCGTGAAGAAAATCGGCGCACTTCGCACAGATCGCGGCGACAAACCGCTCGAAGCTGCCACTATCGAAACAGCCACCGTCGTGGTGCGTCCCAAAGGCTGATCACCATGCCTGCCTACTGGCTCTTCAAATCCGAACCGGAAGTCTTCTCCATCCACGATCTCAAGGCAGCACCGGGAAAAAAAACATCCTGGGAAGGCATCCGCAACTACCAGGCTCGCAACTTTCTCCGCGACACCGTCCGCATGGGTGACGGTGTCCTTTTCTACCACAGCAATGCGGATCCCATGGGCATCGCTGGCACCGCAGTGGTTGTCCGCGAGGCCTACCCCGATCATTTCGCACTTGACCCAGACCATCGCTATTTTGACCCGGATTCGTCCGCCGATAACCCAACATGGTTCATGGTCGATATCCGCCTGCAGACCGTGTTTCCCAGCGTGATCACTCGTGAAATGCTGGCCAAAGATCCAATCTGCAGCGGGATGCTTGTGCTCAGGCGCGGCAGCCGACTCTCCATTCAGCCCGTCACCCCTGACGAATGGCAGGCCGTACACCAACTCCTGAACACCTGAACAAAAGTACACCAAGGTAACGCTGACCAGGGCCGTTTTTCGTCGTTTTCGTGTCGTCGCGTTCCGGCAAAATCTCTGCCACCAGACGTTTCCAACGGCGAACGACTCAGAACAACACGCTGTTTTTTCCGATTTGTCTGTACATCAGCGACATTTCGGGCCAGAATTCCTTTCCCGCCCCACCCCTTATCCCGCCCGCCATGGAGCCAGCCTGATGTTCCTGCGATCTGCTCTGACCGGAATTGGGTCGTCTCCAGTATCCCGTCGCGGGATTCTTCAGATCGGTGCTCTGGGCGCTTCGGGCCCTTGTTTAGCCCAACTTTTGCAGGCTGAATCGGCAACAGGACTCAGGAATTCCCGCAAGGCGATCATTAACATCCATCTGGATGGTGGTCCTCCGCATCTTGATACCATTGATCCCAAACCAGAGGCCCCAGTCGAGATTCGTGGCGAGTTTGACACGATTTCGACATCTCTGCCGGGGGTGCACGTCACGGAACTGCTCCCGAAAATCGCCTCCATCGCCGAAAAATTCGTACTCATAAGGTCGCTCACGGGTTCCGCCGGAGCCCACGACGCTTTTCAGTGTCAAAGCGGTTACGCAGCAAAGGATCTGGAATCCTTAGGTGGCCGTCCTGCAGTGGGTTGCGTCGTCTCACGACTGCATGGCCGCAGTGATGATCCGGCCCCCGCGTTCATCGATCTGATGCAGGGACGTCCACAGGTTCGCAACAGCGCCCGTCCTGGATTCCTCGGACCGTCCGCTCAGCCGTTCCGCCCGGACATCTCGGGGCTCTTTCGTCGCGTGCTGGAACCCGGCATGCAAAACGAACTCAGGCGACTTGGCCAGGACCACAGCATCAGCCTGACTCTCAACCCCCGTCTGACAGCCGGTCGGATTGACGACCGCCAGGCGTTGCTCGCCAGTCTTGATCGCCTCCGACGCGATGCGGATCGAAGTGGGATGATGGAAGCCATGGACCAGTTTGGTCGTCAGGCGGTCGGCATTCTGCTTTCCGGTGCTCTGGCCCGCGCACTGGACCTGAGTACCGAAGACCCACAAGTACTGCAGCGCTACACCGCCTCTTCAAGTTCTTCCGGACGCCAGTCGACTACCAGTGAAGGACCGGATTCCATCCGCAAGTTTCTGCTCGCCCGACGACTCATCGAGGCCGGTGTGCGATACGTCAGTGTCTCCATCAGCGACTTCGATACACACAGCGACAATTTTCCCCGCATGCGGAATCTGTTACCGATTGTCGATCACGGACTCCACGCCCTGGTTACTGA
The DNA here is from genome assembly GCA_046074645.1 of Planctomycetaceae bacterium. Classification (GTDB taxonomy): domain Bacteria; phylum Planctomycetota; class Planctomycetia; order Planctomycetales; family Planctomycetaceae; genus SXXK01. Next base: position 5,934 of record JBJTOP010000026.1, on the reverse strand, counting down.
TCTCGAAGAACGCGGAATGCTCAACGACGTGACAATTGTCGTCTGGGGAGAATTCGGACGCACGCCACGAATCGACCCAAAGAGCGGCGGGCGGCACCACTGGCCACAGGCCGGTCCCGCCCTGCTGGCCGGAGGTGGCCTGAAAACTGGTCAGGTGATTGGATCTACCGATCGTCTGGGAGATGACGTAACGTCCAGGCCCGTCACCTATAAGGATGTCTTCGCCACGCTGTACCGTTGCCTTGGGATCGACGCCCGCACAGTAACTCTGCCGGATCCTCAGGGGCGCCCCCAGTTCCTTCTGGACGACGGCCAGCCTCTGAGTGAAGTGTGATCTCGCCGCCACTCACTGCGATCGTTTGATCACCACAACGCCATCAGTGCCCATCATCCGTATTTCTGCCGCTCGCGCATCATGCCAGCTGGCGTGAATGCCGCTCATCGCTATCCTGCCCGCTCGCAAAAGTACCTCACCAGTCTGCGCGTGCAGGACTTCCAGATTCACGTGCTGTGCCAGACCTCCATCCGGGTCCTCCGATCGCCCGTAACGAACTTCAGTCAGCACCACAAGGTCTGTGGGATCACCAGCCACCCGCTGTACCCGGCAGTCATAGCGGGACTGGACCCAAAGCAGCTGACCAGTGACAGCATCGAGGCAACACAGCAAACCATCGTCAATCTCCAGTGCAGCCCCACGGGGCGTCCTGCGAAGTTCTTCACCAATTCCACCCAAACCCAGCATTCCCATACCAGGCTGCTGGCGAAATGGCAGATTCAGAGCCGCTCCAAATCCACCCGCTGCAGCTCCGCCGGTGTTCTCCACTTCCACCAGCAGTCGTCCGCCAAGTTCCACCGCCTGGATGCCGCTGACAGCCGCCATGGTTTCTGACGGAGGCATTTTGGTGCGGAAAATCTGCCGCCCGGATTGCAGATCCACCAGGACCAGTTCGCCTTCGGCCGTCATTGTGAGGATCCGATCCCCCGGAAGGGTCGCGAACAACGATTCCGTGTGGGTTGCGGCCATGATAACTGGCGGCTCCTGCTGCAGCCGATCTTCACCAGTGGCTCCGTCAAGCACGTGCAGCCTGTACGCAAGATCCGTGTGAATCAGAAAACGTCCCACGGTCCCGCATTCGGTACCGCGCCCGATCTGCACCGGGCCACGTCCCAGCGGCCGACCATCACTGGCCCGATAGCTCTCGATCGATGCCCCATCGCTGCCAAGCAACACCACCGCCTGCTGATCACCAAAGAGCCTTGATGGCAACAGACCATTGTAGTCCAGCTCCTGCGGCAGTCGACGCTTCCACAGCAGATGCCCGGTAAGCGGGTGCAGGCAGAACAGGTGATCACCGGAGTGGACGATGAGGCCACCCGGCCAGAGCGGTCCTGTTTGCGGTTCCGGGATCGCCAGCGCGGCCCCTGGGAGTTCCCGTGACCAGAGTATCCGAATACGACCGTCAGCCCGCACAGCCGCCAACTGCAGCTGACTCTCATTCAGTACCGGGATCAGCGATGGTGCGGAAAGCTGTCGACTGGTCTGCCGAAAGGTGATTGAAGGAGCCTTCCAGCCGACTTCGTTGGGGAACTGGTCCAGCAGACCAGCACCGGCGCGGTCCAGCGCCAGCAAACGGCGACCGGTATCAGACGCGACTGCGAGCCGAACATCCATCGGGAGCCACCACGGTGCAGCCTGCAGCAAATCCTCGCCTTCAGGATCGTCGGCAGCAAAATCCGTGGTTCGCAGCTGCAGCAACGCAGTCGCCGAAAGCGCCCCCGAGGAATCGGACTGCAAACCTTTCATGGAACCGACTTCCATGTTTTGAGTAAGTCCCCGAATTTCATTCATCCGCAGAGCCGCCTGGTCCGCACCGCTGAAGTTCTCAGAGCCCGCAGTTGCCTCCAGCCACCATGCGGCCGCAACAAGCTCAGCAGCTTCCGACAGACCTCGGCGGGAGAGCTCCTCGACCAGCATGTTGAGCGATTGCGGGGATGCGGTTTCAGCCGGGTGCAGACAGGCTGATTCGGCCAAACGCCGTAAGTCAGCGAGAGAAAGCAATTGCAGTGCGGCGGGATCGAGCGACTGCGGCAAAGTCATTGGCTGGAGCGCCGACAGGCTGACGCTCCAGGCAGATGACAATTGCTGCAGCCGGCGATCGCTGCTTTGAATTGAAACTACCGGTCGATTTGCCGCAATGGCTTCCATCAGCTGCAATCGAAGCTGCTGGCCGGGTGTGAGTACAGTATTCGCAGGCAGTGACGTCGCTGCTGCGACAACGTTCCGGGGCGATTTTTCCAGTTGGTGGGCACGCTCAAGCAGCCATGCTTCGCTGAGCAGTTCCCGTGGAAGCAGCGGCAGCCTGTTACACAGATCTTCCGCAGCATCGCGGTCACCATTCAGCAACAGAGCCTGAAGTTGTTCCGTCGAAGAAAACGCATCAGTCGCAGGACCGCCCGCCGTCTCCGCTCCCGTCGCGGCAACACGGTCAGCCCTCGGCCATGCAGTGATCGCACCAGCTGTTCCGCTGAAAAGGTACTCATCATCTCCGGTGACAGCACCCCAAAGCTGACCGGCATCGGATGGCAGAAACAGTTCAGAGTGCTCCACCTGCCGGCCACGATTCAAATCCACCACCAATGCCCGCCCGTCAAGCTGCGGCAGGACCAGTCGCATGCGGCTGCACAGCGGAGAACCACTGCAAAGCCCCGTTTCGACAATCCACAACTGGTTGCCGGCAGCAAGGTCGAGACTGCGGCAGTGCCGCTCACCGACGAGGATCACCTGGTTTTCGAACACCCCGGCCGCAAGCAGGTCCGGACTCCCGCCGGGTCCCAGGGAACCGGAGACAATTCGAGGAACCTTCCACACCACCTTACCGGTTTGGGCTTCGACAGCCTGCAGTTCAGCCGAGTTCGGTGCTGCACAGATCACGAGCCTCTCATCTGCCACTGGCAGAAAATGACACCGCGTCGGAACTCCCGCGGCCATCTGCCCATCCTCGAACATCATTGGGAACGCGCCAGCGTCAGCACTCTGGATGCGCGTCAGCGGGAGCATCCAGCGACAGTGCCCATCCCAGAGATCGACAGCTGCCAGGATTGCTCCTTCCAGACTGCAGATCACAGTGTCACCACACACGAAGCAAACTGACTGACAAACTCCTCCGGCAGCCTCCCGAAGCGTGTGCAGCACTCCCAGCTGCAGCAGCGGTTGCCGCCAGATTGCCTGACCGGTGAGACGGTTGAGACACAGCACTTCCAGCTGTTCGTTCTGCGGAGATTCGGAGAGAATGACGAGACGATCACCACGCACAGCAGGACCACTGGCGAAGAGCTGCAGCTTCGGGGTTTCATCACTCCGGTCGGACGTGAGCCCCGCATCGCCGGAAGACAGCGCTTGCCGATCGCGAGGTTGCGGATCGGCAGGTGGACTCCGATCAGCTGTTGCCGCCGTTTTGACACGATATTCCCAGAAACCCTGACCGCTGATCCACGCGATCTCCGGTGGCAGATCAACCGCCGCAGCATCACCCCCCTGAAGGCTCGGCCGTCGCAGACAGACCAGTCGGCTGCCGACGTTGCCGGTATCCGGTTGCAGTTCGTCCGGGAGCCATGGATTATGCCTGCCACGTGTGAAGAAGGGACTGGCCTGAGGATCAAGACCGTTGAATACCGGCAGGCGATCAACCAGCCACAGGCATTCATCATCGGCCGCAAGCACTCCCCAGCGCGTGTCAAGTTTTGCGTCGATGATTCCCGAGCGGTTTCCGGGGGATGACTGCCAGATGACCTCGCCGGAATCATCTTCATGATGCGGTGCGGAAGGATCACGGAGTGCCTGATCGGTGTCGAGCCACCAGCATTCGACTCCGGTCCGACGGTCCAGAGCAACAAGGCGCGAAGGAGCTCGAGTGATGATCCACGGGCCCCAATGCAGAGGTTTCCAGAGTTCAAAGGAACGCATTCGCGCAGCGGTGTCGGGATCCATGGAAAGCAGCAGCGTTGATTCGGCTTGCTGGCGTTCTGAATTCTGCTGGCGAACCAGCTCCCGCCAGCGCCAGACAGGGCGCGGCCAGGGCGCCGAGATCGTGGGGACGGATGCTGTTGCTACTGGCGCTGCAACCTCTGTCGAGGGCGTCTGCAGTCGCTTTTCAAGAGATCGGAAAAGAGATACTGCTCGGGATTCGAGAGCAGTGCCGCGGCAGCGATCGAGCGTCCGGGAAATGGCGGCCGCAGCCGCAGCAGATTCACCGGCGTGCCACGCCTCCAGACACTGAAGCAGTGTCAATCGCAGGTCATACTCGGAAAGTGGCCAGCCGGCAGCAATCTGAGCAGCCGCCGCGACGTCACCGCGACTGACAGCGTCATTCCATGCGGTTTCCGCAGATGCAATCGCAGCACGGTTCCACGCCTGCTGGGCCGAGAAACCGGCCGCACGGAGCTTCTCGATGGCGGTCTGCCGCAGACCCGCCCAGCGCCCTGCAGGCTGATCGATGAGGAATGCGTCGTCCTCAAGTGAGAAGATTTCATGCAGGGTCTGAAAGGAGGACTCGGGAAGGTCGCCAGCAGGGAGTCTGTGCAGAAAGTCTTCGGCAGCGGGAACCCGTATGGTGGCATAATTGAGATCTTCAATCGGCGAATCTCGAAGCGAGGCCTCGTCGGCGAGCGGCTCGCCCGCCATCGGCTCGTTCACGGCCAACTCTTTGGCCGTATCAGACTGCTGCTGTTCAGACTGCTGGGCCGCGACTTTCTCCTGAAGGCAAAGCAGCAGGCAAAGCAGCAGTGCTGCAAGGGGAGGTCCGATGCACGGACGCAGAGGTTGGTTAATAGAATTCGTCATGGTGCAGCAGGTCATCCTCGGTGATCAGGTCGAACTGGCGTTCGCGGAGCACTCGAAGCGTTTCTTCGCGATCCTTCGAGTAGATGGCCACGGCACCGCGGTTGGCCCGCCGGTACATCATAGGGTAGACATAGTCCACATTGACTTCTGCCGACATCAGACTGCCCAGGAGCAGCGTATGCGGCTGATCAACCGCTGGCAGCAGAACACCAATCACGTCGGTTTCGAAGAATCGCACGCCGGAAAACGTGAGCAGCTCCTGTGCACGCTCGTAGTGATCGACGATGAGTCGGGCGACGGCGCAGTCAGATGCATCGAGGATCGAGAGGGCTACGATTTTCAGGTCATCTCGTTCGACGCGGCGGAGCAGATCATGAAGGGACCCAACTCGATTTTCAAGAAAAACAACGAACTGCCGCAGGCAGGGCCAGTCCCTGCCGCGGGACGTGACCGGTCCCGTGACTGACTCGTCGTCGCTGAATGCCGAACTCATGCCGTTATGCTCCTTTTCTGCAGCCGAATCGCCTGCTGGATCTGCTCCTGATTGTACTCAGCCCCCTGGAGGCTGAAAACATCAATCCAGCGATGGCGTGAGCAGTTCAGTCGGGTAGTCCACCCGCACGAGGTAGAGCCCCTGAGGTACGGCCGTCATGCCAGCGGCATTGCGGTCGAGCGACTGAATCACATCCCGGAGGGCCCCGATTGGTCGTTTTCCCCTGCCAACTTCCGTCAGTGTCCCCACAATTGCTCTCACCATGTTGTACAAAAAACCGTCCGCCTCGACTTCAAACACCACGAACTGACCTGCATCGTCACCCTCACCCTCCGCGGCTGCCCAGCCGTGCGAAGACCGCCAAAGCTCCCAGCCTGCTGAACGCCGGACCACTGCGTCAAAGATTGTCCGTACACTTGTTTCCTTATTGGGGTACTCTTTTTCGAAGCAGCGGAAGTCGTGACGCCCAAGCAATTCCTGGGCGGCCTCGTGCATCCTTGCCGCATCGAGAGCAAATCTGGACGACGCACAATAACGCCTGAGAAATGGGGGACAGACCCCTCGGTCCTGAATCACATAGCGATATCGCTTGCGAACGGCC
>JBJTOP010000025.1:0-7701 GCA_046074645.1 Planctomycetaceae bacterium | reverse complement strand
CAGGTGCTGGTGTGGCAGGTGCTGGTGTGGCAGGTGCTGGTGTGGCAGGTGCTGGTGTGGCAGGAGCTGGTGTGGCAGGTGCTGGTGTTGCGGGTGCTGGTGTGGCAGGAGCGGTGTTTGGATCCGGCTCCGGTTCCGCAGTAGTTTCAGTGGTCGGTTGTGGTGCGGGTTCGATGAGTTGTCGATCGCGGAGGAGTTGTCCGAGTTCCAGCTTCCAGAGTCCTGCGGTGTCGCGGAAGGTAACGAAGCGATTGGTGATGTCTGCGATTTCGGCATCGATATCCGAGATGCGAATGAATTCGCCGACTTTGAGTCTGGCGGTGATGCCGGTGCCTTTGTTGCGGAGCCATGCGTACCAGATGTCATCACGGCTGACGGTGCCGGTCAGCAGAGTCATGGACGCGTAGTCGTCCTGAACCTCGAGTGCGATGGTGGCGGAGGCGGACTGTGGTGCGTCGCCGGAGTCGGTGGCTTTGACGGTCAGGTCATAGCGACCGGGGGTGAACGAGCGGGCGGGTTTCCAGCGAATGAGTCCTGAGGAGGCATCGATGGCGAGTCCTTCCGGAGCACCTCCACCGAGTGAATATTTCAGGGTATTGGCGGGGCCGTCGTCGGCCCCTTTGACCTGGAGAGAGAATTCGCGTCCGAGGACGACGATAGCGGATTTGGGGATTTCCAGTTTGGGAGGGGAGTTGGGTTCGCGGAGGGTGATGGTGAGTGAGTCATCGAAGGTTTTTTCGGGCTGGCCGGATTGGTGCATGACGACTGTGGCGGTGTACTTTCCGGGCATGAGTTCTGCGGTGGGTTTCCAGAGGAATTCTCCGGACTTTGGGTCGAGCGACATCCCTTCAGTGGCGTCTTTCAGAGCGAAGACGGCATCTCCGAGTTCCGGGTTGGCATTTTCGGCGCGCACGGTGAATTTGACTTCTTCACCGGGTCGGATGGTTTTGTCGGCCACTCCGGCAATTCGTGGGGCCCAGTTTTTGGGTGGCGAAGGAATGACGAAGGGTGAGCGAGCGAGAAACGCCTGGTAGTCGCTGGTGCTTTTCTCGCGGCGATCCCAGGCGACGGGAAAGAGTTCGACGGGACTGTTGGCGGGGTGTGCTGCGGGTTTGGTACCGGCGAATCCGCGTTGAACTTTCCAGCCTTCGTCGGTGATGGCTTCGACTTTGAGCATTTCGCGGTCGATTCGGATCCAGAAGGGTTCGAAGCCTTCGGCGGTGGGAAAGAGTTCGCTGGGTGTGGCTTTGAGCGAGGTGGCGGATTCCGTGAGTGCGTTTGCGAGGGGAGTGCGTGCGAGCAGTTCGCGGCGGTCTTCGCTCCCGGAAACACTCATGCCTTCCGCGGTGAATGAGACGACGAGCCGGGGATTACCCTGGGCACCTGGGCTGTCAATTTTCAGGCCGGCGATGCGATGCATGATGCCGGCCTGATCGAAGAGGTACAGAAATCGGGCGAGTCCGCTGAGATCGACTTCGGCTTTTTTGACATCGACAGAGACGGTGCTGAATTCTTTTTGAGCGGAGCGGCTGCCGGGAGTGACTTCGAAGCCGGACCCGGAGAAGCCGCACTGGCGAGCGAGTTCGAAGAGCCATTCGCGGTAAAGTCGCTGAGCGTCGTCAATGTTGGACGGGAGGCTGTTGTACCGCCAGTCTTCAAGGTTTCGCTGAGCCGCGGTGAGCTGAATGTCTTCGTCATTCAGTCGTTCATTTTCCGCGGTGGCGGACTGGAGTTCTTTTTGCAGTTTGGTGATGGGGCCGAAGATCCAGCCGGAGACGGTGGAGCGGCCCCCCCAGACTGCGACGACGACAGCGAGGCCGATTCCGAGGAGCTTTGTGCGTTGTTTATCGTCCATGTGACGAGACCCGGGGAAGAGGATTGCAGGAGGCGGAATCAGACTGGAAGTGGGTTGTAAGCAGTGTTGGCGGAGCGTCAGCCGACGCTGGAACCGGAGTTCGAGGAATCCGGGTCGGGAAGCACGACCTCCAGCTGGACGCGGACCTGGTATTCCTGTGAGACGGCAGCGGGGCGGAGATCGGTATCGAAGGGTTTGACGCCGTAGCCGGCTTCGCGCAGTCGGCGAGTCAGTTCGTTGATATCTGCTTCAGTTTTTGCCCAGGCTTCAAGGCGGATGAAACCGATTCCGTTCTGGGGGATGGCCGCGAAGGTGACGTTGTCGATGAACAGCCGGTCGGTGCCTGGCATGATATCGCGCAGTCGAGCGAATTCGTCGAGCCATTCGATATCGCGGTTGACCCAGCGTCCAATTTTTTCGGCGTATTCAAGATCCTTGCCGCCGGCTTCAAGTTTTTCGCGGAGGTCGTTGTTTTCGAGGGCGATCACGGCTTTCTGTCGCTGCAGAGTGGCGATGCGATTTTGTCGCCACATAGAGATGCCGCCGAAGAGGACAACGGCGGTGAGCGTTGCGGCGAGTGCCTTGACTCGGCGGAGATCACGTTTTTCAGGGGCTTTTCGAGGACTGATGAAATCGACGATCTCGACAGGTGTCGCGGTGCGGCTGAGCAGTGCACCGGCCAGCGAAGCGGTATCGACGGCAGACACCGGGGACCCGGCAGGGAGTGTGACGAGCGATTCTGAGGCGTCGATGCGTTCGACTGTGGCACCACCCAGCCTTGACGCGACCTGATCGGAAACAGCGGCGGTGGCCTGAGGGTCACCAATCAGGAGCAATCGACGGATGGGCTGATCGCCAAGCACTTCAGCAGCGGACAGACGGGCGCGGGAAAGTTCAGCGCGGACGATGCGTTCGAGGTCATCGACAGAGGACCAGGCGGAACCACTGTGGACGTAGAGCACTGAGTTGCCGCGGAGGAATGTCAGTTCAAGAAAATCGCGACGGAGCAGTGTGATGATGTCCACCCCGGAACCATCGGCGTCGGTGCTGGTGACGCCGGCACGAGCCAGAGTCTGAGCGAGGCTCCAGGCGCTGACGCGGGCTTCGGTGAGTTCCAGCTGAGCGTCGTTAAGCGTGCGGCGGACGATTGCAAGCTGATCTGCGGGGATTGTGACCAGCAGCACATCACGGGTGGGGGAGCCAGGCTGAATGGGGAGCGGCGTGAAGTCGAGGATGACGGATTCAACGGGGACCGTGAGCTTCAGTGCGGCCTGCATGCGGAGCATGTCCGGAACGTCGGCGTCCGGGACCTGCGGCAGCTGGACGCGGTGAATGGTCACCAGTTGCCTGGGGAGGACGACAGAAACCTGGCGACGACTGCGTTCTGTTGGGGCGGGAAAGGTCTCCTGCAGTCCCTGGACGAGCGACAGGGTGTCCTGAGAATCCGCGCCGCGCGGAAAGACCTGAACGAAGCTGAGGCTGGCTTTGGAGCCGGAAAAGGTGCCCTGAGCAACGACGAGGCGGTCGCGATCCCATTCAAGAATAATATCAGCCATGTTTGCACCGTGAGAAAAGCGAGTGACCGCGGGGAAAGTGCTGCAGGATTCAACCCCGCACTGCCTGATTCGGGGGCGAAAGAAAGCTGGGAACTGCGGGGTTTTGTTGAGTTTTGGGGGAGTTTTGCGGGTTTTGACGGGGGACTGCTATTGATCGTCCAGAGATCCGTCGAGGATGGAGGGTTCGAAGCCTCGTCCCAGCACAGTCAGATCGCGCTGGAAGAGAATTCGAGGAGGCTTTTTGGTGGCGTCGATCAGGGCTTCCAGCCGGGTTGTGGGGCCACCCTGATCAAAGTGCCCCAGCACCTGAAATGAGTACACATCGCCGGTGGTGGTGAGCCACGGTCCCAGCCGCTTGAAGGTGACAAGGTCAACGACACCTTCGGTGAGCAGCCAGATTGGCGAACGGCGGTTGACCATGATCTGGGAAGAAATACCGCTGTCTTCGAGCGGCGGGCGGGCGGCGATAATCGCATCCGCCATGGCTTCCGTCATGTCCGGCATGGCAAGCAGCACTTCGCGTGGAGCCAAATTCACGTTGATTCGGCCATCGACAAAGTCATCGTTGAGGAAGGTGAGCGTTTCTTCGAGCGTGAGCATTTGTTCAAGCAGTGCGGCCGGGTCAGATGTGGACCACGGGCTGGTGAGCGTTTGTTCGGCCCCATTGATGGTGACCACTACCTGAGCGTCGATCAGATCATAGATGGAGCGAAACGAGGCGGTCGGCGGATTGGACAGATCCATGCCGCCACGCGTCACTTCCCCCGCACGCCCGGTGGCCAGGTTTTTTGCGATCCAGTCCACCAGCTGCTGCTGTTCGATGGTGAGCTTTCCCTGGGCCTGAGCATCGGCATTCTGGTCGCCAGTGAGCCGATAGCCGGTGATGAAGGTGGCCGTCTCCGTATCGAACGACTCTTCCACCAGATCAAACATCTCGGCCACAATCCCGTTGTTGATGTTGACCTTCTTTGCCCCCGACAGCTGCGTGTTGCGTTCGCGGCTGGAGATGGTGAGGAAGTCGCGGAATCCAAGCTGCAGAATACCGTCCGCGTTATCACCGGGCGGACTCTCTGCGCCGTCGTCTTCGTTTGGATCCAGTCGACCATTGCGGTTGGCGTCTTCGCCATAGAACAACAGCGGAGTCACTCCCTGAATCTGCAGCAGCTCATCGATGGACTGCAGTGGGGCGTTGCGAGCCGAGTAGGGTACGGCGAGGCCCTGATAGGTTGACGATTCGGCACCTCCGGTGCGGGGTTCTTCGTTGCTGTCAATCCAGTCGAGAATTGCGTTGCAAATATCCTCTGTCATGCCGGGGATCCAGGACACGGCGAAGAATGGGTCGGTGGTATCGTCCACGTCGTTTTCGAATTCGATGAGTCGATTGATATTGAACTTAGCGGTCTCGGTGAGCAGTCCGGCCCGAGGCAGCACATTGGCAGCACCGGTCTGGCCGGGGCTGAGAATTGAGAAACGCACCTGGCCTCGAGGATCCTCAGACGGACCTATTGGCTGTCGGGAAAAACGTGATGGATCGTGGTACAGATCCAGCGTTGGATCGGCCTGACGAAGAGTCACCTGACTGGCAACGTATTCGATTCCGGATTCCGCGGCCATGCGGGCTTCAACGTCGCGGCCAAACATATTGGCGGCCCGATGTTCGGTTTCCATTTTTCCAAGATAGCTGTAAGCGGCCAGCGACAACAGGATGAGCGTGACTGTGACGACCAGAAGTACGAAGCCCGAGCGTCCGGGACTGCTGGACGCAGGAAAGTGCCTGGAAATTCTCATAACAGCGCCTCCATCACAAACGGTTCGGCCGTGGGAAGCGGCACCACCATGCGGTGGGTGGTTTCAGGAAGTGCATACGGCGTTTGCTCGTCATCACTGAGCAGACTTTCGGTTGGCAGCTCGTCCCGCAGGGTAATCGTGATTTCAATGGCTTTGGGGAGTTCATTTCGAGCGGTGCTGTCCCATTCTTCAAGCCACTGTCCGCCGTCGTAGTAGCGGAAGGTGAGAGCTGAGACTTCGCGGGCAACAAGTTTCGCGGCCGACAGCTGCGGCATGTCTTCAGAGGTCTGCACAGCGGTACTCAGCCCGTACAGGTCTCCCTCGACGCGCGCCAGCCCGAGCGGGCCGTCGGTGCTGCCCGCGGCCTCACGGTCAGCAATCATGGAACCAAGGCCGCTGCCAAGTTTGCTGGCAACCAGATAACGAACCAGCAGAAGGTCGCCGGTCCGCTGGTCGGGTGAAGTCAGCGCCTGTGCTGACACATAGGCCAGATTGCGGTCCGGCCGACTGATGAACAGCTGCAGATCGGTACTCGTTCCCACAAGACCACTCGTGTATGTCGTCGATACGGTTTCCGGATCAATAGTGGATGTGCCGTAGGCGTTGCCATCGAGGTCCGACGTGCTGCCGCCGCTGGAAGTGCCGCCACCCCCCAGACCTGATGTGCCCTCCCCGGAAAGCCCGGACGTACCGGAGCCGGTGATGCCAATCCCGAGGATGTCCGTTTCTTCTTCCTCCGGCAGCACTTCCTGCTTTGTGAAGACGACGGACTGGATGTCGCGTGTTATTTGCCTGAGCACCGCGCGAGCGACCTGTTGTCGCGAGATTTCTTCGTGGCTGTCAAGCTGCAGCGAAAGGTAAATGTCCATCGCCTTATAGAGTGCAGCCATCAGGATGGCGCTCAGGCCTACGGCGATCATCAGTTCCATCAGCGTGTAGCCGGACCGTGAGGCGGTGCAAACTCTGCGACGACTGATTCTCACTGAACTGCTCCTTCAATCGCGGCATCAAGGAACAGTTGCGGATCACGCATGTACCGCACAAGACTGAAGGCGGCATTGGGTTCGCTGCCACCAGGACGATGTTCGACAATCACTGTGACCTGCAGCAGATCAGCCCCCGGGCCACCATCGACCTGAGCCGTCCAGGTCCAGTTGCCAGTCTCGTCGTCGTCAAACGGATTGCCGTCCGAGGCATCCGCCTCGCGAACTCCGCAAATAAACTCTGCCATAACGGCTTCGCACCGCAGCACCGCCTCAGACTGCAGTCGAGCAGAAAGTTCAGAACGCTGACCAACTCCGAGCGCGTACAGAATTGCCGTGAGGGCGCCGAGGAAAATGGCGACGGACACAAGCACTTCAAGAAGCGACAGACCGCGACGGGAAGTGATGAGACTGGAAGAGCACTGAGGCTGCCGGCGCATCAGTTTTCCTCCATCACAAACACCTGCGAAACACGCACAGCTCCCGTCAGACCGCGAACAATTATCTCGGAAGCGTTTTGTTCCTCGTCGATGACTTGAAATCGCTTGTCTTCCGACGTCCCGTCGAAGCGAAACAGGATTGGAGCGGACCAGGTTTTGGAAGCCAGCTCACCCGCATTGGGAAGATCGGTGAAAGCATCGGGCTCCAGCGATTCGCCGCCAGTCGTATCGCCATTGAAGGGCCGGATGAAGAGTGTCTCGTCAATCTCCCCGGCCTCTACGACGACACGCGTGTCCTCTTCGCTGCTGGAATAACTGTTGGCCAGAACCGGGTTCGGCTCTGCTGGAATCGCAACGAAGAAATGGCCGTTGAGTTCGTAACGAAAGTGATAATCCACACCGGAATCAATTGCATACCGACGAGCATTGCCCAGCACATCGCGAACGGATTCCGCCGCGTCCTGCACCCGCCCCGCTCGAATCCGATCCATCAGCGATGGCACCGCCATTGCCGAAACAGCCACAAGCACACCGATCACCAACAGCAATTCCAGCAAGGAAAAGCCAGCGGTATTCGATCGCTGTGATTGCAGGCTGAAACGACGCATTGGAATTGGGGGGCGAGGGACAAGGGACAGGGAACCAGATACGCAGAGCAGCCAAAGCCATCAATTCGACCGGCGTGTTCCTCAAAAAAGGAAGACACCGCCGGAAAGACATTCTTCGATCAGCTGGCCATTGACCAGCTGACTGAGGACCGCCTATTGATTGTTACCAGCTGCCATGGATCTCCAGCTGGCGATGTCATCACCTTCTCCACCTTCATCCTGGCCGTTGGCACCGATGGACCAGAGGGCTGGTTTCAGAGCATTTTGTTTCTTGCTGTGCCCGTCGCCATTCCATTCGTACTGGAGAATCTGTCCCCACGCGTCCGTTGGTGGCTCTTCGATGTAGGGACGCAGCTTGCGACCTTTGTAGTTGCCGGGATTCATCATCTGCTGCCAGACTTCCTGGCCACCGCCTTTCAGGTAAGTGCCATCATGGTCGGCGGCCCAGGTGCCAACGGGCGTTTTTTCGAT
>JBJTOP010000024.1:0-3643 GCA_046074645.1 Planctomycetaceae bacterium | reverse complement strand
TTTGCCTGCGTCCGTGATTTCGAGGCTTCCGCTGTGGATGGTTTTCCGAAGTGTAGCGAACTACGTGTGCTATTAATATACTTACTTAAGCAAAATGTTGACTAAATCGACAACCTGCTGGCAGGGGAGAGGGGTCGGGGGTGAGGGGTAAAAAATCAGCGCACGGCGCCTCTGTCCCTCTCCCTCTCCCTCTGCCACCCAATACCCAAGGCTGTCTATACATCACAATATCAAGCTCGCTTCCCATGCACTGCGAGGCTGAGATAACGAAACGATGTTAGAACACAGGAACTCGTCTTTCTGACTGCGCCCCATCTGACAGGGCGTGCAATGGATGGCAATCCACCGACAAAGGTGCGAGCCCGTGCAGCCGCTGCCGCATCAGGAACGCATCATGAACGCAGCAGGGCCGCTTTGACCGATTGCCATCGGCCGCACACCATACTGCGTTTTTGTGACTCGATCCGCCCGGCAACTGTCACCAGTCCACTCACCGGCCAACCAGCGTCAAAAACTCATCTTCCGTCAGTATTCGCACGCCGAGTTCCTGGGCCTTTGTCAGCTTGCTTCCAGCAGACTCGCCCGCCACGACGAAGGAGGTCTTCTTTGACACGCTTGCGGCCGATCGCCCTCCTTCGTCCCGAATCAACTGCTCAATCTGGTCCCGCGTGAATCGCGTGAGCGTTCCAGTGACGACGATCGACTGACCCGCAAGCACACCCTCACCGCCAGTGGCACGGGGTTCCACCGGCTGCCCCATATTCAGTCCCAGCTCCCGCAGCTCACGGACAAGCTCACGGCCGTAGTCGGACCGAAAAAACGCCGCGACCGAACCCGCAATGGCCGGGCCAATCGCGTGTACGGCCGAGAGTGACTCTTCCGATTGCGATGCCAGCTCCTCCATCGTCCCGTACTGCTGCTCCAGAAGTCGCGCGTTTGTTTGCCCGACGTGCCGGATGTTGAGCCCGGTGAGCAGTCGCCAGAGCGGCTGAGTGCGCGAGGCGGCGATTCCGGATAACAGCCGCTCCACTGACTTCTCGCCCATTCGTTCCAGTTCCAGCAGCCGCGGACGAAGTTCGGACAACCGGTACAAATCCGGAATGCCACGCATCAGCCCCGCAGAGACCAGCTGCTCCACCAGCTTTTCGCCGAGACCATCAATATTCATCGCTGGTCGTGATGCAAAGAAAATCAGCGTCTCCCGGAGCTGGGCAGGGCAGGCGGGATTCGGACAGCGGATGTAGACGCCCCGCTCGTCCCGGATAACACCCGTGCTGCATTCCGGACAGACTTCCGGAAAACTCCATTCCTCCTCCCGCCCTGTCCGCGCAGCCGTGTTCACCCGCAACACGTGCGGGATGATCTTGCCCGCCTTTTCCACCACCACCACATCACCAATCTTCACACCCAAACGCTCCACCTCGTCCCGATTGTGAAGGCTCGCGCGTGACACCGTGGTGCCGGCGATTTCCACAGGCTCCAGATCGGCCACGGGAGTCAGCGTGCCGGTCTTGCCAACCTGCACAGAAATGCGGTTCACCCGCGTTTCGGCCTCATATCGCTCCCACTTGAACGCCCGCACCCAACGCGGACTCTTCGCCGTACTCCCCAACGCCTCACGGTCCGCCAGCTTTCGCAGCTTGATCACCAGACCGTCCACCTCGAAGGGCAGGGCAGGGACCTCAGAAATCATCTCACCGCAAGCCGCCTGCAACTCTGCGTAGCCGGAGGCAAAACGGACACCCGGCGTTGCCGGTATCCCCAGCCGCTGAACGTCCTGAAGAAAGTCCCCATAATCCTGCCACGACATCCCTTCAACAGAACCCACGCCATGGGCCAAAAATCGCAGCCGACGCTGGCGAGCCTGCGAGGGATCCAGCAACTTCAATGCGCCAGCCGCTGCGTTTCGAGGATTCCGCCACGGCTCTTCACCCGCCGCCACCTGCTGCGACTGCAGCTCCGCGAAATCCTGACTGCGAATCAACACCTCGCCACGTACCTCCAGCACCCGTGGAGGGGCGTCGCCCAGAAGCCGCAGCGGCACCCCGCCAATCACCCTCGCGTTTTCCGTTACGTCGTCGCCCACCATGCCGTTGCCCCGAGTTGCTCCGCGGACCAGACGACCGTCCTCCCAAATGAGCGATATTGCCACACCGTCGATCTTGTACTCGATGGAATATTCGAGCTGTTCACGGTCCAGACTGCGACGCAGGCCCGCATCCCACTCCTCCAGCTCCGATTCCTCGAACACATTATCAATCGACAACATCGGTATCCGATGCTGCACCTGCTCGAAGCCCCTGATTGGCTCGCCGCCAACCTTCTGACTCGGACTGTCCACACTCCGGAGTTCCGGATGCTCCTGCTCCAGCTGCATCAGCCGCGACATCAGCAAGTCATACTCGCGATCCGTGATCTCCGGCCGCGCCTCCACGTAGTAGAGATAATTGTGCCGCTCGAGTAACGCTCGCAGTCCAGAGACCTCTGCGGCCACCGCAGAGGCCGCGGCAGAGGCTGCTGAAGGATCGTCCGGAGTCGCCTCGTTGAATAACGATCGCGATGAACTCTTCGACATTTCGGTTCAAACCATTCTGCAAACAGACTTCAGGGAATCACATCCTCAATCGCAGCCACACTCACAACCTTGTCCAGCCGCACGTACACCGTCTTCCGATTCGCCTGAATCCCATGCAGATGAGCATCCCGCACGTACACCTCCCGCGTCGTTGTCGAATCACGCATGTCATGCACGTCTGCCTGCTTCAGCACCAGCGTCTTCTCGCCAACCGCCTGCAGCCGCCCCACATAGACATACGGCGACTCCACATCCACCACCACCACACGTCCCAGCAACTCTTCCACGGAAACTGACTCCACCCCAAACCCACCCTACCAATCCACCACTGCCGCATTCTCCCATGATCCGCTCCGCTTTTCCACTGCACCCCCCTCTCTCCTCACGGGAGTGGGGTCGGGGGTGAGGGGTAAAACCCCATCTTTAGTCCCCCTTTCACCCCCCCCCTGTCAACCCCCTTCCCCCCCATCAAAACCCAGCCGCGAGCTCCCGCCCAACCGCTCGCAACCTCAGCCGCATGGCGGCAGCCTGCGGGCAAAGGGGCCTGGCAACGCGCTGCCATTGCCCTTGCCAGCGCGGGCACCTTCGGTGCGAAACACAGCCGGGGGCTTCCGCCCAACCGCTCAGCCGCGTGGCGGCAGCCTGCGGGCAAAGGGGCCTGCCACCGCCCCACTAACAACCTCGCCAGCGTGCGCACCTACGGTGCGAAACAGGGCCATGAGCTCCCGCCCAACCGCTGAGCCACATCGCGCTCTGAGGTGCATGGCACCTGTGTTACCAACGGGGACAGTCCCCGCAATCAAACCCACTGCCGATCGGCACCACATACTCAATACAGCCACCCCGACCGCCCAAATCGAGCTCTCCGCCACAACCCTCACCATCCACCCGGCACTCCAACGGGGACAGTCCCCGCAATCAAGCCCACTGCCGGCCCGCACCACGCACTCAACACAACCGCCCCGACCGCCCGAATCGAGCTCTCCGCCACAACCCTCACCATCCACCCGGCACTCCAACGGGGACAGTCCCCGCAATCAAACCCACTGCCGATCGGCACCACATACT
>JBJTOP010000023.1:0-1009 GCA_046074645.1 Planctomycetaceae bacterium | reverse complement strand
CCCCGTTCATCCAGCGACTGCGAATTCTCTGTGACGTTTCAGGTGGAATCCGCAGCCACGCAGTTTGAGTTTTTCGGGTCGGGCTGGTCAGCATGGCCGGATCCTAAGTTCGGTGACCGAGGATTCGAAGCGGGACTGCTGCTGCGAGCCGCCGACGACGGCAGCAGCGGCTACCGGCTCCAGTTTTCCTCAAAGTATCAGGAATGCGCGCTCGTGCGGTTCCCCGACGGCGGTTACCTGAAATCCGTGCCCTGCGTCGTGAAGGAACGCACCCCCATCACCGTGCGTATGCGGCTGTCGGGAAATCAGCTGCAGGTGTCTGTCGACGGTCGGGAATTGTTTCAGCATCATGATCGACTTGAACCCGGGCTGTCCGGCGAAATCGCTGCCGTTGGTGTTTCCAGCAACGCGCGGGTGTCCTTTTCCAATGCGGAACTGCGGTCGATCGCACGCCAGCCGGCTGTCGCGGAGACGCCACACCCGCTGAAACTCACAAGCCGTCGCTGGCTGGGGGGCCGACAGTTTATCTTCGACGACAACCAGCCCATTCTGCAGCTGCACCACAGCGGCGATCCGTCAATGTTCGCCCGGCTGCGTCCCGACCTCCGCCCGCAGCTCACCTTCGACTCCCACTGGGGACTCGAAAATCAGGGCGCCTATCGCGAAGCAGCGGTCACGTGGACAGAACCCGAAGTTGCCATTGCAGCCGCCGGCCAGACCGCCTCCGCCACCTGGTCAGCAAAGCACATCGGCGGACGCTTCACGACCTCCAGCCGACTCACCGTCGGTTTCGACAACGCTCGCAACACCTACACATACGACATCGACAGCGAACTGCAGATGCTCCCGGGACCACCGTTCCTGTTTCGCTACGGGTTTGACTTCGAGCACCACACGCCGCTCGATCCGTTCCGCTGGCAGTACCTCATGATTCGCGGACGGGACGGGGAACTCCGCTATCGGCCCCTGGCTCCATTCGATCCCGGTCCGCTCGATGATATCGAGCCGG
>JBJTOP010000022.1:0-18112 GCA_046074645.1 Planctomycetaceae bacterium | reverse complement strand
GTCCAACGGCATTGAAGTTCTCTGCAACACCGTGAAGATACAGAACACGACTCGGAAGGGCGAGGCTGGGATGACGAAACGGTGTGGAGGACACTTGAGATCGTCTATCGGATTTCATGCAGACGCAAAGCCTGGCATCTTGCTGTACCGACTCTTACCTCACGCAAAGGCCCCAGGGCGCAAACCTGGAATTGTTGGAAATTTGAACCTTCTGTCCTTCCCTTGCGCCTTGGCGCCTTTGCGAGAGACCAACATTCCCTGCACAAGGGATCGCGGTGAGAATTGTCAATTGGAAAGAGGAACTGTAAACACCCCAGTTTGCCCGAATTCACACTGTTTCTTCATCCCAGGGCGAGGCTCCTGCCGAGCCACCGAACGCTGGTCCGCGCTGTGAGCGATTGCCGGCGATTTTGCGAAGCAGCGGGGATCGGCGCAGTCCTCGCGGCAGGGATGCGGGTCAGCAGAAGCTTCGCCCTCCCGGCACCTCCTCTTGCAAGAAAGTCAAGGCCATTTGGCGGAAGCCCACGGCTGTGTTTCGCACCGAAGGTGCGCGCGCTGTCAGGGCGTTGGTGTCGCGTCGGCAGGGGCGGTTTGCCCGCAGGCTGCCGCCATGCGGCTCATGCAGCGAGCGGCTGGGCGGAAGCCGACGGTTGCAGCGTGTGAACCTTCGGTGTGTAAACGCAACACGGAGTTGTCGCCCGGCTGCTGAGGTCATTTGGTCGGCAGGTCGGGGGCACGTAGATTTCGGGCGAGTTTCAGCGCGCCGAGAACGGGTTCCGGGACACAGGTGATCGCGGGGCTGATTCCGGTACTGGCCCTGATCGAGTCTGCAACTGCCGCCAGATATGTCTGCTGGTGAATCAGCACCGCGCCGGTGCAGGCCAGTGGCAGTGGCGTTGGCAGTTCGAGTGAGCGGGCGACGGAGGTGGCCATGTGGGCAAGTTGTCCGGCTGCCAGACGAATAATTTCGGTGGCGGTCATATCCTGATGATGGGCGGCGTGAAAGACGAGGGGTGCAAGTTCTGCGATGACCTGTCGTGGGACGACGGCACCGTAGACGCGTTCGACGATGGCGGATGGTCTGGCGATTTCGAGTTGGGATGAGAGGATTTCGGTGAGGAGTGTTTGTGGTCCGCGTCCATCGGCCTGCATGAGGACTGCGCGGAGGGCGGCGTTACCGATGGCGTATGCGCTTCCTTCGTCGCCGAGGAGATAACCCCAGCCACCGGCGCGGGCAGTGCGACCTTCGGCGTTGCAGCCCCAGGCGAGCGACCCGGTACCGGCGATGAGTGCGACTCCGATACCGTGGCCGGATCCGGTGAAGAGCAGGGGGACGGCGTCGTTAACGATCCGCAGTTGATCGGCAAGCCGCACGGAGCCAGCCCATTCGAGGATTTGCATTTGTTCTGAGGTGCGATCGGCGCCTGCGAGAGCGAGACAGGCTGCGGACGTGGTGCAACGTTCGAGGCCGGCAGCGGCGAAGGCGGCGGTGACGGCGGCGTCCAGATTGGCGAGTGCTCGCTCGGCCCCGAGGGCTCGCAGGTTTGATGGCCCGGCGAGGCCTTGTCCAAGGATTTGCAAATCGCCGTCAGCAAGGGCAAGCCGACAGTCGGTTTTTGTGCCACCACCATCGATGGCGATTATGAGAGTGTGACTGGGATGTTCGGGTGAAGACATTTGAATCCCGGGATCACTGGTCTGAAAGGCTGGTTTATTCCTCTGGTGGAAGAAACTGGATCAGATCCAGATTCATGAGTCCACCTGCCTGAGCGGGGTGGGTGAAGCGAATGCAAATGTGATCGCGGCCGGTCTGAGCAGGAATGCTGACAATTCGTTCGTAGAACTGTTCCCAGTTTCCATTGACATCAACGGGCACTTCGGCGAGCAGTTGACCGTCGGGACTGCCACGACGAATTTCAATGGCGCCGCCGGCGCCTGCGGAGGCGATCATCAGACGGATACTGCCGACCTGTTCCAGTGGTACATCGCGGAACAGCAGTGAGTGTCCGTGATTGATGGCTCCGATAAAGCGGCCACTGCTGGCGTTGCCTGACGCGAGAATCTGCGGCCCTCGAATTTCTTCGGCGACCTCTGCTTCGACAAGTCGCTGGCGGACGAACAGAGTCGCAGAGGCGGCAAGTGGAGGAACGGGGCCGCTGCCAAGATCTGTGTAGGCGGCATCAAGCCGGTAGTGTCCGGGTTTCGCAGCTTCGTCCGGATTGACGGGGATATCACCAACAAAACCCTGAAAGACACGAACGAGGCCTGCTGGTTCAAGGCTGTAGATCCAGCTGACCATATCCCGGAGTTCGTCGGGAGAATGATGTGAATGCGGGATCATCGGAATCTTGCCCCACACACCGGTGGAACCCTTGCTGACGCGTTCGATGGAGGCTTCGAGTGCATCGTCTTTGCCGCGATATTTTGTGGCGATGTCAATGAGCATCGGGCCAACGCGTTTCTGGTCCACGGCGTGGCAGTTGAAGCAGTCGCTGTTTTTCATGCGACGGAGCCCGACAGGGAGTGTTGTCTCGGCTTCATTTGATGCCTGATCGGCCTGCGGTACCGGTCCGTTTACGAACACGGCGTTGACACTGACGCGACCGGGGCCATCCGGGTCAATTGGGCGGACACCATTGACATCCATTTCGTGATCGTCGTTGGTGCCATCTTCCGGATCCTTGAGGAACAGTTCGAAGTGAATTGGCTGAGTGGCATCGAAGAAGTCACCGGGCTGGGGGCGAACAAATCGCAGTTCGGCCCGGCCGTTTCCTGCGAGTACGGGAACGGAAGCAGAGCGAGCGGCTCCGGCGGTGTCGGTGACGGTGAGTTCTGCATTCCAGACACCGGCCTCTTCCAGCGTAAAGGTGGTTTCGGGCGTATCGCCGACAATTCGGGGCGGTGCCGTTGGGGCAGTCGCGCTGATCAGTTTCCACTGGTAGGTCAGCTGATCGTTGGGGTCACGGTCGCTGGTGCCTGTGGACGTGAGTTTCACGGTGAGCGGGAGTCCGCCGATATTGTTTTCGGCCTGCACAGCCACGAGGGGAATGCGGTTTCCGCGGATGTAGTCAATTCGTACGAGTCTTGCGTCAGCGTTGACTCCCCAGGTTTCACCATATTCAAGCAGATACAGGGCTCCGTCCGGGCCGAAGGTCAGATCGACCGGGCGAACGAATTTCTGTTGTATCATGAAGGGTTCGATCTTTACGGGGTTGTGCTGTTCATCGAGGTGAACCACTTTAATCCAGTGGCGGGTCCATTCGAAGATAAACAGGCAGCGATCCCATGCTGAGGGAAACTTCAGAGGAGAGTTGAGCTGGGCGTTGAAGTTGTAGACCGGGCCGGCGCAGGCTGAGCGCCCACCGCTGCCCAGTTCAGGAAATTCTGTTGAATCGCCATAAGGGTAGTACAGCATTGCCGAGACCGGGGGCGGGAGCACTTTTGCGCCGGTGTTATTGGGTGATTCGTTGCGTGGTTCCGTGAGGCTGTAGAGTGAGCCGGCGTTGCCTGTGATGTAATCGAAATCGGCATAGGGGCGATTATTGGCGATGAAATACGGCCAGCCAAAGTTGCCAGCGCTGCGAGCCTGATTGATTTCGTCGTAACCGCGTGGACCGCGAGGACCGTCGCCACCAGCGTCGGGTCCGACTTCTCCCCAGTAGACGAATCCTGTTTTCTGATCAACGGTCATCCGCCAGGGATTGCGGCAGCCCATGCAGTAGATCTCGGGGCGGCCCTGTGAGCCGTCGGCAGGAAACAGGTTTCCGTCGGGGATTTCGTAACCACCGTCTGCGGTGGGGCGAATGCGGAGGATCTTGCCGCTGTAGCTGTTGGTGTTTGCGGACGATTTTTGAGCATCCCAGGGAGCGCGGTCGGGACGTTCGTCAATGGGGGCATATCCCTGCGAATCACCATGCGGATGGGTGTTGTCGCCGGTTGCGATGAACAGTTCGCCCCGCGGGCCGAAGTGCAGACTTCCGGCATGGTGACAGCATTCCTTCCGCTGCTCTTCAAATTTGAGCAGCAGTTTTTCGCTGGACAGGTCGAGTTGTCCGTCGCGAATTGTGAAGCGGCTGATGTGCTGACCGGGGAAATCTGGGGGCGAATACTGCAGGAAGATCCAGCCGTTTTGCGCGAAGTCTGGATCCAGGGCCATTCCGATCAGGCCATTCTCCTGTTCGGTAGTGATCTTCAGTTCACCGACCAGTCGTACTTCGGTGCTGTTTGGGGAGATTGCCCGCAGCCGTCCGGCCAGTTCGATGAAGAACACGGTGCCGTCTGCGGCCACGTCCAGTTCCATTGGCTGCACGAGGCCGCGTGCGAGTTCAGTGAGTTCGAGTCGGGACTGGTCGGCTGGTTCGACGATCGACGCGGAATTCTGCGGGGCAAAGGCGCTGGCGGAGTTACCGATCAGCAGTCCAGCCAGGCAAACAAGCAGGCGATGAGGGAGACGATGATGGAGGGGGAGCGTTGTGGGCATGGTAATGGATAAGGCGGGAGTTTGGGGGCGAGCGTGTTGAGGGCGAAACGTGAGTCGCGGCACCGTGGCGATTGTCTGTGAATCGCGAGGGAATTGCCAATGAATTCGGGAGCGCCCGGTGCAATATCGACCCAAACTCAGGGCGATTGTTCACTTGGCAGGAGCACTTCGGTCTGAGTGCCAAAGGACGACAGCAGCGACTCGGCTCCGAGCGCGCCGATCACGGTTTCACTGTAGCGGAACTCCCGGGAAAGCATCATTCCGCGACGGATGTCAAATACGAAACTTCCTGAGGGAGTGGCCTGGATCAGTTGCGAGTGGATGACGGTGCTGCGACTGGGTGATCTGAGCGACGATCGGAAGGAAACGTGGGCGGTGTTTTCGGACAGCTTATCGAGTCGATAGGTCCGCAGAATTGTGACCTGCAGGGTCGAATCGACTCCCGCACGCACAGTGAGCGGAATTTCTTCTTTCCACGTATCGCCCACTTTGACGGGTGTTGCGGACAGCAGCATGAGAAATGAACCGGGATCCTTTGGCTGGCTTCAGCTGCCCGAGCTGGCCTGCTGGACTGCGGGACTGGCAGTCTTTGGGGACTCGCTGACGTCATCGGTCTCGACTGGTGACGGCAGACTGGGGCGATTTTCTGCCACCGCCGGCCGCACGTCCGATCGGACGGCGGTTTGCCCGAGTGGCGTGAGGAAAAATCTGGGAGCAGTGCCGCGCAGACTGTGAGCAACACCGCGGAATGTCTCGGGCACTTCTGAAGTCTTCATGCTGGAGTCGAAATCGAGTGGATCGCCATCATCCACCTGTTTTCGCATCCAGACGTGTTCGAACTGCATAGAGAGTTCCGCATCGCCGGAAGTGCGAACGTCCTGCACTGTGAATTTTCGAGTCTGTTTCACTTCGGAAATATCCACTCGGCGCGACTGTCCCAGCTGGGCTTCCAGAGTCATCTTCTGTTCTGAGCGGTATCTGAGCACCTGTCCGGGAGTGAACTGGTAGCGGAGACTGACTGTTTGCTGGGTATTTGGGAGGGAGTTTGGGGCCGTTGGTTGAGTTTCCTGGGTGGTGGCCGGAGCAGCCTGGGGTGTCGCGGGGGCCGGGGTCGGGGTGTTTGGCGCGGCAGCGGCCGGAGCCGCCGGGGTCACGTTTGCGGAATCCTGGGGAAGCAGGCTGACGAGCAGCGGGAAGATCAGGGCGATAGCAGACATCTTAAAAACCTCGAAAATCATGACCTGGACCGTGGTTTTCGGAGCTTAGCAGGAAGTTGTAATCTGAGGCGAGACGAGTTTGTGCGGGACGCTTGAGCAATGGCGGGGCGGTCCGATGAAGTAGTCGGATGAGGTGACTGATCGGACGGCGTTCGAATCGGGCGTGAAATTCGCTTCAATCGCTTCGCACGGCGTGGATGGTCTGCCGGATTTTTCCTTGCCAGTCAGAAATGTTTGCCTGGGCAACTGACGTGGACACTGTTGCCGCTTCCCGTCAGACTGTGGGGAGGTTTGTTGTCAGCATTCAGCATTCAAAGAGTCGTATTTATGTCTCGATCGATGGACAAAATTGTTGCTCTCTGCAAACGCAGGGGCTTCATCTTCCAAAACTCTGAAATCTACGGCGGCCAGAACGGTTTCTGGGACTACGGTCCTCTCGGCACAGAACTGAAGCGGAACGTCCGCGACGTCTGGTATCACGACATGGTATCAGCGCACAATGAACTGCTGCAGCCCGCCTGCGCGCCGTCGACTTTTCAGATGGTGGGACTGGAATCGGCCATCATCATGCATCCACAGGTCTGGAAATGTTCAGGTCACTACGATCTGTTCCACGACATGATGGTGGACTGTCACGCCTGCAAGGGGCGATTTCGTCAGGACCATATTCCGTCGATTCCGTGCCCGCAGAAGCCCAGTAAAATGGTTGGCGAGCATTCTGGCTGCAAGCTGACGGAGCCGCGCGAATTTAACCTGATGATGAAGACCATCATCGGTGCCCTGGGTTCGGAGGAGGACGCTGCTTTTCTTCGCCCGGAAACAGCTCAGGGGATTTTCGTCAACTTCAAGAACGTGGTGGACAGTTCCCGCGTCAAGCTGCCATTTGGCATTTGTCAGGTTGGCAAAAGTTTCCGCAACGAAATCACTCCGCGGAACTTCACGTTTCGCTCTCGTGAATTCGAGCAGATGGAGATTGAGTTTTTCTGTCATCCTTCACAGTCGCGCGACTGGTACACCTACTGGCGTGACCGTCGCTACAACTGGTACCTGAATCTCGGCATTACGCGCGATCGTCTGATTCTCCGTGATCACCACCAGGACGAACTCGCTCATTATTCAGTGGGAACTGCGGATATTGAGTACGCATTTCCGTTCCTGGATGCTGGTGAATACGGTGAGCTGGAGGGCATTGCCCATCGTGGTGACTTTGACCTGCGTTCTCATATGGAGGGCAAGCTTGCGAAAAACGCAGCAGGCGAGCTGGAGCTGGAACGCACGGCCGACGGTCAGCCCAAACATCGCGGCAGCGGCAAGGATCTGAGCTATTTTGATGATCAAACGCGGGAGCGCTTCATTCCTCACGTGATTGAACCGTCTGCGGGTGCTGACCGTGGTACGCTGGCATTTCTTTGTGAAGCCTATCATGAGGATCAGCAGCCGGATGAAAACGGGGCGATGCAGGAACGCGTGGTGATGAAGTTCCATCCACGGCTGGCTCCGGTGAAGGCGGCCGTATTTCCGCTGATCAAGAAGGACGGGATGCCTGAACGTGCGATGCAGATTTATGGTGAGCTGAAGGCAGCGGGGCTCAGTGTCCAGTATGACCAGCAGGCCGCGATAGGGCGTCGCTATCGACGTCAGGACGAAATTGGTACGCCCTTCTGCATTACGATCGACGGGGACACTGCTCGTGACCAGTGCGTGACCATTCGCGACCGTGATACGCTGGTTCAGGAACGAATCCCGGTCAGCCGGATTGTCAGCGAAGTACAGGATCGGTTGAAACGCTGAGATTTTTATTGTTTGAGTCATGCGAGGTTGTCCAGATGTCTGCTCCACGAATCCTGAGTCATGCTGATCTGCTCCAGTTGAAACGCTGGAACACACCGACAATTTTCAACGGCTGGGAACAAATCACTCGCCGTGATCACTGTCGCGACGCCGTGAATCCTGAGGAGACTCGGGATTTCATGCCGCAGATGGGGCCGATGGTGGGTTACGCGGTGACTTTGAAGGTTGAGCCATCCAATCCGGCACACCGCAAACAGCGGCCAGACGCAGTGAGTGAATACCGTCGCTATCTGGCTTCCGTACCCGGACCAAAAATTGTCGTGATTCAGGATCTCGACAAGCCAGCGGTGATTGGTTCGTTCTGGGGTGAGGTGAACGCGAACATCCACCGAGCACTGGGATGTGTGGGCACAATCACGGATGGTGCGATTCGTGACCTGGATGAGATGACGAATGCGGGCTTTAAAGCAATTGCACGGCGATTGTGTGTGGGGCACGCTGCTGTCTGGCCGGTGGAATTCAACTGCGAGGTGGAGGTGTTTGGAAGGAAGGTGCAGCCGGGAGATTTGATTCATGCCGATAAGCACGGATTCCTGGTGCTCACTGGTGACGAACACGCAGAGATTCTTGATGCGGCTCGCTTCATGGATACCAATGAATGCGAGACCATCATTCGGGCTGCTCGAGACACGGCCGGTTTGACTATGGAGCAGATCCTGAAGCAGCTGGGTGAAGCATCGAAACAGTTTCAGCAAAACGCTCGCGACAAGTTCCGCCGCAGCGGGGAGTGGTAGAGTGGAGTATTCCTACAACGACATTTCGCGGATGATTGACCATTCGCTGCTCCGTCCGGAAACCACACTGGATGCCTTCGAGAATGGCTGTCAGCTGGCCGTTGTCTATCAGGCAGGAAGTGTGTGCATTCAGCCTCACTACCTTGCTCGCTGTGCTGAGATCCTGCGGGGCAGTGGTGTTCGCGCCAGCACGGTGATTGGCTTTCCACACGGCGGGCACCGCACATCGATCAAGGTCGCTGAAGCTCGGCAGGCACTGATTGACGGCGGTGAAGAGCTGGATCTGGTATGCAACATCAGCCGAGTCGTCAGTGGTGACTGGGAATATGTGCGCACCGATCTTGAGGCTGTCATTGAGATAACTCACGCCGCAGCGCAGAAGGTGAAGGTCATCTTCGAGAACTGTTTTCTGAACACGGCTCAGAAGATTCGTCTGTGTGAGATGTGCACGGAGCTTGGGGCAGACTGGGTCAAGACATCAACAGGATACGGCACCGGTGGTGCGACACTTGATGATTTGCGGCTGATGCGGGCGCATGCGGGTGCGGACGTGCAGGTCAAGGCTGCTGGTGGAGTTCGGGACCTTGACATGCTGCTGCAGTGCCGCGAGCTGGGAGTGACAAGAATTGGCGCCAGTGCGACGCAGGCAATGCTGGACGAATGCCGCCGCCGACTGCAGTTGCCAGCCATTGATTTTCGCGGCAACGCCTCAACGCAACCGGGCTACTGAACACGGCTGGAGCCCGGCACTGTTCGGTTCAGAGAACCTGTCGACGGCATCTCTCAGGCGCTCGGGTTGCTTCCCAGCAGAGCTCTTTCCTTCTGTGAGACGTTGGAGGATACGTCAGAGTCCGGCGGCTGTTGCGAGGCTTTTCCGTCCTGCGGCTCAGGAGATACGGTTTGGAGAATTGACTTCCAGCAGGACCTTCAGCACATCCTTTCGACTGGCCTGTTCAAACGCCTTCAGGGCTTGTTCCAGCGGATAACGAGCGGAGATTAGTGGGTTTACCTGGACGTCACCGGCTTCAAGCATTCGCAGTGCAGTGGCAAAGGGGCCACATCGGGAGCCGAGGAGTTTGATTTCGTCAATCACGAATGGGGCCATGTGCAGCGACTGGGTGTCAGCCACGGTGGTCTTGAGCACGACGGTACCGCAGGGCCGCA
Organism: Planctomycetaceae bacterium; assembly: GCA_046074645.1. Classification (GTDB taxonomy): domain Bacteria; phylum Planctomycetota; class Planctomycetia; order Planctomycetales; family Planctomycetaceae; genus SXXK01. The sequence goes on along the minus strand of JBJTOP010000022.1, from coordinate 8,666 downwards.
CCAGTTTGAGTGCCAGTTCGAGTCCGGAGGGTGATCCGGTGCAGTCGACGACGATGTCGCAGTTGCGGCTGGGCTGCAGACCGGACAGATGCACCACCGGGATTCCAAGACGGCTCAGCAGTTCCATTTTGGCGGTATGTTTGCCGACGACGTGGACCTGACAGTTATTTTGGCGGAGCACCTGGGCGCAGAGGTTTCCCAGTCGTCCGTCTCCAAGGACAGCTGCGGTGCGTCCGGCGACGGGAATTTGTTCGGGGATCCGGCAGGCGGCGGCGACAGGTTCAACAAAGACTGCGAGTGAAGTTGCGAGAGTTTCCGGGACGGGGTGCAGGTTTTGTTCGGGAATGAGGACGGTATCAGCGAAGGCGCCGTCGTGATGAAGAATTCCGACAACAGTGCGATCCGGGCAATGTGTCACCAGGCCGCTTCGACAGACGCTGCAGACGTGGCAGGCGCAGTTGATTTCTCCGACGACACGTTGCCCGGCATAGCGTCCTGAGCGGGCGATCCCGACGAACTCGTGTCCTAATATTCCCTGAAACCCCATGTAACCGCGGCAAAGCTGGAGATCGGTTTCGCAGATGCCGGCTTCGAGCACATCCACGGCAATTTCGCCGGGTCGAGCGTTGCGGAGTCGGGCTGAGGACGTTGTCTGCAGCTCCCCATCGAATACGACTGCTCTCAAGAAAGATACTCCGAAAGTCATGCAAACAGTGGGGTTAACCGGATTTCATGGCGGAGTGGGTGGTGGCGTACCTGTATTTACAGGTCAGCTCCGGCTGGGTGGGCCTGGACTTTCTGCAGAATGTCCTGTACGGCTGCGCGGCTGAGTTTGCTGCCGGGGCCGTGTTGCTGCAGACAATCGAGCGAGCCTTCGGCGAGAAGAAAAATGAAGCGGCAGAAGGCGAGGATGTCTGCTGGAAAGTTCCAGAGAGCAAGCAGTTCGATGTATTTTGCGGCGTCGCGGTGACTGTTGAGAGCGATCTCGGTGACGGCCTGGCGAGTGGCACCGGAGGGGATGAAGATGCGGCCGTCGGACAGATCACCGTCTGAGTCTTTGAGGATGTTGATCAACTGCAGGAATTCGCCGAAGGCAACGGCGAGTTGCCGGAGGTCCTGTGCGGTGTCGTTTGGGCAGGGATTTTCCAGAACAAACAGGTCTGTGAGCAATTCTCCGACGATGCCGGCCACGGAGTAGCAGTAGAGCCGCAGGTCTGTCAGCGATTCGATGCTGATTTGCCGATCAGTGCCAGCGCTTCCGGCGAGGAACGCCTGCATTCCCTTGATGGTACCGCCGAGAGAGCGGCGAATGACGGTGCTGTGGGTAGCCGGGAGTTCGTGGAAGAGCTGGATGAGTCTGGGGGTGGCCTGCATCAGCTGTTCGACGGGGCTGTCAACTGGCCACATGCCGGAGAAGCAAGTTGAGTCGGCCAGTTCGGGGGCGGTGTGGAGGGCCGTTTCGAGAGTTGAGAGGAGTTTGAGTTTGTGGGAGGTGGGCACGTCCGCCGCGTCTTCGATGCTGTCGGCGACGCGAAAAAGAAGGTAGGTGAGTCCGACCTGAAATCGCCGTGCGGGTTCAAGGAGCGGAATTGCGAGCGCGAATGTGCGACTGGTTCCCAGAAGTGACTGCAGCAGAAACTCTGCGTCGCTGGGGCGAAACTGCCAGAGATGAGATTCAGTCGAAAGGGGCATCGCAAGCAGGCCGGTGAATTGTTTGCATGGAAACCGGAGGGATTTCGGGATGCTATGAGGCGACTGAGAATCTGACAAGCGGGCTGCCGGGTAATGGGTGCGAAACAGTGCCGTGCAGAAAAAAAAGACCTGTTTCCGGAAGGAAACAGGTCGAATTGCGGAGGCGTATCGCAGGAGCAGGCTCAGTTGAGGATCTGGGCGGTGTCCTTAATGACCTTAGCGATCATTTCGTCGGTGAGTTTTCCAGCTTCGAAGGCATGGTTGACCTTCACGTTGGAATCGACCCACATCATGATTGTGATGTCGGCGTTGGAGGCGATTTTGTAGGAGGCCGGGCCGGAGATGTTTTCGTAGAGACCCATCGGAGTGGCACCGATCTTTTGTTCGTCGGCGATTTTCTTGAGCGTGGCTTCCTGAGCATCGGGGTCGTTGGTCAGGACAGTGACGAATGCGGCCATTTTCTTGTCTGAGTTCTTTGCCACGACGGCATCGAGTTCCTTGATCAGTTTGACGGTCTTTTCGTCCATTTTGCGAACGAAGAGGCTGACGACTGGTCGGGCACCGTACTGGCAGCGGTAGCAGAGTTTGGTGTTGGCGGCGGGGCCAGTGACGTCGGTGAGGTAGAATGCCTTGGGGTATTCGCCCGGTTGCAAACCGGATTCCAGATCACTGGCATTGACGGACTGCAGACCGGACAGGATGAGTCCGAGTGCACAGAGAGCGATCAGCTTCCTCATTGAGAAATTCTCCAAAAACGAACCAGGGACGGGAACCAGCCGTGATACCGGACAATCCGGCGGAAGAATCACGGGCAGCAGGTTTCGGGTGATTATTGCGACGAAGTGTTGAGTCGTCGAATGATTTCGACCACATTTGCGGCATCTTTTTCGGGATCGACGGCTGTGTTTTTGGAAATGACGCGGCCGTTGGGGGCAATCACAAAGGTCCAGCGGCTGGCGGTGACTCCGCGAATGAGAGCATGTTCGACGCCGTCGATGGAGCGAGTGATGGTGTCGCCGTTTCGCAGGGGGACACCGAAGGCTTTGGCGATTTCGCCATCATCGTCGCTGAGTAGTGGGAAATTCAGGGAGTGCTGTCGCTGGAAAAGTTTGAGGCCGTCTGTCTGATCGCCACTGATGCCAACGACTTCGGCACCGGCCTGCTGCAGGTGGGAGAGATTATCGCGGAACAGGCAGGCTTGTCGGGTGCAGCCGCTTGTGAAGGCGGCCGGATAAAAGAAGACGACGACGTATTTTTTCCCAACAAAATCCTCGGATTTCCAGAGCGTGCCGTCGTGTTTGTGGGCCTGGAAGCGGGGGGCAGCATCGCCTTCACGGAGGCTTTTTGGGCTGTTTGCCGGGTCTGCGAAGAGAAAGCGGACTGGAACAGCGCTGGAGGCTGTGCCGATAGCGGCGAGTATGAGGAGTGGAGCGATCGAAGCACGCATATGGGGTTACTCCGCGAGCTGATATTCCGATGGAATTCAGCAGGGCGTCGCTCCTTCAACGCAGGGGCTATGGAGGGCAGTGGGTGGGCAATTGGGGGTGGGAAAGACAGAGGCAGGTGTGGCAGCGTGTCAGGATGGAGAGGATAAGCGGGAACGGTGCATCCGTCAAATACGGAATTTCGGTCGCGAGAAAAAACGCTGGGAATGGGAGAGCAGAGTCTAGCCGCCGGGGAAGAACAGTCGGCGGATAGCGTGCAGCAATCCATCCGGTGTGCCCGACTTGGCTTCGTCGCGCAGGGCTTCCAGCGGCGGGTGAAGGAGTTTATTGACGATTCGGGAGATGGTGGCTTCGATAGCGTCTTTCTGGGCGGGTTCGAGGGATGGTATTTTTCTGTAGAGTCGATCCAGTTCGGAGCGGCTGATTTCGGCCCAGTGTTCGCGGAGACGATGGATTACCGGGCCGGTGGCTCGATGATTGATTTCCTGAATGAAGGTTTGAGTTTGTGCGGTGATGATGTCTTCGGCGCGCTGGATTTCGCTGCGACGGGCCTGTCGGTTGCGTTCGCAGGTTTCTTCGAGTGCATCGAGGTCATAGAGGAAGACATTGTCGTCGATGGAGGCGATTTCGGGGTCGAAGTCACGCGGGGCGGCGAGATCAAGGATGAAGACGGGGTGTTTGCGGGAGAGCTTTCGGTTGGCGAGGAAGCGGTCGCGAGTGATCAGGGTTTGTGAGGCGCCGGTGGTGCTGACGATGACGTCAGCGGAGGCGAGCCAGTGATCGAGGGTGGAAAAATCAACGGCTTGTCCGCCGAATTTTTCGGCGAGAAGTTCTGCGCGTTCGCGACTGCGGTTGGCGACAACGAAATTGCGGACACCTTCGGACTGGAGGTATACGAGTGTTTCTTCGGCCATTTCGCCGGCGCCGATGACGAGGACGAGTTTGTTGTCGAAGCGGCTGAAGATGCTGCGGGCGAAATCGCCAACTGCGACGCTGGCAATGGATACGCGTCCATCAGCGAGTGCCGTTTCAGTGCGGACCTGAGCGGAGACTTTGAGAGCTCTTTGAAAGAGCACGTTTGTGAGGGGCCCGCAGGCGGAATGTTCCTGGGCAATGCGATAGGCTTCCTTGACCTGGTTGACGATCTGTGGTTCACCGAGAACCATGCTGTCGATGCTGCAGGTGACATGGAAGAGGTGTCTGACGGCATCGGAGCCGGTGTGGGATATCAGTGCGGACGCGAAGTCATCGGCAGGGAGATTGTGAAAGCGACTGAGGAAATTGATGATGTCATCGACAGCGATTCCGTTTGATGTCTGTTCATCAGCAGCATACAGCTCAACGCGGTTGCAGGTGGAGAGAATGACAAGTTCTGAGCCGGGGTGGAGGATTTTCCAGCGTTCGTAGGCGTTGGTGAGCGACTGTGGAGAGGAGAAGGCGAGTCGTTCGCGGAGCTGTACGCCGGCGCGGTGATGACTGCAGCTGAGAGCGAGGACGTTCATGGCGTCTGCTCCCGAAGCGTGTCTGGGGGGAGCGTCTTTGGGGGGAGCGTATCTGGGGGGAGCGTGTCGGGGGCGTTCTGCGGGGCAGTGACAGCGGCGTGTGAGTGATTGGCGGTTGGCGGAACGAGGTTTTCTGCGGGTGCACCGCCGTGGATGGAGTTCAGGCCAGCACGTCCGGACAGAAGTGTCAGTCCGAGGATGGCAAGCAGGAGGAGAGCACCGGAGAGGAACGAGAGCAGTGCGACGGACCGGCCGGTCTGACGACTGCTGCGGAGGACTCGGACGAGGACTGCGATGGCGGAGATCCAGACTACGATCGTGGTGATGATAGCCGGGTCGTTCCAGGGGATTTGGGGCTGCTGGTGCGTGTTTCGGCGGAGCGCGATAAGGAGGAAGCCTGTGATGAGTCCGATGGTGAGGCAGGGAACTGAGAGGATGACCATCCAGCGGTTGATGGTTGTGAGGTGTTCGAGGCTGGGGAGAGCGAGTCTCTGAAGCCAGCCGGAACGAGCGCGGAGTCGCTGGTGATGGAGCAGGTACATGAGTCCGGAGAGAGCCGCGCCGGCCACTGCGGCGACTCCGAGTACGAGCGAGGTGACATGGAACATACCCCAGCGACGCTGGGCGGCTTCACGGAGGCTGCCGGCTGATTGTGAGCTGGCAAATTCGGCGGAGACGACGAGTATGAGGACGGCGGGGAGTAAGAAGACGCCGATGGCGAGTTGCTGGCGTGTGAGCAGCAGGACGAGATAGAGCAGGCTGCCGAGCCATGCGAGTACGAGCAGCCAGTCCTGCTGGCTGCTGAGTAGCGGGGGGAGTCCGGCGGAGCGTGCTCGGGCGAGCAGGTAGGAAGTGTGGGCGATGAAGCCGGCGGCGGTGAAGCCGACGATGATGAGGCGGAGCGTTGGCGCGGGCTTTTTGACGAGCTGCGCGAGCTCTGCGATGAGTGCAGTGAGGTAGCTGAAGAGGAAACAGTAGATCTGCACCTGGGTCAGATACGCCATGCAGGCCTCCTGTGTGAAGCGACGTCAGCGGGTGCCGACTGTTTGGGAATGGGAGTCGGCAGTCCCGCATGAGGTCAGGGGAATTTCAGGAAGATTCGCCAGCCATTTCTTCGAGCACATCTGCGACGACATCGAGTCCTTCGAGGAGGTCAGCGGAGGAGATATTGAGTGCGGGGAGCAGACGGACGATGGTCTCGTTGGTTGCGTTGATGAGTACGCCGCGTTCCATACATTTGGCGACGGCAGGTTGAGCAGGGATGGAGAGTTCGATACCGATCATGAGACCGCAGGTGCGGATTTCGCGGATGATTGGAAGTTGTTGCTGGAGCTGCTGGAGTCGGGAACGGGCCTGGCGTTCCATCTCCTGGACATGTCCCAGCAGTCCCTCTTCCTCGATGGTCTCGCCGACGGCGAGTCCGGCAGCCATGGCCAGCGAATTGCCGCCGAAGGTGCTGGCGTGCATTCCCGGCCGCAGGTCAGCGGCGAATTCGTCGCGGCAGAGCATGGCACCACAGGCGACTCCGCCAGCGAGGCCCTTGGCGAGAGTGATCACATCGGGCTGCACGCCGGCGTGCTGCCAGCCGAACCAGCGACCTGTGCGTCCCATACCTGTCTGGACTTCGTCGAAGATGAGCAGCAGGCCATGTTCGTCGCAGAGGGTGCGGAGCGTTTGCAGGAAACCGGGTGCCGGAATGCGGACGCCACCTTCGCCCTGAATTGGTTCGATCATGATGGCGGCAGTTTCCTGGTCGATCAGGCTGCGTACAGCTTCGACATCATTCACGCGAGCATAGCGGAAACCTGCAACGAGTGGTCCGACTCCTTCGTGGTATTTGGGTTGAGCGGTGGCGGTCAGTGCTCCGAAGGTGCGGCCGTGGAAGCCGTTTTCGAAAGTGATGATTCGGTAGCGTCCCTGATGCGATCCGTGCAGGCGAGCGAGTTTGATGGCGGCTTCATTCGCTTCGGCCCCGCTGTTGCAGAAAAATGCTTTGCCGAAGCTGCGGGAACAGAGGAATTCGGCGAATCGGCCCTGCTGTTCGATGTACCACGTGTTGGGCACATGAATCAGCTTTGCAGCCTGTTCCTGCAGAGCCCGAACAAGTCGCGGTGGTGAGTAACCAAGAATGTTGCAGCCCCAGCCGGGAAACAGGTCGAGGTAGCGTTGTCCGTCTGCATCCCACACGTGAGATCCCTGACCGCGGACGAGGGCAATTGGCTGACGGCGATAGTTGGGGATTACGTATTCGTCGAACAGGTCGATGATTGCCTGGCTGGCGGAAAGTGCTGTCTGGGTCATGTGTGAGGAGGCTCCTGAGGGAACAAACTGCTGCGTTCACAGCCGGCCGTTATTCTAACCCGCATTTTGTGACCGGGGAAACCTGAGCTGCGGAATCTGACGCTGTTTCCGATGAATCGATGACACTGGGGGGAAGCCAGAGGTTCAGGCAGTTTTCGGGGACGACTGGTGGAGTCAGGCCACAATTTCCGTGCCCACACCGGTGTCTGAGTAGATTTCGAGTAGTACGGAGTGGGGCATGGCGGCGTCAACAATGTGGACTTTTCGGACACCGGCATCGAGTGCTTCCAGGGCGGCCTCGACCTTGGGTACCATGCCTCCGGCGATGACTCCGTCGGCAATGAGTTTCCGAACCTCGCTGCCGGTGACATGCGAGAGTCGGCTGGCAGGGTTTTTGATATCTGTGAGGATTCCGGGAATGTCGCTGAGAAACACCAGTTTTTCAGCTGCAAGGGCGCGAGCGACCGCGGCTGCGGCGGTATCGGCATTGATATTCAGCCGATGCCCGAGGGGGCTCAGAGCGATACTGGGAATGACCGGGATGGTTCCGGTGGAACAAACGCGGGAGATGATATCGACGTTGACCTGGGTCACGGTTCCGACATGGCCCAGGTCGAGTGGCTGACCGTGGACGTCATTCAGCTGGAGTTTTTCAGCAGTCAGGATGTTTTCGGTGCCGTAGTGGAGTCCGGTCGCGCGACAGCCATTGTGATTGATTCGGTCAACGAGCGACTGGCAGATGTCTTCGACGAGAACTCGCGAGGCGATCTGCAGGGTGGGAAGATCTGTGAATCGACGACCAGCGACGAACCTTGGAGCGATTCCGGCAGCTGACATAGCGGATGAAATGGCTTTACCGCCACCATGCACAATAACCGGCCGCATCCCCACTGTTGCCATGAACACGACGTCCACGAGCAGGCTGTTTACGGAGTTGGTGTCGTCGAGGGTGCTGCCGCCGAGCTTGATGACAACATAGCGGCCGCGAAACCGCTGAATCCAGCTGAGTGCCTCAATCAGTACTCGGGCTTTACGAATCGCTTCGTCCATTGGCGAACCGGCCTGTAATGTGTCAGGGGAAACCGTTAAAGCAGGAGTGTATCACGGGGTCCACAGCAAGTCATGGCTCAGCCGCCGCGGCTTCCTGCAGCTCCCGAATGAGTTGCTGAGGATCCACGGTTTCATCTGAGTCGGGGCTTAATTGCAACTGTGTTTCGGCGGGAGCGCGAAGACTTTGCAGATACTCTGAGGCGGGCTGGACCATGGTTTGAAGCAGCTGCAGCGTCTGGCGGAGAGTTCTGGAGGGTGACACGGCATCTGTGCTGGCGTTATCGGGGATCAGAAGAGGCGCGAGGTTGTGGCGGCGGGCGAGCAGATCGAGTCTGGCAAGTTCTTCAGCAGCCGCGAGGATGCTGATGCGTCGCTGCGGGGATGCCTGCAGGCTCGGGTGTTTGGGAAGACTAGCGAAAAGAGCATCTTCGGAGACTTCGGGAAGGATGAGCATCGCCTCTGCCGGGATGCCAGCGGCAGACAGTGCTTTCTGCACGTCAACGGCCATGGCATCTGAAGGCCCGGATCGGGCAGATTTGCAGACCAGAAACAGCGTATCGGGGGCGATCCTGATAAGCCCTGCGGCTGTCGCGGCGAGGCTGGCGGGGGTGCAGGAGGTGCTGGAGTTACCGTTGTCAGTGAGTGGGGCTGTAATGAGGCAAAGTTGAGGTTTATC
>JBJTOP010000021.1:0-4634 GCA_046074645.1 Planctomycetaceae bacterium | reverse complement strand
ACGGCCTTGAGGTGCATGGCACCTCGAGAAACATTATCTTGCAGGACGCGAATCCGAAGTCAAATGGGAAAGCCAGCACGTTCGGCATTGACCATGCTAGTCGAGGCAATCTTGAGTCAAGACATCAAAGCCGTCCGTGCTCAATTGCAAGGGGCAACGAGCGTCAACGTTCGCCTGCCTCCACGGAAGAACCGCCCCACCTGCGAGACGCCGCTGATGCTGGCAGCCGAGAGGGGGCATGTACCTGTCGTTCGTTTTTTGATCTCGCTTGGTGCCAGTATCAACGGAACAAACCAATTCCGGCAGCCTCCGCTGTTGTACGCCGTTCGCGCAAATCACGTTGCAACAGTGAGCTTGTTACTCAAATCCGGAGCTGACCCGAATCTTTCAATGATGGATAATGACATCGTTCTTCGTGAAGCCGCCACGAGCTCCATCGACCTCCGAATTTGCCGTGCCCTTCTCAAATTCGGTGCTGACCCGCGAATCGCGAACAAAATAGGGAGCACTGCGCTACACATCGCTGCATTTCATGGACGTCCAGATGTCGCTCAGATGTTGATTCGCGCCGGTGCAAATGTGAATCACCGAGACCGTCACGGACACGGCCCATTGACATGCGCGATATCGCGCAATCACAAAGACATGGCCGCCCTGCTGCTTGCCAATGGGGCTGATCCACGCCTTCAGCCCGAAGCACTTGGCGTTGCCGCATGCGAAGGTCACCTGAGATTTGTGAAAATGCTGATCGAAAATGGTTGGGATGTTCATTCGAAGTCGCATCAAGGACGAACGCCTCTCCAACACGCGCGAATCCGAAAACACAAGTCTGTAATCAGCGCATTGATTGACGCAGGTGGCAGCTGAGGCTTCCCAAAGTGCCATGCACCTTCGGGCAGTCACATCATCATTGAAAAAATGGATACCACGCATTCCCCATTGCTGTCTTGAAAATTGCAGCAGCCGCCATCAACGAACGCGGTAGATCTTTATGCAATTTTCAGGAGCATTCCATGCTGTGTCCTGTTCGTAAAATCGAACTCAGAATGATGGATCGTCAGGGGATCGAGGTCGATTACTGTCCAACCTGCAGGGGGATCTGGCTCGACCGCGCTGAACTCGACAAACTTCTCGAACGCGCCAGTCGTCATGCTCACGGTCAGTTTGATGACGATACCACCCGACCTCGCTCGTACAACCGGGATGACCGGGACAACCGGGATGACCGGAACAACCGGGATGACCGGGACAACTGGGATGACCGGGACAACTGGGATGACCGGGAAGGACGTTACGATCAAAGACCGAGAAAACGGGAGTCGCGGATCGGCAATCTCTTTGACTGGGACTGACATTTCAGACCGGCAACTCAGCAGGCAATCACCCCTAAGCCGTCTTTTTCCACGCTGGATACTGACCTGAGCCAACGGCGAGTGTTGCTTTCGACGCTGTTGCCGCCGGCGATCGCAATCGAGACATTCTCGGGAAATCGTTCAACTCCAGGCCGATTCTTTGTGGCTTTTCGCAGCCAACCTGCGATACTCCGACGAACTGAGACTGAGTCTCAAGCTCGACAGGATCGGTCGCTTACCAACATTTCTCCTCTCAATCAGGGCGGGCCGTGTGGTGAATCTCCTCAGCAATCTTCCGCTTTCAGGTTTGGAACCGGGAACGGTCTGCGTGGTCGCCCAGGTCGCCACAACAGGGGGCCTCGCGGCACGTCTGATGGAATTGGGATTTGTTCCGGGTGCGACCGTGCACGTCGTTCGCCGGGCACCGTTTGGCGGACCGGTCCAGTATCGGCTGCACGGAGTATCGATCACGATGCGGCCTGCGGATGCTGCTGTGGTCCACGTTCAAGTTCTGGCAGACGCCTGTCAGGTCTCTGCTTCGGCGGAATTCGGCCGTCGCGGACGGGCAGACCGCATGGAACTGGCCGGTTCTGTCTAGCGCCTTCCAAAACTCCCTGCGCGATCCCCGCCCTTGAACGCCCGCTCCGATAATCCTGCTGTCTCCCGCCCATTTCGGGTGGCATTGATCGGCAACCCTAACACAGGCAAGAGCACCCTCTTCAATGCTCTGTCGGGCCTGCATGTGCGGACCGGCAACTATCCGGGTGTGACGGTTGATCAGCGAACTGGGCGCGTCACATGGAATGGTTCGGCGGTCGAACTGATTGACCTTCCCGGAACTTACAGTCTGGCACCTCGATCACCGGACGAGCTTGTCGCGGTGGAGGTGTTGACTGGTTACAGCGGGGCTCCTGCGCCCGACTTGGTCATCTGCATCTGTAATGCCGCAGCGCTCGATCGAAACCTCTACCTAGCAACTCAGGTTCAGGAGTCCGGTTTGCCGGTCGTTCTCTGCCTGAACATGTGGGACGCCGCAGTTGCGGCAGGCATTCGTATTGACTGCACAGAACTATCAGCGCGGCTGGGGATGCCTGTTGTCCCCACTTCAGCCAGCCGTCGGGAAGGCTTGCAGCAACTCGAAGCAGCCTGTTTGTCGCTCCTGCGAGCGGCATCCGTGCCAGCTGCACATCCTGAATATTTAAGTCCCGAGATTTGTCGCGCCGTGGCTGGCCTGCATTCGCGACTCAAATCGATGCCGGCAGTCTCTTCGTCAGCAGCAGGTTTCCTCGTGCGCCGGGCGCTGCTGGATCCAGGCGGTTTGGTCGAACGACTGCTGGCGGGGCAGCAGGGATCGGAATTTGTACAGGCTTTGTCAAGGGCACGTGATCAGCTGAGCGTCTGCGGCCAGCAACTGCCTGCAGCAGAAGCAGAACAGCGTTACGCGGCAACAGGTCGATTGCTCTCTGCGGTCCAGACCACCGCCAGCATCTCCGGACGATCACTCACAGATCGGATCGACGGCGTGCTCACGCAGAGTGTCTTCGGGCTGTTGCTGTGTGTGTCCGTGTTACTGCTCGTGTTTTCCACGATCTATTGGTTCTCCGCGCCCTTAAGCGACGCTGTGGACAGCAGTCTTGGATCACTGTCCGATCTGGTCGTGGCATCGATGGACCCAGGCCCATTCCGCAGTCTGCTCACGGACGGCGTGATTGCCGGAGTTGGCGGAGTGCTGGTTTTTCTGCCTCAGATCTGTCTGCTGTTCCTTTTCATCGGTGTTCTCGAAGACTGTGGTTACATGGCCCGGGCCGCATTCATGATGGACCGGCTCATGTCTTTACTGGGGCTCAGTGGCCGCTCCTTTCTGCCGCTCATGTCATCATTCGCGTGTGCGGTTCCCGGGATTATGGCGACTCGAGTCATCGAGAATCGTCGAGACCGGTTCGTGACGATTCTGGTGGCGCCACTGATGAGCTGTTCAGCACGTTTGCCGGTCTATGTGCTTTTGATCGGCACACTGATTCCGGACATCCGTGTTGCGTGGAACCTGCTTCCCCTGCGGGGGCTGGTACTCTTCGGCATGAGTTCGCTGGGGCTGTTTGTGGCCATCCCGGTCGCGTTCCTGCTGCGGAGCACTTTTTTCCGGGGAGAGGCTGCTCCGTTTCTGCTGGAACTGCCAGATTACCGCATGCCGTCCTGGGGAGTTGTCCTGCGCCGTGTCTGGGAGAGTGGCTGGTCTTTCGTCAGTCGAGCCGGGACGTTGATCTTTGCAACCAGCGTGCTGGTCTGGGCTGCCGGTTCATTTCCAGGTGACCACGGTCCCCGCGATCAACTGCTGGCGGAAATCGAAACGCTGCCTGCTGACGATCCCGAGCAGTCCGCAAAGCTTGAACAGCTCACAGATAAACTCAATCAGGCAAACGCAAGTCTGCTTGAAAACAGTCTGCTGGGTCGGACGGGGCGCGTCATTGAGCCGGTCTTTGCCCCCCTTGGCTGGGACTGGAAGATCGGCGTCGGCGTGCTGGCTTCCTTTCCTGCCCGAGAAGTGATTATCGCCACGATGGGGACAATTTACAGTCTTGGTGGCGACGTGGATGAAGAAGATGAAGGCCTGAGGGGAGTACTGAAAACAGCTTCCTGGCCCGATGGCCGCCCCGTATTCACGGTCGCCTCGGGCCTCTCGATCATGGTTTTTTTCGCCCTGTGTGCGCAATGTGTCTCAACGCTGATGGTGATTCGCCGCGAGACCAACAGTTGGCGCTGGCCAGTGTTTTGCTTCGTCTACATGACGCTCCTCGCCTACCTCGGAGGCTGGATCACGTTTGTGGTCGCCTCGCGATTCTGATCGCCGGATCAATGTCCGCACCTGACTCGATCCCGAAGCCTGTGACGGCGAAAGGAGAGAGGAGACCAGTTGAGAAGGAAAAAAGTTGGTTACCGTTCACAGTTTCAGGATTGATCTTTCAAAACAGCTCATTGCATCACAGCAAAAGCGAATCGAGGAACTCGAACGGCGACTTGGCATGAACTCGGGCGATTCCTCGCTGCCACCGTCGAGCGACAGACCGGGACAGCAGCCAGTGAGCACGGCGAAGCCGAAATCCAGACGCAAACGCGGAGGTCAGGCTGGGCATGTCAAACCAACTCGCGATCTGATTCCCACGGAAGCTTGTGACTGAGTGGTGCATCACCGTCCAGAGACGTGCAGCGATTGCGGTGCACGGTGACAACCGAAGTGAATCGCACAGACACGGGACTGAAAAGCTCCCATCATCTGTGGAATCT